>NZ_CP114286.1:653500-980250 GCF_027111275.1 Flavobacterium luteolum | reverse complement strand
GCGATTCTATTACTTGCGGTGCTGCGAGCGATCCATCGGATGTTCCTTGCGATAAAGGCGAATATATGGATCATCATAATGGGTATTATGCTTATGGGCCAACACTTTCGCGCGCAATTCGTGTCGATTATTTAATGAGCTGTGTTTCGGGAATAGGAATGTACAGAAATTGGAACGATGAGCATAAAGACGAAGCCATAATGCCAGATGTTTATCCCAATTTATATTTGACAAAAGAGGCTTCAAAACCGAAATACGACTTTGGGTTTCAGCCCGACATTATCAGTATTGCCTTAGGAACAAATGATTTTTCTGGTGGAGATGGTAAAAAAGAACGCTTGCCATTTAATCCAGAAAAGTATGTTTCGAATTATATCGACTTCATCAAAATGCTTTACAAACACAATCCGAATACACAGATTGTAATTACAAATAGTCCAATGGTTGGCGGAGAAAGAGCAGTTGTTTTTGAAGATTGTCTGAATAAAGTTAAGAACGCTTTTGCGAATGATAAATCACACAAATCAATTAAGATTTTCAAGTTCAAACCAATGACACCAAATGGATGTTCAGGTCATCCAGATATGGCAGATCATAAGGTTTTGGCAGAGGAATATGGCCCATTTTTAAAGAAGTTGCTAAATGAAAAATAATATTTTTAAGTTTGTTTTCTTTCTATTGATTTCCAGTACTATGATGGCAAATGTGTCGCTTCCGAATATTTTTGGTGATAATATGGTTTTACAGCGCAACTCTCAAGTGAAAATTTGGGGTTGGGCGAATCCAAAAGAAGAAATCAAACTAATTTCTAGCTGGAATAATCAGGAATATAAAACTGTTGCCAATAATCAGGCAAAATGGGAAATTACCATTAAAACTCCAGAAGCAGGAGGACCGTTTACAATTTCGATAAAAGGCTATAATGAAGTGGTTTTAAAAAACATTTTAATTGGCGAAGTCTGGCTTTGTTCCGGACAATCGAATATGGAAATGTCGGTGAGCTGGGGAATTGATGATGGCGAAGAAGAAATGAAAAATGCTACAAATCCTAATATTCGTTTTTTCACAGTTCCGAAATTGACTGCTGAGAATCCGCAGAATAATTTGCTGGGAAATTGGACAGAATCGACTCCAGAAACCATGAAATATTTTAGCGCTGTTGGTTACTTTTTTGCAAAACGCTTGCGCGAAGATTTGCAAAACGTCCCAATCGGATTAATTTCTTCAAATTGGGGCGGAACTCCCGCAGAAATTTGGATGCCTGCAGAAGTCGTAAATAACGATCCGATTTTATTGGAAAACGCCAAAAAATTAAACGAACAAGAATATGGACCAAGACAACCTGGAAGAGCTTACAATGCCATGATATATCCAATCATAGGATTTAAAATTGCAGGAACGCTTTGGTATCAAGGAGAGTCGAATGTAGGTTCTTTGGTTTATGATAAAACTTTGGCTGCTTTAATTACTTCATGGAGAAAAGAATGGAAAGACGATTTTCCTTTTTATTATGTTCAGATTGCACCATTTAAAACCGGAAAGAACAATTTTTCTAATGTGACAGTTAGAGATTCGCAGAGAAAATTATTGAAAGAAGTTCCGAAAACAGGAATGGTGGTAATCAGTGATATTTCGGATACGATTGATATTCATCCAAAAAATAAAAAATCGGTTGGAATTCGTTTAGCGAATTTGGCTTTGGCAGAAAACTACAAAACCAATTCTAGTTTGGTTAATGGGCCTATTTTTAAGGGAATTAAAGTGGATAAAAATACAGTAACAGTTTCTTTTCACTACGGAGACGGATTATACTTTAAAGACAAAAAATCGAATCAATTTGAGGTTGCGGGAATAGATGGAGTTTTCTATCCAGCCGAAGCTTCGATTAAAAATAACGAAGTGATTTTGACAAGTAAGAAAGTAGCTTCTCCAGCAAAAGTGAGATTTGCATGGGGAAATACGATTCAGTCAGATTTGTTTAATAAAGCGAATTTGCCTGCTTCTTGTTTTGTTTCTGAGTGAGTCTATAAAGAAGAAAGAAGCAAGATTTTAGATTTTGATTTGCTTTGTCAGGCTTAGCGAAGTCGAAGCCCGCAAAGTGAGACACAAAGTTTGTCATTCTGAGAAACGAAGGATCACACATGTAACTCCACAAAGATTAGCGGAGTTCTATGCGGAGCTTCTAGTGTGATCCTTCGTTCCTCAGGATGACAAGATGACCAAAACGTTCTTTTGAAAACGATTTGCGTGAGGGATAGAAGTGGAAAGCCCACAGCCGTGAGGAACGAACAGGCGAGGACTTGAAACGGATAGCCCGACCCGCTTTTTTCAGCGGGGCACGCCAAAATATAAAAACTTAGAATCTTAGCGTCTCAGAACCTTAGAAAAAAAACTAACTAAACCACAATGAAAAATAAACAAATACTAATTATTGGGGTATTTTCCCTGTTTACTGTTGGAAATATGAATGCACAAAAAAAGCCGTATCTGGATAAGAATAAAACTGTTGAGCAGCGTATTGATTTGCTTATACCGTTAATGACATTGGAGGAAAAAGTAGGGCAGATGAACCAATATAATGGCTTTTGGGATGTTACGGGACCTGCGCCAAAAGGCGGAACAGCTGAGTTAAAATACGAACATTTAAGAAAAGGATTGGTCGGATCAATGCTGACGGTTCGTGGCGTGAAAGAAGTGCGCGCGGTGCAGAAAATTGCGGTGGAAGAAACCCGTTTGGGAATTCCATTAATTATTGGTTTTGACGTAATACATGGCTATAAAACGTTAAGTCCGATTCCGTTGGCAGAAGCGGCAAGTTGGGATTTGGAAGCGATTAAAAAATCGGCGGCGATTGCAGCAGATGAAGCTTCGGCATCTGGAATCAATTGGACTTTTGGACCAAATGTTGACGTTGCGAACGACGCGCGTTGGGGACGTGTGATGGAAGGCTCGGGAGAAGATCCATACTTAGGAAGTAAAATTGGATATGCAAGAGTTAAAGGTTTTCAAGGAGAAACTATAGCTGATATGGCTAAAGTAAATACGATCGCGGCTTGTGCGAAACATTTTGCGGCTTATGGTTATGTTGAAGCGGGATTGGAATATAATATTGTAGACATTAGTAATTCGAAATTGTACAATTCGGTTTTGCCTCCTTTTGAAGCAACGGTTGACGCTGGAGTTCGAACGTTTATGAATTCGTTTAATACTTTGAATGGTGTTCCTGCGACTGGAAGCGCTTTTTTGCAAAGAGATATTTTAAAGGGAAAATGGAAGTTTGACGGATTTGTGATTTCTGATTATGCTTCAATTCGTGAAATGATAGCGCACGGTTATGCAAAAGACGAAGCCGATGCAACGGCAAAAGCAGTAATTGCAGGTTCTGATATGGATATGGAATCGTATTTGTATGTGGCGAAATTAGTTGATCTGGTAAAATCTGGAAAAGTAAAAGAAGCTTTGGTCGATGATGCGGTTCGCAGAATTTTACGTGTCAAATTTGAATTGGGTTTATTTGATGATCCGTACAGATATTGTGATGAAAAACGCGAAAAAGAAGTTGTTGGAAGCAAAGCGAACAACGAAGGCGTTTTGGATATGGCGAAGAAATCGATCGTTTTACTGAAAAATGAAAAGAATTTGCTTCCGCTAAAGAAATCTGGACAGAAAATTGCTTTGATTGGAGCGTTGGCAAATGATAAAAACAGTCCGTTGGGAAGCTGGAGAATTGCAGCTTCTGATGATACTGCAGTTTCTGTTTTAGAAGGAATGCAGCAATATAAAGGCAATCAGCTAACTTTTGAAAAAGGAGCTGATTTATTAAAACAAAAAGCGACTTTCTTAACTGAAACCGTTTTCAATACAATAGATAAAAGCGGATTTGAAGCAGCTAAAAATGCAGCAAAAAATGCCGATGTTGTGGTGATGGTTTTAGGTGAATACGGTTTTCAAAGTGGTGAGGGAAGAAGCAGAACTGATTTGAATCTGCCAGGTTTACAGCAGGAATTATTAGAAGAAATCTATAAAGCAAATCCAAATGTGGTTTTGGTTTTAAATAATGGCCGTCCGTTGAGTATTCCATGGGCTGCAGAAAATGTTCCGGCAATTGTAGAAGCTTGGCATTTAGGTACGCAGGCTGGAAATGCAATTGCGCAGGTTTTATACGGAGATTATAATCCGAGTGGGAAATTGCCAATGTCGTTTCCTAGAAATGTTGGGCAAGTTCCAATTTATTACAACAAATACAGCACAGGAAGACCAACTGACAGTGATAAAAATGTTTTCTGGTCGCATTATATGGATGTGGAGAAAACGCCTCAGTTTCCGTTTGGTTTTGGTTTAAGCTATACAACTTTCGATTATAAAAACTTGAAGTTGAATAAAACTGCTTTTGCAAAAGGTGAAAAAGTTCAGGTAAGCGTTGAGGTTACAAATTCAGGAAATTATGATGGAAAAGAAGTGGTGCAATTATACATTCATGATGAATTTGCAAGTATCGTTCGGCCAATAAAAGAATTGAAGGGTTTTGAATTGGTTAATTTGAAAAAAGGTGAAACTAAAACGATAAACTTTACTTTAACCGATAAGGAACTTGGGTTTTATGATAATGAAGGAAATTATTTGGTAGAACCGGGAACGTTTAAAATCATGGTTGGAGGAAGCTCTGATAAAGGTTTGCAGAGTGCTTTTGAAATTAAAGAGTAGCTTTTTTGAGGGACAAAGAAGCAAAGTGACAAAGGTTCAGAGTTTTTTCGCCACGAATTCACGAATTAATTGATTTGTAATTCGTGAGTTCGTGGCGATATATTTTTAATATATTTCTAAAATCATTAATTCATCGTTTTGAATAAATGATTCTATAATTTCCTTTTTTGAAATTAAGAGTTCCGAAAGTTCTTTAGTATTTTTATTGAAAGTCTTTAAAATAATCACTTTTGGAGGAACACCTTTTAGAAGTAATAATTTTTCAAAATCATCATCATGTGTAAGTATGGTAAAACTATTTTTTTTAGCATACTCCCAAATTTCCAAATCTTTTGCGGGTTGATTTACTGGAATATCTTTAGAATGGAGACAAGTACGAAAACTACTTTCAATAAGTTTGGTTATTCTCCAAGAAATATTGGCGTCTAAGAGCAGTTTCATTATGCTGCGACTATTTTGGTAATGTTTTCTCTGTTGGCCGCAAAAGCTAAAGCTGCAAGAATATGTTCTTTATTTAATTCAGGGAAATCTTCAATAATTTCTTCAAAAGACATTCCTGTTGATAGCCATGAAAGAATATCTGAAACACAAATTCTAGTTCCCGTGATTACAGGTTTACCAAATCTTATATCAGGATTTATCGAAATTAAATTTTGCCAGTTATTATTCATAATTTAAGAATTTAAACAAATTTACAAAATTAAAAATGAATTGGGTTTTTAATAGATGCCATGATAAAAATTTACATGTAAGTATTTTATTATAGAAAAACTATTTTGGTTTATGCTTTTATTTTATCTTTGATAGACAGCTATTTAAATGTTTTTTAATTGGCAATTCAAGGTAAGCTGAAAACTTTATAGAGTAGGCAAGATTTTAAAATAGTATTATGGAACATTCTTTATTTAAAAAAGTGAAAGCAGCAATTGATTATTGGTACATTCCGTTATTAGTGGGAATACTTTTTGTAATCATCGGATTTTGGTCTTTTGCCACACCTGTAAAAGCATATTTAACTTTGGCATTTTTATTTAGTGTGTCGTTTCTGGTCAGCGGAATTTTTGAAATTATTTTTGCGCTTTCAAACAGAAAAAAAATAGACAATTGGGGTTGGACACTGGTATCAGGAATTATAGGTTTAGGTGTTGGAATCGTATTAATTGCTAATCCGTTAGTTTCGGTAACACTTTTGCCACTTTATGTTGGATTGGCTATTTTGTTTCGTTCTATAATGGCTATTTTTATGGCTTTTAATTTAAAGAGCTATTCGGTTCCAGATTGGAAAAATCTTTTAGGATTAGGGATTTTGGGAGTGTTGTTTTCGTTTTTATTATTATGGAATCCTATTTTTGCTGGACTTTCAATAGTATATTGGACTGCTTTTGCTTTCATCGCAAGCGGTATTTTTTATATTTATTTTTCTTTCAAACTGAAAAGACTACACGATTTAGAATAAAGAGTATCGTTTGTTCTTTAACTTTTAATACATTAAAAAAGAATTAGATTTTAATTTTCTCTCGCAGATTTAGCAGATCAAGTAGATTTTTTTAATCTCCAAAATCTGCTAAATCTGCGGGAGTTTTTTGTATTTTTAAAATCTATTAAAAACTCCAACTTTTAAATTAAAACAATGAAATATAACAGATGCGGAAAAAGCGGTTTGCTGCTTCCTGAAATTTCTTTAGGATTATGGCACAACTTCGGTTCGGTTGATAATTTTGAAAATGCCGAAAGTATTGCCATTGAAGCTTTTGATAAAGGAATTACCCATTTTGATTTAGCGAATAATTATGGGCCAGTTCCAGGTTCTGCTGAGGAAAACTTTGGTAAAATCTTGTGGCATAATTTTCAAGGGAATCTTCGTGATGAAATCGTAATTTCTACTAAAGCAGGTTATACCATGTGGAAAGGTCCTTATGGAGATTGGGGTTCGAGAAAATATCTATTGTCAAGTTTAGATCAGAGTTTGAAACGAATGAGCATTGATTATGTCGATATTTTTTACTCACACCGCCCAGATCCAGAAACGCCAATTGAAGAAACCATGATGGCTTTGGATCACGCTGTTAGAAGCGGAAAAGCTTTGTATGTTGGAATCAGTAATTATTCTGCTGAGCAAACCAGAGTTGCGGTCGATGTTTTAAAGCAATTGGGAACGCCTTGTTTGATTCATCAAGCAAAATATTCCATGTTGGAACGTTGGGTTGAAAATGGCTTGTTAGATGTTTTAGAAGAAAAAGGAGTAGGCTGTATTGCTTTTTCACCTTTAGCACAAGGACTTTTAACGGATAAATATTTAAAAGGAATTCCTGAAAACTCACGAGCGCATAATCCAAATGGGCATTTGAAAGAAGATGAGGTGACGCACGAAAGAATCCAGAAATTAATCCAGCTGAATGAAATTGCTCAGAATAGAAATCAGTCTTTGGCACAAATGGCTTTGGCTTGGTTGCAAAAAGATAAACGAATTACTTCTGTTTTAATTGGAGCAAGTTCTGTAAAACAATTGTGTAATAATATTGACTGTTTACAGAATACTGAATTTTCGCAAGATGAATTGAATGCGATTGAGAAGATATTGTCTTAATTGTGAATTGTTAATTATAAATTGTTAATTATAAATTGTTAATTATAAATTGTTAATTATAAATTGTTAATTATAAATTGTTAATTCGTAAAAATACATAATCGTAGATACGCTTCTATGCGTCGACGTCATGTTTAGATATTATAAACCCGACAGGTTTTTAAAACCTGTCGGGTTTGTTTATAGAAATGGATTTTATTTTATAATCATCGCCAATCCTCCACCGTTTGCTAAACGATATTTTAGTTTAGTTGTCGAGTCAATAGTAATCATTTCTTTTTTATAATCAGTTGCAGCTTTGTCGGCATTTATACCATCAGAGAAAATTTCGGCTTGGAATTTTTTGCCTTTTTCAAGGAAAGAAAAATCAATTGTTACTTCTCTAGAATCCCAATTTGTTATTGCGCCTAAGTACCAAGTATTTCCTTTTCTTCTAGCAATAGAAACATATTTTCCAACTTCACCGTCTAAGGAAACAGTTTCATCAAAAGTCGTAGGAACTTTAGCGATAAAATCAGTACTTTCTTGCTCTTTCATAAAAGCGGTCGGACTGTCGGCCATCATTTGTAAAGGCGCTTCAAAAATAGTGTATAGTGCCAATTGGTGACATCTCGTTCCTTGACTCATTGGAGTTGAATGACTTGGCTTGAATTCGCTTTTTGTAGCATTTCGCATAGCGCCTGGCGTATAATCCATTGGACCCGCCATCATTCTAATAAACGGAATTGTGGTATCGTATAACGGAACATCATCATTTGGTGTCCATTTATTGTTTTCTAAGCCTTTTACACCTTCAAAGTTTAAAATATTTGGATATGTTCTCTGAATTCCAGTTGGTTTGTACATTCCGTGAAAATCGATTATCAATTTATGATTGGCTGCTTTTTGTGCAATATCATAAACCGAATTTACCATTTTGGCATCGTCGCGGTCAATAAAATCTACTTTAAAGCCCTTTACGCCTAGTTTTGCATAATTGTCAAAAACGGCTTCTGTTTTATCGTTTATTGCCATCCACGAAGCCCACAAAATAATGCCAACGTTTCGTTCTTTCGCGTAAGCGATTAAAGCTTCCAAATCGACATTTGGATTGTGTTTCATAATGTCGGTTTCAATACTCCAGCCTTCATCCAAAACCACATATTCGACTTTGTTTTTAGACGCAAAATCAATGTAATATTTATATGTCTGCGTATTAATTCCAGCTTTAAAATCTACGTTGTAAATATTCCAGTCGTTCCACCAATCCCAAGCTACTTTTCCTGGTTTTATCCATGAAATATCCTTTATTCTAGAAGGTTCTGCTAATTTCTGAACCATATCATTATTGGCCAAAGCCGCATCATTTTCAGAAATGACAATCGCTCTCCACGGAAAAGTTCTCGTTCCTTTTGTTTTTACCAAATAATCGGCTCTTTCGGTAATCAGTTTGTTGAGGTAATTAAAACCGCCGTTGGTTTCTTGAGTAGGGTATTTAGAAAAACGAGATTCAAAGCCAGTTTTGTTTTTATTATTGGTTACAAAAAGTCCCGCATAATCTTCTAGATCAGCTTCTAAGAAAATGGCTTTTTTATGGTTTTTATAATCAATTAGAAAAGGTAAGAATGCCAAAGTGTCTTTAGAAAACTCGCTGATTTTTTTGTTTTCATAGTGCGATTCAAAAGAAGAAATAAACTGATCTTTCGGATTTCTTAAATCACGTACATACGGCATCAAAGTATTATAATCCTTGTCGAAATTTAGCACCACTTCTTCGTCTTTAACAGTAATCTCTTTTTTCTTTTTTGTGATGAATCGATACGCTGCCCCATCATCAAAAACACGAAATTCGAGAGCGAAATCATTTTTAAAATTTAGAATCAGTTTGTTGTATTGATCTTTTACGGTTTTCTTTTTGTAAAAAGGTGTTTCAAAAGAAGTATTTACATTTTCTTTTTTTGAATTTAAAATAACTGGATTTTTTCCTAAAACCTCATTTTGATATAAAGTAATCGACATTTCAGACGTAGCCAAAATCAAATCTTTTTCATGCGAAATTGACCAAGAGATTTTATCATTCACAGCAATTTTAACTTCGATTTTTCCGTCGGGAGATTTCAGAATAAAGTCTTGTTTCTTTTGTGAAAAAGAGATGTTCAGAAATAAAAAACAAAAAAGAATAAATATATTTTTCATGCTGTGCTTTTTTATCAAATTTCGATTTTGTTATTCTGTAGAGGCGCACCGCAGTGCGTCTACGTTCAGTTTACGACGCGTATAATCGTTGCGTAAGACGCACTGCGGTGCGTCTCTACAGAAAATAGAGATGAATGATTCTTTTATTTCTTTAATTCTACGTTGTATTTTTTTACAATTTCTAATGTCGATTTATCTCCATTAAAAACAGAATTCAACCCTTGTGGTTCTTGTGGAGGATCTGTTGTAAAAGGCTCTCCGGGATTCCATTTTCCGTCTGGGTGAATTGCTTTTCCTTCACCCCCATAACCCCAGAAATTGGCAGCTCTTAACGGACCATTGTTTTTAACGCTTTCAGCGACTCTTCCAAAAATGTAGCTGTAAAATTGATTTCTGTAAACAGAAGATGCTCCCGAATTCAGATTTTCATTTTCTCTCGGAAGTCCAAATTCTTCAATGATTATGGGTCTTTTCAGATTGTTTGCCACTTTTATATGATCGTCAATATATTTACCAGCGTTTTCAATAGTTTTTGGCATTGTCGCTTCGGCATTATCGGCTTTAAACCAATTCCAGTTTTTAGGCCAGATATGCATCGTCAAATAATCAATGTTCGGATTTTGATGTGTTCTTTCGAAGATTTCCATGCTGTCGTTCGAACTATTTTTTCCTTCAGAGCCTGTCGAAACCAAATGATTTTTGTCTAAACTATCAATCAAATCCACAATGTTATTGAGCCATTTTGTGAATTTAACTTCATTTTCTACCGTAAAAAGTCTAGGTTCGTTTCCAACCTGCCAAGACATAATCGTGTTGTCTTCGTTATATTTCTTTTTAGAATAGGCATTTGTTCTTCCAATAATAAACTTCACGTGATTGTTTAAAGCTTCCATGCAAGGTTCACAGCTATGAAATTGTTCTGTGTACGACATAAACTGTGGCCAAGTATTCGGCGGAATATTCGGAACAGGAACTGGACCTTTACCATTCCATTCCAAATATTGCGACATTCCGCCCGACCATTCCCAGTTATTGGTCAAGTATAAAACGGCGTACATACCTCGTTTGCTCATTTCGTTAATCAGAAAATCCAATCCATCCAATAAATCTTCATCATATTTTCCTTCTTCATATTGCAGTGCTGGACGAACTGTAAAATCATATTTTCCGCCATCAGCACCAACTAAAACCCGTAAATTATCGATTCCGTTTTTCTTCATTAAATCCAATTCGCGCAAAAGTCTTTTACGATCGCCTATTTTTTTAGAAGCCAACATACTTCCATACCAATAATTGGTACCAATATAAGCGTACGGTTTATCACCTTTGTAAAATTCATTTCCTTTTACGGTTATTTTTTCCTGCGCCTGACAAGCAATTGTAGTAAAAATTAAGGCCAATGAAAGGGTTTTAAAGAATCTGTTTTTCATAATTTATATTTTAAGGAGCTAATCCCGCTATACGCTATATCTTTTATGGTGAACCCCACCATAAAAGGATGCCGCTTCTATCGGGGCTAGGGCTTTACGTTCTGTAAGACGTTTTGATTTTTATTTGAAACCTTAATTCTCAATTCGATGAATAAGTTCTAGGCAAGCACGGCCATTATGATAGGGACATTTCCAGAATCCAGCTTTGTCTTTTTTTATTATACTATAATCGCCATAAATTCCCCAATACCATTCTCCGTTTTGCCGGTCGATCATGTGTTTTTTTATGAATTTCCAGTTTTTGTAAACAATATCCAGATATTCTTCTTTTCCTGTTAATTGATAAGCATTATAAAAACCAATTAAGGCCTCAGCCTGTGGCCACCAATGCTTTTCGGCAATTAACTCATTTTTTTCAGGATCAAATTCGTACCATAAACCGCCATCAGTATCTAAACCTTCTTTGGTTACTTCTGCAATTTGAATGGCATGTTTTTTATAATTGGCAATCAAAGTTTCATTTTCTGAAATTTCGGCACATTGCTGTAAAAGCCAAGCTGCTTCAATATCATGTCCGTATGAAATAACATCTGGTTTTTCTTTCCAATTTTCATCAAAAAACAAACGCAAATGTCCCGTTTCGGTATTGATAAAATATTTTTCGATGGTTTCTAGTAATTCGATAATAGTAGCAAGCAGTTTTTCATCTTTCCAAACTTTATATAAATTCACATAACCTTCAATAATATGAAGATGTGTATTCATGGTTTTCTTTTCATTGGCATCTTTTGCACTCAATCGCAAATCTTCAATTGGCTGCCAATCTCTTGTGAAAGCTTCAAAATACCCTTTGTTTATAGGATCGTAACTGTGTTCCTCAATTTTTAGATAGAGTTTCTTAGCAATTTCTAAAGCTCTTTCTTCATTTGAAATCGAATAATATTCAGACAATCCATAAATCGCAAAGGCTAAAGCATAAATCTGGTTTTTGGTGTCTTTTGGAGTTTTATCCTCATTAATACTCCAAAAAAGACCTCCAAATTGGGTGTCATAAAAGTAAGCTACAAGAAACTCAAATGCCCTTTCTGCCAGTTTTTTGTGGTTTTTGTTTTTTGTGGTTTTGTAGCTGGCAGAGAATGTCCAAAGAATTCGGGCGTTTAAAACCGAACCTTTTTCGGCATGGGCAATCAGATGATCGTTAAAATCGATTTGACCAGCAAAACCACCATTTTTCTCATCAATAGTTCGTTGCGACCAATAGTTTAGAATGGAATCCAGTTCTGCGGTTAGTTCCGATTTTAAAAGCTTTAGTTGTAATGACACGGTATTTTTAGATTGCGTTATTTTTTTCGATTTGATTAATAATCGTTTGAACTGAACCTGCAGAAATAAAAGTATCTGCGGGAGTATTAATCACATAATCAACCAATTTATCAACTGTAGAAACTGCCACATGCATTCTTGTATCAGACGAAGCATAATATATGTAAACTGTTCCGTTTTCGCCTTCAATCCATCCGTTAGAAAACAAAACATTCGAAACATCGCCAACTCTTTCAATTCCTTCAGGTCCCATAAAATGTCCTGCAGGAACATGTGTTACTTTCGAAATATCATTCAAATCGGTCATGAACATGTATAAAGTGTAGCGTAATCCTGCAGCCGTATTACGAACTCCGTGGGCTAAATGTAACCAGCCTTTTGAGGTTTTAATTGGAGCCGGACCCAAACCATTTTTCAATTCATAAATGGTATGATATTGTTTTCCAAAAATAATTTTTTCGTCTTTTACAACTGGATTTTTCATGTCTTCAACATAACCTAAACCAATTCCGCCGCCTGACCCAACATCAATAAAACCATCTTGCGGACGTGTGTATAAAGCATATTTTCCGTCTACAAATTCAGGATGCAACACTACATTTCGCTGCTGTCCAGTATTCGAAATTAAATCAGGAAGTCTTTCCCAGTTTACTAAATCTTTAGAACGAACAATTCCAGCATTGGCAACAGCCGAACTTGTATCACCTTTTGGAGCTTTTGGATCTTTTCTTTCGGTACAGAAAATTCCATACACGTAACCGTCTTCGTGATTGATCAGACGCATGTCGTATACGTTGGTGTCAGGTTCTTCTGTTTGCGGAATTACGCAAGGTTTATCCCAAAATTTGAAATTATCTATTCCGTTTGGACTTTCTGCAATGGCAAAAAACGATTTTCTGTCAATTCCTTCTACACGAACAGCAAGTAAATATTTGCCATTCCATTTCATTGCTCCAGCGTTGAAAGCGGCATTTACGCCAATTCTTTCCTGTAAAAACGGATTTGTGTTTTCGTTAAAATCAAAACGCCAGTTTAAAGGAACATGAGCAGCAGTAACAACAGGGTTTTTATAGCGTTCGTAAATACCGTTTCCTGCAATTTTTTGCGGTTCATTTTTTTGCTCAATCAGCGTTTTATGTTCTTTTTCTAATGCCGATTTTCTTTCTTGAAAATGGACTGAAGATGTTATTGTTGTCATATAAATTGATTTCTATGTCTTTATTTTTTTATTGATTTTGATCTCTTTTTTCGTTTAAATCCTGTTCTATAATCTGTAGTTTTTCTTCTGATAGAGGGTAAAATGCGATAAAAGCTACTGAGATTGCGGCCGCAATTGCTGGCAGTATGCTTAACATTAATTGAATTCCGTTTTGAGCTGTTGCGGTTTGCTCGACATTGGCCTGAAAACCGTAATATCCTAAAAGCCATCCTGCTCCAGCACCACCTATTGTCCATCCGAATTTTTGTGACATTGAGGATGCTGAAAATACCAATCCTGTTGCTCTGCGTCCTTGTTTCCATTCTGAATAGTCAGCGCTGTCGGCATACATTGACCAGATTAATGGGAAAATACAGCCCGCGCAAATACTAATTAAAATTTGGAAACTCATAATTAAGAAAACATCTTCTTTTCCGAATAAATAGAAAACAAGACTTAAAATTGCTGCTAAAGCCATTGCTCCAAAAAAGGTTTTCTTTTTACCAATTTTATTAGCAATTGGCGTTGCAATGATTACTCCAATAATGTTTGCTGCTTGTCCTAATACCAAATAAATAGAGGTTGGAGTCATGTGAAAATCGGTTCCGAAAAGCGAAAAATCGAAATTTACAGCACTGCTTACATAATATTTAAAGTAATAAACCGCAGCTCCGTCACGAATTGAATTGAATACCAAAGCTCCAATTCCTGCTCCCAATAAAATCCACCAAGGTTTATTTTTCCAAAGATCTTTTAAATCTTCTTTTAAGTTGTTTTGTTCGTCTGCAATAGGTTTGATTCTTTCTTTTGTAAAGGCAAAACAAGCCCAGAAAAATGCTGTGGTAATTAAACCGAAAACAGCAATTGTTGCCAGCCAGCCCGTTTTAGAATTTAAATTTCCTCCAAAATAATTCACCAAAGGTTCAATTAGCCAAAGTGCCAATAAACTTCCTCCAAAAGCAAAAACCATTCGGTAAGACGAAAGTGTATTTCTTTCTTTTCTATCAGATGACATTACGCCCAAAAGTGATGCATAAGGAACGTTGATCAAAGAATATATCATCATCATTAATGAATAAGTCACGTATGCGTAAATGATTTTTCCTTTTTCGTCAAAATCTGGAGTGTAAAAAGTTAAAACTCCAATTACGGCAAAAGGTATCGCTACCCAAAGTAAGTATGGTCTAAATTTTCCCCATTTGCTTTTGGTTCTGTCAGCCAGTATTCCAACAATTGGGTCAAAACAAGAATCCCAGATACGGGTAATTAAAAACATGGTTCCGACTACAGCAGGTGCCAATCCGAAAACGTCGGTGTAGAAAAACAGTAAATACATACTGAAAATTTTCCAGAACATAGATGAAGCAGCGTCTCCAAGTCCGTAACCGATTTTTTCTTTTAAACTAATTTTGTCGTGCATTGGTTATTTTTTAAGGTTTTAATTTATTTTGGGGCAATTATTTTAACTCGTTTGATAAAATTATTTTTAACACATAGAAACATAGCTTTTAGGAATTTACTAAAGGCGTTTCACTTAGAATAATACACATAGAACTATGTTTTAAAGCTTGCTTTTTCTTTAACCTCAAACAGAAGCAGTAAAAATCTATGTTTCTATGTGTTGAAATTAAATTTTGTTCTATTTCGCTTAATTGATCATTTTAATTTTTTCTGAATGTCTTTTTCAAAGATAGTCTGATCGAGATTGTAAAAATCAACAAAATCTTTTTCGCTTACTTGTCCAGAAAATGGCGCATAATAATGCATTTTTTGTTCTTTTTCTTGCCAGCCATGATTTCTCCACATCAAGACATAAGAAATTTTATAATCTCCAATTGCTTTTAGTAAAGTTCCTGTCCACCATTTTGGATCTGGAACGGCTTCGTAACCAGCTTCGGCCAGTGCCATTGGTTTGTTTTTTTGAAGACAAATCTCATTTAAAATCTTAAATTGTTTTTGAACTTCACTTATAAATTTTTCACCATTCGGGTCATCATTGTTTTGATAAGTATCAAAACTTAAAATATCGGCATAATCATCTCCAGGATAATTGGCTAAAAAGTCTGCTTCGCTATTAAAACTCCCAGTATTGTATACATATATCAAGTTATGAACGCCTTTTTTCTGCAAATAATCAACTGTAAATTTCCAAGCCGTTTTAAATTCCTCTGGAGTGCAATTTCCTTTTCCCCACCAAAACCATCCGCCAGTAAACTCATGAAAAGGTCTAAAAAGTATCGGAATGCTCTTTCCGTTTTTATCTTTTAAAGACAAAAAGAAAGCCGAAGCTTTATCTAGCCAAGAAGTAAATTTTTTATGATTTTCGGCACCAGGCAAAATTGTTTTTAAAGAATTAGGAACGTTATCCCAAGCATTTTTTCCAGTTGCAGGATTATCAAAGTGCCAGCTTATGGTAGAAATTCCGCCTCTGGCATTGGCATCAATAATATATTGTTTCATTTTAGCAAAAGGAACGCCGTCAATATTATTAGGTTTATTATTTTCTAAACCTGCAATATCCCATCCATAAACAGCTGGATAATCGCCTACAACATCTTTTATGTCGCTTCGTCCATCTTCATATTTCCATTTTACACCGTAAGCTAAATCGTCTTGATGTCCAAACAGAAAACCTTTTTTCGATAATGTATTTAGGTTTTTATAAAGTGATTGCGTTTCTGGAGTGGCTTTTTTATCTGAAAGTGACAAAATTGTATTACTGTTGTTTTTTTGAGATTCGCAGGAAGTGCTTATCAAAACAGCAGTTAGGAGCATAATAAAATGTTTTTTCATTGTCGGATTATTGGTTGTTAATGGCGCTAAACGATAAATATACAATGATTTATGATTTGAAAATCTACTGTTTGTATTACTCGAAAATTCTTTAGCGATTACTCTTTAAAATTATTAAAACTATAAAAAGATATTCGATTAAAAATGATTAATGTTTATTATTAATATTCTTTTTAAAGAAATGATAATTAATTTTTTCAAAGATAAACGGATGATAATAGTGTAATTAATATTATTTTATCAATTATATATCATATTATTGCAGTCAAAAATATACACATTACTTTCCTGAAAATAGTTTTAAGATGGGTACTACGAAAAATTTTTATAGAGAAATTGCACCGCTTGCTGCGGGTGACAGCTTTTTGGTTTTTGATCGTGTAAAAGATAGTTTTGATTTTCCGGTGCACTATCATCCGGAATTTGAGATTAATTTTATCCTGAACGGAAAAGGGGTTAAGCGAGTTGTGGGAGATAATATTGAAGAAATTGATAATGTCGAATTGGTTTTGATTGGTCCGAATTTATATCACGGCTGGGAATTGAATAAATGCACAAATAAAAAAATACACGAAATTACGATTCAGTTTCACAACGATTTATTTCATGAATCTTTACTTGCAAGACGTATTATGAATCCGATTCGGGACATGTTTAACCGATCGATCCATGGAATTTTGTTTTCAAAAAAAACTGCCGAAGAGCTGACGCCAAGGCTTGTGAGGCTTTCAAAACTGGACGGGATGGATTATTTTCTTGAAATAACGTCTTTATTATATGATCTTGCCAATTCTAGAAATCAGCGTCTGCTTTCGACTTATACCGTCGATTATGATACGTTTGATGATTATGATAAAATGAAATTGGTTTATGAGTATGTGCAGAAACATTTTGCTGAGAAAATCACTTTAGAAGACGTGGCAAATGTGGCGAGTATGTCAATTATTTCTTTTAACCGATTTATAAAAAAACGTACAGGAAAAACTTTCGTCAATTATATAAATGACATTCGAATTGGTTATGCAGCACGTTGGTTGGTTGAGAAAGATATGAGTGTTTCTGAGGTTGCATTTAAATCTGGTTTTAATAATATAGCCAATTTTAACCGTAGTTTTAAAGCGACTAAAAATTGTACTCCAAGTCAGTATCGCGAAGAATTTTCTGGTTTGAAACGCATTTTATAGTGATACTTTTTTATCACTTGTAAATATTATTTTTAGCGAAATCGTTTTCTTTTCTAGATTTCATTAGTTTTTATTCATGGTTGAGTTGTTTAAGAGGGTTGTCTTTGCGAATAATTCAATTTTTATCCGTATTTATTTTGATATGTGTTTTTTAAATCGATTATAGTAAAAATATTATCATTAAATGATATAATACTATTGATTTGATAATGGTCTCTGTTATAGATTTGTTAAATAATTTAAGAGTAACTTTTCCCTGGCATTTACTTTAAGATTATGCAATAAACAAATTTAACTAACCAAACACTTATTATGAAAAAACTAATTACTAGCTTCATTCATTGGAGGGCTGACCACAGAGCCGTTCCTTTGATATTATTTTTGTTACTGACCAGTAATTTTATTACAGCACAGGTAAAGGTTTCTGGAACAGTATCTGACGAGAAGGGGTTGTCTATTCCTGGCGCCAACATCATGGTTACAGGTACAAAAAAAGTAGCCTCGACAGATTTTGATGGGAAATTTTCTATAGAAGCACCCGCAAATTCTACTCTTTCTATTTCATTTATTGGCTACGTTACACAGACAGTCAACATAAAAAATGGAGGAACATTCAACGTGATTTTAAAACTGAGCGCTGAAGATTTGCGTGAAGTATTGGTAAATGTAGGATATAGAAGTGTAAAGAAAAAGGATTTGACAGGCGCTATTTCTACTGTTACTTCTAAAGATATTGCAGACTCTCCACAAGTATCTGTAGATCAATTGTTGCAAGGACGTGCTGCTGGGGTAACAGTTACGAACAACTCTGGACAGCCAGGAAGTAGTGTGTCAGTTAAAATACGTGGAACTACTTCTATTTCTGGAACCAATGAGCCATTGTATATTGTTGATGGCATTCCTATTTCTGGAGATGCTGCCAATACTGCAACTGGAGGTTCTATAGTTACAGGTTATTTGGGAACAAATACAGGAAACGTAACTTCGAGCCCAATCTCTTTTTTAAATCCGAATGACATTGAAACGATGGATATTTTGAAAGATGCTTCTGCAACTGCTATATATGGTTCTAGAGCGTCGAATGGAGTTGTTATTATTACTACAAAAAGAGGTAAGAAAGGAACAGGAAAAATCACTTTTGATTCTTATTTCTCTATTCAAAATGTAACTAACTTGTTAGATACTATGACTTTGAGTCAATATGCTGCACAGCAGAATGCTTTGGCTGCTGTTTATGGTGTGGCGCCGAGAGACGAATTTGCTGTTCCGTCTGTTCTTGGTAAAGGAACAAATTGGCAAGATGAGATTTATAAAACGGCTATAATGAATAATTATCAGGTTTCGTTTTCTGGTGCAAAAGATGGTACAAACTATTATATTTCTGGAGGTTATACCAATCAGGAAGGAATTGTTATAGGTTCTGCTTTTAAAAGATATAATTTTAAAACAAATGTTGATAGCAAAATAAAAGATTGGCTAACAGTTGGAGTGTCTGTTGGTGCTGGTATAACAAATGAAGATATTACTATAAATGGAGCGAGTAATGGTATTATCAGTACTTCTATTTTATCTACTCCAGATGTTGCGGTAAAAGATACAAATGGTAATTATTCTGGTCCGCCAGCAGACGGATCAATTGGAGTTTGGATCAATCCTGTGGCTTCGGCTTTGATGAATACCAATAAATTAATCAAAAAGAATTTCTTGGGAAATTTTTATGCGAGCTTTAGAATTGCAAAAGGATTGGAATATCGATTTGATTTTGGAGGCTCTACAAATGTTGATAATTTTGAAGGTTTTCAGCCTACTTATAAGTGGGGCTCAGCGGTTAGAGAAACCAATATGCTGACAGAAAGAGCAAGCAATTGGTATCAGCTTAATGTTAAAAACCTTTTGACATATAAAGCTGATGTAGGGAATCATCATTTTAACGTCTTAGCTGGTCAAGAGGCAAATGATAGTCATTGGTTTGGAAATTCGCAATCTGTTTCTGGGTTATTGAGTAATGATATTCATTCTATTAGTTTAGGAGATCCTGATTCAGTTGTTGCTTCAGAATATAAAGGAAGTTCTGCTTTGTATTCTTTCTTCGGATCTTTTAATTACGATTATGATAATCGATATGGTTTGCAGGCAACTATGAGAGCGGATGGAAGTTCAAATTTCGGGCCAGGTCAAAAATGGGGTTACTTTCCTTCGGTTTCAGGTTATTGGAAACTTTCGAACGAAAAGTTTATGGAAGGAACGAGAGAATATATTGATAATATCAAGTTCAGAGGTGGATATGGAGAGACTGGAAACCAAAATATTGGCGGTGGCGGTTACATGAGTACTGTTCGTGCAATAAAATCGGCAATGGGTAACTTCTTTACGGTTAATAATATTGCAAATCCAGATCTAACTTGGGAAACTTCTAAACAAACCAACTTTGGTTTAGATTTTACACTTTTCAAATCAAAACTTCAAGCAACATTTGATGTATACAAAAAAGAATCTGAAGGATTTTTATTTGTATTGCCATTGCCGTACTACGTTACAGGTACAGATGCTTATCAAGGTGGTTTAGGAGCGCCAAGCGTAAATTTAGGAAGTTTAAGAAATCAAGGTTTTGAAATGACTTTAGATTATAATGAAAAGTTCGGAAAAGACTTTTCTTGGAATTCAAAAGTAATTTTCTCTACAAATAAAAATAAATTGTTGAGTCTACAAGACAATTTTGATTTGACAAAAGATGTAATGCTTAATGATTATACGACTAAAGCAGTAACCAAAACTGTAGTTGGTCAGCCGGTTGGACAGTTTTACGGATATCAAGCAGTTGGTATTATCAGAACAAACGAGCAATTGGCCAATGCACCAATTCCTTTTACAGGAAATAAAGCGGTAAAAAGCCAGTTGGGAGATGTGGAGTATGTAGATCAGAACAAAGATGGTTTGATTGATGATAAGGACTTAACCTATATTGGTAACCCAGCACCGAAATTTACTTATGGCTTCAACAATACTTTTAAATATAAAAATGTTGATTTAGGTGTCTTCTTACAGGGATCTTATGGCAATAAAGCAATGAACCTAACAAGACGTGCTGGTACAAAAAACCAACGTTTGTATGAAAATCAGTTGGCAGAAGCTGCAGATTTTTGGACACCAGAAAATACCGATGCAAAATATCCAAGACCTGATGGAGGAGACGGACATCCAAATATTGCAATCTCTGATCGTTATGTAGAAGATGCTTCTTATTTAAGAATCCAGCAAGTTACTTTAGGATATAATATGCCTTCAGATGTGATTTCAAAAGCGAGCATTAGTAAATTAAGATTTTACTTTGGTATTCAAAATCTTTACACATTTACCAAATATACAGGCTATGATCCTGAAATTGGATCATATAACCAAGATCCATTATTATCTGGAATCGATTCAGGGCGTTACCCAACCAATCGTAGTTTCACTTTTGGAATGAATTTAGAATTTTAATTACTACTCTTATGAAAAAATATATCAATATAAAGACCTTAGTTTTATTCTTAACGCTAGGTTTGGCAACTACTTCTTGCAGCGAAGATTTTTTGGATCGCCCATCTGAAGATAGTTACAGCAGTGACCAGTTTTATAATACTGATGAGCAGGTTGCAAGAACTACTTACGGAATGTATGGTGCAATGTGGGCTCCTTATTATACTAAAAACTTTTACGCATTGTCAGAACTGTCATCAGGGAATTGTTTGGCTTATGCTGATGGGCCAGAATTGATTCAGTTTAAATTGACTTCTGATAGTCCAATATTGTTAGATCCTTGGAGAGCTTGTTTTGCAATTATAGCGCAAGCCAATAACTTAATTAACAATATTGAAAAAAATGCCACAGCAGATGTGAATAAGGCAGTTATTAAAAACACAATTGCAGAAGCACATTTTTTTAGATCGATCGCGTATTTTTATTTGGTTCGTTTGTATGGACCAGTGCCTATTATAGAAGATAATTTGGCTTTGGCAAAAAATCCAATGGTAAATACAAATAGAATTGAAGACGTTTATACCTTCATTGAAAACGATTTAAAATTTGCCGCAGCAAATCTTAAATCAAAAATTAGATCTAGAACTCCTAGCGGAGACAATATTTTTGTAACTCAAGGTTCTGCTGAAGCATTTTTAGCCAAAGTATATTTATATGAAAAGAAATATGCAGATTCTAAATCAATGGCTGAAAAAGTAATCAATTCTGGTGAGTTCGATTTGATGCCAAACTTCGGAGATTTGTTTCTGACAAGTAGAAATAATAACCAAGAGTCTATTTATTCTTGGCAGTGGTCAGGAGCTATCAATACTTATGGAGGAGGAAATTTTTCGAATATTCAATATGGTTTAGATATTTTAAATGATAACGCTTCATACGGTGCTACTTATGTGCCGAGTAATGATGTTCAGGATGCTTTTGAAATCGGAGATTTAAGAAGAAAAGAGTCTTTTATGATTTATGGAGATTCTTATCCTAACATTAAAGGAGATGGTGTTGTCGGTTTTGTTATGGATAAAACGAAATATCCAGATGCATTAGCCAATACAGGAGCAGCGGTTAAGAAATATGTTGTTGGGCAAGTGACTAGCGAAACAGGACCAGCTGATGGATGGGGAGGAATGAATAACTGTAATTATATTATGCGTTATGCCGATCTTTTATTAATACATGCCGAAGCAACTATGGCTGGAGCTGATGAAACTACAAACGCTGCAGCAAAAGAATCATATAACAAAGTGAGACTTAGAGCAGGTCTTGGCATTTTAGGGACTAATGTTCCTTTAACAAAAGCGGCTTTATTTCATGAGCGTAGAGTTGAATTTGCTTTTGAAGGAGAATTTTGGTTCGATTTAGGAAGACTGCCACGTCAGGAAGCAATCAATATAATTTCTAAGCAAGATAGAGGTTTCGATTCTCAAGGTGTAATACATTATACGCCAACGCCAACTGATTTTATTTATCCAAAACCAGATGTCGAAGTTAGAAAAAATCCAAAATTGAAAGAGGCACCAGTTCCTTACACTTTCAAATAATTTTTTAAAAGTAAATCACTATGAAAAATATAAAAAATAGCATGTTATTGAAGTTGTATTTTTTGGCTTCGATTTCAATTTTCCTCTTCGCTTCCTGTTCAAATGATGATTCGGCAAGTTCATCTGGAAAACTCGAAGTAACAGGTATAAGCAGATCTGTTGTTGACGATCCTTTGGTTGAAGGTGATAGAAAAGTAGATGTTCCTACAGATGTTATTAATGCAGGAAACTACTATATCATTAGAGGATCTGGTTTTTCGACATTACAATCAATTTCATTCAACGGATTAGAGTCTTATTTTAATCCCACATTCGTAACAGACAATGCAATTGTGGTTTTAGTAGATTCAAAAACGCCATACTATAATGAGATGGACGAAATGAAGATCGTAACCGGAAAAGGCACCTTGAGCTATAAAGTAGCGATTAGACCCCCAAGTCCTAATATTACAGGATTTCCTGTTAATCCAAATCCAGGAGATATCATTACCATTACAGGTGAATATTTCTTGCGTCCTGTAGTTAATTTTGGAGACATCCAAGTTGAGCCAATATCTTCTACATTGACAGAGATTCAGGTTAAAGTTCCTGAGGGAAGTTACTTGAAAAGTTTATCTGTAACAAATGTATCTGGAACAACAGTAGCTCCAGAAACAATAGGTTCGGGAATTTATGATGATGCCTCCACAAACATTTGGGGTTGGGAAGATTTATGGGATGATAACAACGAGCTTGATAAGGCTTATACTAAGGATGTTAAGCAAGGATTAAAATGTATTCAATGGAAGTCGGGAGAATGGGATGGTTATGTAATCGGAATTAATAACTGGTCTTATCATGATACAGATAAATTTAAGGCTATACGATTTTGGATTAAAGGTGAAAAAGCAGGAAAAGTGAAGTTTTTTGCTAATGATGTTAATGTTGAAGCTAATACTGAAATAATTGAAATCAAAAGCTCATGGACTTATTTTGAAATACCATATACTGCAGTCGGAAGCCCTACAGAAATATCTAATATAGGATTTCAAGAATTTGGAGGATTTGGAGGTAATGTTATCTATTTAGATAATATTGGATTTGTATTGAAATAATTGGGTGGGATTCGAAAATAAATTTCGATTCTTAAACTGAGTTTGTTTAGTAAGATCCATAATTAAAAACTAAAAAAGAATTTATGAAAAATATATATAATAAAGTAAAACATATTGCTATATGTGCCTTTTTGGTTGTCGCAGCTTCTTCCTGCGATAACGAAATTGAAGATATTGGAGGAGCACAGCAAAATTATAATACGGCATACGGCTTGCTTCAGGCAAATAGTAATTTAACTACGTTTACAAAAGCGATAAAACTGGCTGGTTTAGAATCGACATTAGATACAGCTGATAATTACACTTATTTCGTACCTAACAATACTGCTTTTGATGCATATTTGGTAGCTAATGGTTATGTAAATGATTTAGGATATCCAGATGTAAACTTAGTTCCTGTAGCAGATTTGAAACAGCTTGTTTTAAGTCACGTTATTAAAGGTGTTAAGAAAAGAGTGGCTAAATTGGAAGGGGTTCAAGCAGACTATCTGGAAACAGGAGATTATGCGACAATGGCAAATGCAGTAAATGCAGATTTATACTTATTGAGTATTAATGTAACCAATAATACTTTAAAAGTAAACGGATCTGATAAAGAAGCGCCAGGATTAGATTATTACGGAACAAATGGTTTTGTCAATGTTTTAAGTAATGTGATTGAATTGACTCCTCCAGCTCCAGTAATTAGCAGCTTATCGCAAGTTCTGGCTTCTCCAGGAGATGTTATAACTATTACGGGACAAAATTTTGTAAAAGTTAAAAGCGTTAAGTTCGGATCTACTGAAGCGACATTTACTGCAGTTTCTAAAACAGAAATAAAAGCAACTGTTCCTGCTGATTTTGATTCGTATGCGCTTATAGTTATTGAAACGGAGTTTGGAGTGTCTGCTCCAAGCGGAATCGGACTTAAATATTTATTATACGAAGACTCATTGAAAGGATGGGGCTGGGGCTGGGGAGGAGACATAACCTGGGAAAGCACTGAAAAAGTTAGCAGAGGAACAAATGCAATCAAAAAAGTTGCTGAAGCTTGGAGCGGACTTTTCATGCACTCTGATCTTCTTCTAAAAGCATCAGATTACCAATTTGTTAAAATGTCTATTTTTCCAACAGAAAGCACTAAAATTATGGTTACCATAAATAGTGATACGGGCGATTCTGCCAAGGGTACGACGGTTACTTTAGTGCCAGGGCAATGGAATAATATTTCAATTCCTATTTCGGCTTTGCATCCTGAACTTTTAACTGATGGAAATTTTGATAGTGTGTTTATTCAGGAGTTTTCTGGAGGAACAATTACTCCGTCTAGTGTTCTTTATATAGATGATATCGGATTTTTATAAAAATAATAATAGGTTATGAGTTAGTTTGAGGTGTTCCCTAATTGAGAAATTAGGGAATATCTTTTTATATGTCTTTTTTAAATGAATAAAGAATGAAAAAAATAATTTTAGTACTTATTCTGGGTATTTCGAGTTTTGCTTTTAGCCAAGGCAATACACATAAACAGCAAGGCGGTAAATTTGAAGGATTGGCAATGACACCACCAATGGGCTGGAATTCTTGGAATACTTTTGCAACCAATATCAATGAGAAATTAGTGAAAGAAACTGCAGACATCATGGTTACTTCGGGTCTGGCGGCTTCGGGTTATAATTATATTGTTTTAGATGATGGCTGGATGACGCACGAACGTGATGTAAACGGTGATTTAGTGCCCGATCCTGAAAAATTTCCAAACGGAATGAAAGCGCTTATTGATTATGTGCATAGTAAAGGTCTGAAATTTGGTTTGTACAATTGCGCAGGAACAAAAACCTGTGCAGGTTATCCAGGAACAAGAGGTTACGAATATCAAGATGCTAGATTTTATGCAAAACTCGGAATCGATTTTTTAAAATACGATTGGTGTAATACAGAAGGAATTACAGCAAAAGAAGCTTACACTACAATGAGCAATGCAATTAAAACAGCTGGAAGACCAATTGTTTTCAGCCTTTGCGAATGGGGAGACAATCAGCCATGGGAATGGGGAAAGCCAATTGGTAATCTTTGGAGAATATCGGGAGATATTTACCCATGCTTTGACTGCGAATTCAAACATCCAGAAAATTGGTCGTCTTGGGGATTCATGAAAATAGCCGATATGAGAAAAGATATTCGAAAATATTCAGGTCCCGATCATTGGAATGATTTTGATATGATGGAAGTTGGAAACGAAATGAACGATACCGAAGATAAAACGCATTTTGCAATGTGGTGTATGCTTTCTTCTCCTTTGTTTACAGGAAATGATTATCGAAAAATGTCGAAAGAAACTTTGGCTATTTTAACGAATAAAGAATTACTGGCTGTCAATCAAGATAAATTAGGGATTCAAGGCTTTAAATATGCTATATTAGATGGAGTAGAAGTATGGGTAAAACCACTTTCACATGGAGCTTGGGCAGTTAGCTTTGTAAATAGAACCGAAACTTCAAAAAAGATCGCTTTCGATTGGAAAAAGAACAATATCAAAGATGCTGATTTTGGTTATGAAGCTGATTTTGTAAAAACGATATTCAAAATAAAAGATCTTTGGAAAAATAAAGAAGCAGGAAATACAAAGAAGCCTTTTAGTGCAGAAATAGCTTCGCATGATGTGATTACCTTAAAATTAATCCCTTAAATTAATACATTATGAAATCAAAGTTCTGTTATGCCGCTATTTTACTTTTGATGTTTATAAATATTTCAAAAGCACAATTTGTGAAAAAACATGGTCAATTAAGTGTTCTTGGAACTCAGCTTGTTGATAAAGATAATAATCCGGTTGTGCTTCGCGGATTAAGTTTTGGTTGGCATAGCATGTGGCCGAGATTTTATAATGAAAAAGCAGTGAGTTGGCTAAAAAAGGATTTTAATTGTAATGTGGTTCGTGCCGCAATGGGCATCGAACTTGGAGATTTCACCTACATTAATAATCCAGAATTTTCTAAAGAGAAAATAGAAGCAGTAATAAATGGTGCTATAAAATCTGATATCTACGTAATTATAGACTGGCACAGTCATAATGTAAATCTGAAAGAAGCTACAGCCTTTTTTTCAGGAATGTCAAAAAAGTATGCTAAGTATCCTAATATTATATATGAGGTATTTAATGAACCAGATTATGAAACTTGGTGGGAAGTTAAAAATTACGCCGAAGAGATAATTCGAGTAATTCGTGAAAACGATCCTAATAACATTATTTTGGTCGGCTGTCCGCATTGGGATCAGGATATTGATCTTCCAGCCGAAGATCCGATAAGAGATTATACTAATATAATGTATACCATGCATTTTTATGCGGCAACTCATGGTAAAGAATTGAGAGATAGAACAGATATGGCCATTAAGAGAGGGTTGCCAGTTTTTATTTCAGAATCTGCTGGAATGGAAGCTTCCGGAGACGGACCTTTAAATTATAAAGCTTGGCAAGAATATATCGATTGGATGGAAGCTCGAAAATTAAGTTGGATCACGTGGTCCGTGTCTGATAAAGATGAAACTTGCTCTATTTTGAAAAAGTCTGCCAAATCTGATGGGAAATGGAAAGATGAGGATTTGAAAGAATCAGGAATTAAAGTCCGTGAGTATTTAAGAAAATATAATAAAGAAGAATAGATCATTTTGAGTCGTTTATACAAAATCTCGTTCATTTAAATGAACGGGATTTTTTTTTGTTTTTCAATATCGTAAAAGCGCTTTTCAGTTCTTAAATCAGAGGTGTTTTGTAAGGGTATTATTTGTAAGAATTTTTTCTTGTTGAAAAAAGGCTTGTAAGCTGTTTTTTTTGAAAGTGTTCTAGGTGTTTGTTTTTGATTTTTTATATATGACCCCTATTTTTTATGGGGTATTTTATTTTCAAATGTATTTTTATAGTGTTTTATGTTTGTTTTTTGTAGTAATTTTTACTTACACCTATTATAAAATTTAAAAATAACGGAAAAATACGTTGTTGAATTTTCAAAAACAATTATCTATAAATGTCAAATCACGATTATTGGCGACTTAATTTTTGTAATCCATAATTCTTCGTCTAAAACGTCAAAAAAGCAGTTTTGAATTATTCTACTCATACAAAAGTTAATAAATTCGCTAATGAAAATGATGATGATTTGAAGGCGCATGAAAGGTTTTAGAAATGACTTATACTATTAAATAGATATATAAAAGATTAACTAACCAGAATCAATTAATAACTAAAAACCAAATTAAAACATGAAAAAAGCATTTCACATTTTAGCCGCGATGTTAACAAGTTCTTTTGCCTTTGCCCAAGAAGAGGAAGCAGCCGCTCCAGCAACCACATGGGGAGGTTCTGCAGATGCGTACTATAAATATGATTTTTCAAAACAAATGAATGGATTAACGAGCTTTACCAACTCACAGAATTCATTCGAATTAGGAATGGCATCGATCGAAGCGGGCCATACTTTTGGAAAAGCTTCAGTTTTTGTAGACTTAGGTTTCGGAAAAAGAGCAGCAGAATTTTCATATAATGAAACACCAGATAAAGATGCAAGTGCAAAATTTATGATTAAACAATTATTTTTTACATACAATTTGACTGATGAATTTAAAGTAGTAGCAGGTAGTTTCGGAACTCATATCGGTTATGAAGTATTAGATGCAGTAGATAATAAAAACTACAGTATGTCTTATGCGTTTTCTTACGGACCGTTTTTTAATACCGGGGTTAAAGCGCAATATACTTCTGGTAAATTTACTGCCATGTTAGGATTAACCAACCCAACAGACTTTAAGTCTGCTATGGATGCAGGTTCGTATCAAAAAACGTTCATTGGACAAGTAGGATATATCGGTGATACAGGAAGTGCTTATTTGAATTTTACAACAGGAAGTACTAACCCGATACCAGGAAGCTTAATTCCGGTTTCAGACGAAAACAAAACGCAGTTTGACTTAACAGCTTCTAAAGCAATTTCAGATAGTTTCTCGCTTGGGTTAAATGCGACTTATGCTAAAACAACAAATGATTTTGATAGTAATTTAGACGGAGATTGGTTTTCTTTAGTAGGCTACGCTACTTATTCGTTCAATCCAACATTGCTTTTGGCTTACAGAATGGAATATTTTGATGCTAAAGATGCGGCGCCAAGTTTAGGAACTTTAGCAGGATCAAATGTATTTGCTAATACTGTTTCTTTAAATTATAAAGTTGGAAAATTGACTATAATTCCTGAGCTAAGATACGATGCAGCGTCTGAAGATATTTTCTTAGATAAAGATGCATTGCCAACAGGCGGAAGTTTCTATGCCTTAATTGCAACAACATACTCTTTCTAGAGATAAAGATTGATATTTTTTTTTTTTTTTTTTGGAGCTGTCGAGACATATTATGTTTTGGCAGCTTTTTTATTTGTTGTGGTTTCAAGTTTAAGGTTTCAAGTTTAAGGTTTCAAGTTTGAGATTTTAGGATTTAGGTATCTTTGCTCTTTATTCTTCTTTCTTTCTTTCTTTCTTTCTTTCTTTCTTTCTTTCTTTCTTTCTTTCTTTCTTTCTTCTTATCCCTCTTTACAGTATGTCTCTTTGTTATGATGAATTATTATGAAAAAAAGCGTTTCTGAATTAACAGAAACGCTTTTTTTATTTTTATGATGAGGTTTTACTGAACCTGTTTTTTATAAATCGAATAAATAGTATCTATTGTTTTTCTGTCTAAAACCGATGTTGCATCAGTTTGAATGTAATGCAGCTTAAATGCCTGAATTGCTGCAGTTAGGTTTTTGGTGTTATAGCCTATTATTCTTAATGCAGGTTCAATTTTAAAATCAAATGGAGCTGGTTCTAAGACTTCATCTGGCCAGATTCCAAATCCTTTTTCTGCTAAGGTTTTCCATGGAAATAAGGCGCTTGGATCTTGTTTTCTTCCAGGGGCAATATCCGCGTGACCTAAAAAGTTTTGTGTCGGAATATTGTAATCCTTTTTTAATTTGGTCAACAAAGCTACCAAACTACTGATTTGAGCTTCTGTAAAAGGTTTGAATCCGTTATTATCTAACTCAATGCCTATTGAGCAAGAGTTTAGATCTGTTGTTTTTCCCCATGTTGAATTTCCAGCGTGCCAAGCTCTTAAATAATCATTCAGCATTTGTACTACTTTTCCGTTTTCAGAAATAATATAGTGTGCGCTTACCTGAGTTTTGGTTTTAGTAAAAGTATTAATGGTTTGCTGTAGCGAATCTTGAGCTGTATGGTGAATAATAACAAAGCTTGGTTTTCTTAAATTGAAATTTACAGTACCAATCCATTCTGTATTAATTCCGTTTTGTAAATAAGTAGAATTTGTCTTAGACAAAGTGTCTTTTACAATTCTCAGTTGCTGTGCATAAGAAGTGTCAATAACAACAGGCGAAACTGCTGGAATTGGTTTGGCTTCTTTACTTGTGATTTGGTTTTCCAAATTTTTTAGCTGCTGATCATAAGCCTTTTCAGTATTCTTGTACGGATTTGTAGAACAAGCACTGATAATAACAGCTAAAATCAGATAACAAAAATGTTTTTTTGTCATAATTCGTTGTTTTATAGATTAATAACGATTATTCTGATATTTTCGTATCTGGGGTGTCTTTTACTTCTTTTGGATCTTCTTTAGAATCTTTATCTTTTTTCTTTTTTGATTTGGTCTTTTTTACTTCTTTTAAAGTATTCATGAAGGTTTTGTACTTTTCAACTTGGTCTGGATTTAAAAAAGCAGTAATCTTTTTATCGGTACTTTCGCGTAAAGCTTTTATCTGTTCAATTTTTTGATCTTGATTGCTGCTTTCGTTTTTTAATAAAATACCTTGTTCGCGTATACTATCTGCTAAAACATTTGTAATAGCAATCGCCTGTAATTCATCTAGATTTACTTGCGGTTTCATTTGTTCTACAATAATTCCTGCAGTTTCTTCAGGAGGAGTTTCTTTAGGTTTGCTTTGAGAACCCTGCTGTGGTCCAGCCATCATGCTTCTATCCATACCCATTCCGCTACCTCTTCCGTAACCATTGCCATAACCACCACCATAACCATTATTGTATCCTCCTCCATATTGAGCAGAAACAGTAAAAGTAAATAAGCCAAAAACTAAAATAAATAAAGTTTGAAAAGGTTTCATAAAAATATTTTTATCTGTGATTAACAATTGTTCAGCGTAAATTTAAGCAGGTTCCCCGTATAAATCAAATTCTGTTGCTTCAATTATCTTGATATTAACAAATTCTCCTGTTTTTACATAATGTTTAGAAGCATCGATTAGAACTTCATTGTCAACATCTGGACTGTCAAATTCTGTACGTCCAACAAAATGAGCGCCTTCTTTTCTGTCAATGATGCATTTGTATACTTTACCTACTTTTTCTTGATTCAGATCCCAAGAAATTTGAGATTGCAGTTCCATAATTTCGTTAGCTCTAGCTTGTTTTACATCATCTGGAACATCATCTTCCAACAAATAAGCATGAGTGTTTTCTTCATGAGAATAAGCAAAACATCCCATTCTGTCAAATTTCATTTCCTGAACAAAATCTTTCAGAATTTCAAAATCTTCCTGAGTCTCACCTGGGTAACCAACAATTAATGTAGTTCTAATTGCCATTCCAGGAACTGCTGCACGGAAATCCTTTAATAACTGAGTCGTTTTTGCTTGAGTTGTACCACGACGCATTGATTTCAAAATTGAGTCAGAAATATGCTGTAACGGAATATCAATGTAGTTACAGATTTTAGGTTCGCTCTTCATTACTTCCAAAACATCCATAGGAAAACCAGTAGGGAAGGCGTAGTGTAAGCGAATCCATTCAATTCCTTCTACTTTTGCCAAAGCTTCTAATAATTCAGCAAGATTTCTCTTTTTGTAAAGATCAAGACCATAATAAGTTAAGTCTTGAGCAATTAAGATTAATTCTTTAACTCCATTTTTAGCTAATCCTTCTGCCTCTTTAACCAATTTTTCAATTGGCTGAGAAACGTGTGAACCTCTCATTAACGGAATCGCACAGAAACTGCAAGGTCTGTCGCATCCTTCTGCGATTTTTAAATAAGCATAATTTTTTGGAGTTGTAGTCAAACGTTCTCCAAGTAATTCATGTTTATAATCGGCTCCAAGAGCTTTTAATAATTGAGGTAATTCTGTAGTTCCAAAATATTGGTCAACATTCGGAATTTCTTTTTCTAAATCTGGTCTGTACCGTTCAGACAAACATCCTGTTACAAAAACTTTGTCAACAAGTCCTTTGTCTTTTTTATCTGCATATTCCAAAATCATATTTACTGATTCTGCTTTTGCATTATCAATAAATCCGCAAGTATTAATTACAATAATGTTTCCTTCTTTTTCTGCAGGAGCTTCATGTTCAACTTCTTTTCCATTCGCACGTAGCTGTCCCATTAGGACTTCACTATCATAAACATTTTTTGAACACCCAAGAGTGATTACGTTAATTTTGTTCTTTTTTAAAGACTTGGTTCTCATACTTTTATAAATTGGAGTGCAAAATTACACTTTTTTTATTCAAACAACGATAGTTTGCCGTTTGTTTTAGCTGTTTTTTATGAAGTTAACTGGATTAGTCGCTTATGTTTTTTGAGTTGAATTTAAAATATAAGGACTTTTAAAAGGATAAAAAAAATCCGTCAGATAAAAACCTGACGGAAATTTCAATCATCTATTTTGATTTCTAATTACAATTCAAATAATAAAGTCATAGTGACATTGTTTAATTTCGAAGTAATGTTAGCTCCGTCTGTAAATCCTCTTGTAAAAAAGCCTTGGTTTGAATCTCTTTCTAAATAAGAGTAAGCTAAGTCTAATTTTGTAGATCCAAAGTTATAACCTAGACCAGCAGAATAACTGTTTAGTTCTCCAACCGTAATTCCATTTTTATAAGGGCTTCCCTCATAACGGTATCCACCTCTTAAGCTTAATTGCTTGATTTTGTATTCAGCACCAATACGAAGTTCTCCAGTACTCGCTAGACTATTGTCTATTTCATTGTTAATGCCGCCAAAGCCTGCACTGCTTGGTTTGAATTTCGTGTTTCCGTAATTTCTTATGCCATAATCAATGCTTAATAAACCGGATTTTCCAAATATGTATGCAGCACTAAAAGTCCATCTGTCAGGTGTTTGTAAAGTATAAGATTCGTATACGTTTACAACATTAGGAGCTACATTGGCATTGACAATTGGCCCGCCTGCAGCTTGTCTTGTAGTGTATAAACTTTGTGAAAGCTCGTCGTACAATTCATACCAAGTGTTAGATTCGTATGCTACACCAAGTCTAAAATTGTCAGTTACTTTTCCTATTGCTCCAAGTTGGAAAGAAAAGCCATTTCCATAAGTATATAAATCATTATTGAATCTTATACTTGATATTGTTTCGTTTGGTGTAAGCACACCATTATTGGTTTCGTAAAAACTTGTTGATCTTCTATAGTCTGTGATATGAACATTTAAATTTGCTCCTAAATATAGTCGATCTTTATAAGAGGTTGCGATATTGAAGCTTAATTTACTATTATATCCTCTTGAGTAAATGTCGTTAGTTTGGTAATAGTTGGTGTTGTTGCCTTTTGGAACGTTTGTTGAATAAGGGCTGTTAGGATTATTTACATCATCAATGTTTATAATATACCCCTGATATCCTAACAAGGCTTGTTGTGCAGAAAACCCACTTAGATTAGGATATTGGCCATTTGGAAAATTAGACCCTAAATAATGATATAAATCAGAAACTGTTTCGTTGTCTTGTGTGTTAACAAATTCATGAGGAACAGGTGCGTCTCCGTTACTATAATTTGCATAATCTAGGAAATAAGAGTCAACCGAATGAGTAGAGTTGTTTCCAGCAGAAAAAACTTCATTATTGAAATTGTTTGTGTTTTCGTAAGTCGCACCAATTGAAACTTTATTCCATCCGACGTTTGGATTGTTATTTTTAAATACAAAAACACCTCCCGCTTGGTTTAAGATAAAAGAGTTTTCTTTATCCGATGTTTGAGTTCCGTTGTAATTAGAATTGTTTTTAATGTTCTGATTGCTAAAGGAAACTCCAACTTGATTACTGTTGAAAATTGCAGATCCAGCAGGGTTAACACTTAAAGAAGATATGTCTCCTCCAACCGCTCCAAAAGCACCACTCATGGCTCTAAAACGCGCAGTTCCAGTAAGATTTTCTTGGGAATAACGTAGAGCATCTGAAACTTCTTGTGAATATGACGCGCTGACAGTTAGTCCTGTTATAAATAGGAAAAGTATTTTTTTCATTTTGATGAGTTTTAGTTCGAATTAAGTGTGCTGAGAAAAAATTATCTTCTTCCTCCGCCACCACCGCCGCCAGATCTCATTCCGCCACCGCCGCCAACGCCACCGCTGTACGATCTTGAGCCACCACCTCCACCATTACTAGGAGAGTAGCTTCTTGAAGAGCCGCTATTGCTAGGAGTGTAGCTTCTTGATGAACCACCGTTGTTACTAGGTGTGTAGGTTCTGTTTGTTGTGGTATTTCCGTTGTTGTAAGATCTTCTATTGCTATAGTCGTAATTAGAACCGTTGTTATAATTTCCTCTATTGGTGAATGTAGGGCTAGTAGTTCCTCTGTTTAAAGTAGAGGTTCTTCTAAAGTCAGTATAGCTGTTAGATCTGTTTGTGGTATAATTTCTATTTGTTGTGTAATTTCCTCTATTGGTAGTATAGTCACCTCTATTAGTGGTGTAGTTTCGATTGGTTGTATATCCTCTGTTAGTGCTATAATTTCTGTTGTAAGCATAGTTTCTGTCTCCATAATAAGCTGCAGAGCCTCTTCTTCCGTAGTTGTAAGAGTAGTTGTATCCGTAACCATAATATGGGTATCCCCATCCTGGATAACCCCAACCAGGGTATCCCCATCCTGGATATCCCCATCCGTAATAAGGGTATCCCCATCCGTAATAGCCATAGCCATAATAAGGATAGCCCCATCCAAATCCAAATGACCATGATGGAGTAGTGTAGAAGTTTACAGAAACATCAGAACTGCTGCTTCCCCATGCAGGATAAGCTACAGATGCAGTCTTAGTGCTATCAGAATAATTAGTATAATTGTCAACGTCAGTAAAAATTTCAGTTGGTTGATTGTCATCTTGCAGTGATCTGAAATATTCCTTGTATTGATTGTTTGTTCCATTTGCTACATATTTAACAGATGAACCACCATAAACTCCATCATTATCATAATAAGAGGAATTTTGGTAAGAACCACACGATGCTAGCAATAAACTCAATAATCCAATTAAGTAAAAATGATTAGAGTTTTGGCGGAGTGAAAGGTAAGTTTTCATATCTGTGGTGTTTTTTATTGTTGCACATTACAAAATTAGTTAGTTTTGTCAAACTATTTAGTTAAAATTGTTTAAAACAAAATTTGTGCCAAAAAATATAATATGAGTAAGAACCTTACTACAAGATCAGAAGATTATTCGAAATGGTATAACGAACTGGTTGTAAAAGCAGATCTAGCTGAAAATTCAGGAGTTAGAGGATGTATGGTAATAAAACCATACGGATATGCTATTTGGGAAAAAATGCAAGCTGAGTTAGATCGTATGTTCAAAGAAACTGGACATCAAAATGCGTATTTTCCTTTGTTTGTACCGAAAAGCATGTTTGAGGCTGAAGAGAAAAATGCTGAGGGATTTGCAAAAGAATGTGCGGTTGTAACGCATTATAGATTAAAAAATGACGAGGAAAGACCTGGGAAATTAATGGTTGATCCAAACGCAAAATTAGAGGAGGAGCTTATTGTTCGTCCAACAAGTGAAGCTATTATTTGGTCTACATATAAAGGATGGGTGCAATCTTATAGAGATTTACCTTTGTTAATTAATCAATGGGCTAATGTGGTTCGATGGGAAATGCGTACGCGTTTGTTCTTGAGAACTGCAGAGTTTTTATGGCAAGAAGGGCATACGGCTCACGCTACAAAAGCAGAAGCAATTGAGGAATCAGAAAAAATGATGAACGTTTATGCTGATTTTGCTGAAAGTTTTATGGCAATTCCAGTGGTGAAAGGTTTTAAAACAGAAACAGAACGCTTTGCTGGAGCAGATGAGACTTATTGTATTGAAGCGTTGATGCAAGACGGAAAAGCATTGCAAGCTGGTACATCTCACTTTTTAGGACAGAACTTTGCAAAAGCATTTGATGTTAAGTTTGCAAACGCTGAAGGGAAACAAGAACATGTTTGGGGAACTTCTTGGGGAGTGTCTACTCGTTTAATGGGAGCGTTGATTATGACGCATTCTGATGATCAAGGATTGGTATTGCCTCCAAATTTGGCTCCAATTCAAGTGGTTATTGTTCCTATATATAAGACTGATGAACAATTGGCTCAAATTACTGAAGCGGTTAAGGATTTGACGGCTAAACTGAGAAAATTGAAAATCACTGTTAAGTTTGATGATAGAACAACGCAAAAACCAGGGTTTAAATTTGCGGAATGGGAATTAAAAGGGGTTCCTGTTCGAATTGCAGTTGGTCCGAAAGATTTGGAAAACGGAACTTTTGAGGTTGCAAGACGTGATAATTTGACAAAAGAAGTTGTTTCTAATGAAAAAATCGTTGAACATGTAAACGATCTTTTAGAACAGATTCAAACCGACTTATTTACTAGAGCATTAGATTATCGAAATACTCATATTACGGAAGTGAATAATTTTGAGGAATTTAAAGAGGTTTTAGAAGGAAAAGGTGGATTCTTATCTGCTCACTGGGATGGAACTGCAGAGACAGAAGAAAAGATAAAAGAATTGACAAAAGCGACGATTCGATGCATTCCTTTGGACGCTATTGAAGAGGCGGGAACCTGCGTGTTTACTGGGAAACCATCCTCTAAAAGAGTGCTTTTTGCTAAGGCTTATTAAAAAAATATATATTTTTTTGCATTAGGTATTGCGCAACTAAAAAATAGATGTATCTTTGCATCCGCAATACAGAAGCGCGGTCCGTTCGTCTATCGGTTAGGACGCCAGGTTTTCATCCTGGTAAGGGGGGTTCGATTCCCCCACGGACTACAAGTTATATTACATATTGAAAAGTTTCCAACTTAGGAGAATATTGGTCCGTTCGTCTAGGGGTTAGGACGCCAGGTTTTCATCCTGGTAACAGGGGTTCGATTCCCCTACGGACTACAAATTAGTTGTAAATAAGTTTTGTAAAACAAAAATTGGTGTCTCGGTTTTTGTTTTATTAGTTAAAACCAAAGTGATTGTTATACGATTGTGGGAGGTTTTTCTTTTTTAACTAGTATTTATAATAATTATTACATCTAAAATTAAAAGAAAATGGCAAATCATAAGTCAGCATTAAAAAGAATCAGAAGTAACGAAAAAAGAAGAGTTCTTAACAGATATCAGCACAAAACTACTCGTAACGCTATTAAAGCATTAAGATTAGCTACTGATAAATCTGATGCTGCTGCTAAATTATCTACTGTAATCTCTATGATTGATAAATTAGCTAAAAAGAACATCATTCATGATAATAAAGCTTCTAACTTGAAGTCTAAATTAACAAAACACGTTGCTAAATTGTAATTAAAAACAATTTGCTAAAAATATAAAAAAGTCCTCTTTTAGAGGACTTTTTTTGTTTTAACTCTAGTGTGAAATTCCAATGAAAAAAATAAATTCCAAATTCCAATCTTTATATATATTGGAATTTGGAATTTTAATTTGTGTGTGTTGTGGAATTTTATAAATCAATTTTCTTTTTCAGATATTCCAGCATTGGCTGTGTAATAGGCTTAGAAAGAAAATCTATTATTATAGGATACTTTTTTGCTTTAGCAAGATCTTCAGGGTCAATTGTTGAAGAGAGTACAATTACAGGAACGGTATTGAATTCTGTGTAATCCGGAGAGGTGAAATGGTCTAAAAATTCCCATCCTCCCATAATAGGCATATTCAAATCTAAAAAAATTAATTCGGGTCTTTTCTTTGCTTTGTCGTTTGTGTATTTTAAGACATTGAAATGATGAAGAGCCTCTTCGCCGTTTTGAGCCGTAATAACTTCATGTGAAAATGAAGATTTTGAAATTACTTTTTTGCATAACATCAATGTGATTGGGTCATCATCGATGCATAAAATCTGCTCAAGCATAATAATTAATTTTTAAATGTTATTGTAAATGTGGTTCCTTTATTGACTTCGCTATCAATCGAGATTGTTCCTCCCATTGTTTCTACCTGTGATTTTACAAGATATAATCCTAAACCTTTGCTGTCAGGGTAATTATGAAATCTTTGATATAATCCAAATATTTTGTCGCGATTTCTCTCTAAATCAATTCCGATTCCGTTGTCTTTAAAAGTCAAGATTGTTCTTTGTTCTATTTGTTCTGCCGTTATGGAAATCTTTAACTTTCTGTTTTCCGATTTGTATTTTATAGAATTGGTAAGCAAGTTCAATAAAATGCTTTCTATGTAAGCTTTGTTTGTAATAAGTTCTGGGACTTTGTCAAACTTAAGTTTAATTATAGGCTTGTGTAATTCAATTTGAAATGAAAGTTGGCTGAATACATTCTCAAAAACTTCTTTTAAGGAAACTTCTTCTTTTTGCATCGAAGGATTGTCCTTAATGATAATAACCTTTACTAAATCGTTGATGGTTTCGTTAAGTAAATGTGTCGATTTTGTAAATCCAGCTACTATTTCTTGAAGTTCTTCATTTTCTATCGGAATGTCTTCCATTAAATTTAATAACCCAATTAAGTTTGAAAGTGGTGCTCTAAGATTATGCGATGTAATATAAGAGAACTGTTTTAAGTCCTTATTGTTTTGAGTTAACTCTCGAATAAGATGTTCTTTTTCTGTTTCAAGTTTTTTCTCATCTGTAATATCTCTCTGTATCGAAATCCAGTGAGAAATTAGTCCTTCGTTACTGAAAATTGGAATCATAGAAAAGCGTACCCAATATTCTTCTTTGCTTTTCGTATAACTAATAGTTTCAATCAGGCATTCTTCTTCATTTTTTATGGCACTTAAGAGTTTTTTTAATTCATCAGAATCTGATTTTGGTCCTTTAAAAATGTTTGGCGATTTCCCGATTATTTCATTTGACTGGTAGCCAGACATTTGGGAAAATGCAGGATTTACGTAAACGATTTTAGGTATTTTTCTTTCAGAAGAATTAGCCTCAGTAATTAATATTGAATCTTTAGATTGTGTAATTACGGTTTCTAAAAGTTTTAATCGCTGTTCTTCTTCCTTTTGTTTTGTAATATCTTGAATGGCTCCAATCATTCTTATGGCTCTGCCATTTTCATCCTTTAATAAAAAACCTCTGTCCAAGACATATTTGTAAGATCCGTCTGCACATCTAAAACGATATTGATCCTGCCATTTTTCGGTTTTTTGTTCTATAAAAGAATATAATTTTATTGACATTCGGATGCTGTCTTCAGGGTGAATTTTGTCGAACCACCATTTAGAAGTTTTGCCTACTTCTTTTGGATCGTAACCAAAAACACCTTCAATTCCTTTGTTCCAATTAATACTGTCCTCTTGAATTTTCCAGTCCCAAATCGTATCGCTTGTTGCTTTTGCTACAATGTCATATTTCTCATTTGATTCTTTTATTTCTTCATTGGTTTTGTTTAACTTTTCAAAGATGGTTATATTTCTTTTTTCGTTTTTTGAAAGTATAAAACTGAAAACCAATACTGTGATTAGGATAAATACAATGTCTTTTATTAAAGATAAATATGGATATTCTGAAGAAGAAAAGTAGGTTGTGAGTAATTTATGACATATGACCGCCATAATTATCGAGATGATTGTATAAATAAGAGTAATTTGGAGAGTTTTACTTTTCATCATCTCAAATATAGTTAATTTAACCATAACTAAACGTATGTTAATATCATTTTGAGGTCGATATTTTCATGATTTATATTAACTAATTGATTGTATATACGCAAACTATGGTAGAAACATTTTTTTTTAAAAAATAAAGTGTACCTTTGCGCCCATTAAAAATCACAGATGGAATCTATTAGAAACATTGCAATTATTGCCCACGTCGATCACGGTAAAACAACTTTGGTTGATAAAATTATGTATCACTGTCAGTTATTTCGTGAGAACGAAAACACAGGTGATTTAATCTTAGATAATAATGATTTAGAGCGTGAGAGAGGTATTACAATTACTTCTAAAAACGTATCGGTTCAATATAAAGGAACAAAAATCAATATTATCGACACTCCTGGCCACGCCGATTTTGGAGGTGAAGTAGAACGTGTATTGAACATGGCCGATGGTGTATGTTTGCTAGTTGATGCTTTCGAAGGTCCAATGCCTCAAACTCGTTTCGTTTTACAAAAAGCGATCGATTTAGGATTAAAACCATGCGTGGTTATCAACAAAGTAGATAAAGAAAACTGTACTCCTGAAGAGGTTCATGAAAAAGTTTTTGATCTAATGTTTGAATTAGGTGCTACTGAAGAGCAATTGGATTTCCCAGCTGTTTACGGTTCTGCTAAAAACAACTGGATGTCTGATGATTGGAAAAATCAAACAGAAAACATTGAACCATTATTAGACATGGTTATTGCTAATGTTCCAGCTCCTAAAGTTTCTGAAGGAACTCCACAAATGTTAATCACATCTTTAGATTTCTCTTCATTTACAGGTCGTATCGCTATCGGACGTCTTGAAAGAGGAACTTTAAAAGAAGGTATGCCAATTTCTTTGGTAAAAAGAGATGGGAAAATCATCAAATCTAGAATTAAAGAATTACACACTTTTGAAGGTTTAGGCCGTAGAAAAGTTGAAGAAGTTGTTGCTGGAGATATTTGTGCGGTTGTAGGTATTGAAGGTTTCGAAATTGGTGATACTATTGCTGATTTTGAAAACCCAGAAGCTTTACAAACAATTGCTATCGACGAGCCAACTATGAGTATGTTGTTTACAATTAACGATTCTCCTTTCTTTGGTAAAGAAGGTAAATTTGTTACTTCTAGACATATTCGCGAAAGATTAACAAAAGAGCTAGAGAAAAACTTAGCGATGAAAGTTGGAGAAACTGATTCTGCTGATAAATTCATGGTTTTTGGTCGTGGTGTACTTCACTTATCTGTTCTTATCGAAACAATGAGAAGAGAAGGGTACGAACTTCAAATTGGTCAGCCACAAGTTATCATCAAAGAAGTTGATGGTGTTAAATGTGAGCCAATTGAGGAATTAACTATCGACTTGCCAGAAAATCTTTCAGGTAGAGCGGTTGAATTTGTTACTATCCGTAAAGGTGAAATGCTTTCTATGGAAGGTAAAGGAGAGCGTATGATTATTAAATTCAATATTCCATCTCGTGGAATTATCGGTTTAAGAAATCAATTGCTTACTGCTACAGCTGGTGAGGCTATTATGGCACACCGTTTCATTGGATACGAACCATACAAAGGAGAAATTCCTGGACGTAACAACGGTTCATTAATCTCTATGGAAAACGGAAAAGCTATTCCTTATTCTATCGATAAATTACAAGATCGTGGTAAATTCTTCGTTGATCCTAACGAGGATATCTATGAAGGTCAGGTAATTGGAGAAAATACTCGTAGCGACGATATGACTGTTAACGTTACTAAAACGAAAAAACTTTCTAACGTTCGTTCTTCTGGAGCTGATGATAAAGCTAGAATTATCCCAGCTATCAAATTCTCATTAGAAGAAGCTTTAGAGTACATTCAAAAAGATGAGTATGTTGAAGTTACTCCAAAATCTTTACGTTTAAGAAAGATTTATTTAAGTGAAACGGATAGAAAAAGATATAAAATCTAATTCGTTTTAACTTTCAATATAAAAAATCCCAAATTCCAATTAAGGAGTTTGGGATTCTTTTTTATGCTAAATTAAAATTGTTTAAAGAACTGAATTTTTGAGCAAGTATTGGAATTTGGAATTTCAGAGTTTGAAATGTATAAAAGTTATCTTTTTAAAGAAAAGTGTCCTTTAACATTTTTGCCATTGACAAAAAGAAGCGTAAACCAATAATCATCTGAAGGCATTTCTCTTCCGTTGAATATTCCGTTCCAGCCTGAGCCATTCTGATTCATTTGTTTTAATAATTTTCCATAACGATCAAAAATTGAGATTGTATAATCGGGCATTTGATCAATGTTTTTGATTACCCATAAATCATTGAACCCGTCTCCGTTTGGAGTAAAGAAACGCGGATAGTCTAAAACATATACGGTAAAAGAATTAGATATTCCACAACCATTTTTGTCTTTAGCAATTGCAGTATAAACCCCTGGGGTTACTTGTGTAAAAGTTGGGTCATCTTGAAAAGCGGTTCCATCAAGAGAAAATTCATAATTTCCAACACCTGTATATAGAATTTTTACAGAATTATCTATTCCAGAGAAGTCCTTTACATCTGCTCCTGTAATTGTTGCCGGTTCTGATAAAATTATTTTGAAGTTTTTAGTTTTTTTACATCCATTTACATCGGTTACGGTTACGGAGTAATCTCCAGGACTCGTAACAAGCATTGAGTTTGTTGAACCTCCGCTATTAGTCCAAGCATAACTGCTAAAACCTGTAGCGACAGATATTGTTATTTGATCTCCTTTACAAAGATATTGCGTCTCATCTTCAAAATTTGGTGGATCAAAAGTGTGTACAATCAATTCAATTGGAGTTATATCATAACAATCTGAACCGTTTGCGGCACGCGCATAAATAGTCTGGCTATTTGGCGTAGTATTTTTAAAAATATTCGGTAGCTGATTTGTCTCTGTAATAGCATCAGAAGCAGTCAGAAAGTAATTAACTATCAGTCCAGGTGGCAAACCTGCTAAAATTTGGGGCGTTACTTCTTGTTCTAAATTAAACTGATATAAGCCGTCTTGTATTTCGTCTTCATCACACTTAGCAATTGGCGATTGATCTGGAATTAAAGTATTAGAAACATTTAGAGTAACTTGAGCTATTGCACTACAATCAAAAGTATTCTCAATCCTTGCAAAAACAATTTGATTTGGAGCTTTATTGGTATAACGCTGCGGATTTAAAATTGGATTTGTTTTGGCCTGTGCATCGGCCAAAGTTTCATAATATCCTTGATTGGTAATCTGCGTATTATTATTTTTTACAATATTGGCAACTTTAGTCAGATCAAAAATGGTGATACCGTCTGTATTATCATCACATTGCAATAAAGAAGTATTGGTTGATTGAATTTGAGGTGAAAACTCAACTGTAATTTCTCCAATTGATACACATGTTGTACTACCCAAAGTTGCTTCTACTTTATATGTTCCTGTTGCGGAAACGGCATAAGATGGAGATGTAGCACCTGGAATTAGGACATAATTGTTTGAAGCGTCTTTTTTGAACCATTCAAACGTATGAGTTGTTGAACTTAAATTGGTATCTAAAACATAATTTTCTCCAAAGCAAACAGGATTGTTATTAGCCACAGTTCTATCTTCGCCAAAATTAATTTTCGTTACAAAACTGCCTGCTTCTATAAAAACGGCAGAGTTGTATTGTCTTGTGGCATCATCTGCAATAACCAGTTTTAAATGGTATTTTTTATTTGGAATGACATCTGTATATGCATTCATTACTACTGTTTGACCAGCATAATTAATAGGGCTTGCGGCTGTATTATAACCATTAAAGTAGTTTTCATTAACGGCTTCACAGCCAATTAAAGGAATTCCGTTGCTATTATTTACAGTATTAATTTTTGGATGAACCGTTGTTGCAGAAACTGCAGTTGCAGAATTAGGTAAAACTGCAAGATTTTTGTAAGCTTCACTGGGATTGTCTGCATCTTTAATTAGGAAGGCAAATCCATCGGAATAGATGCAAGGAAAATTAAGTTGATATTCATTCGAGGCAAAAATATAATTAAAGCTAATCGAATTAGTTAATGCTATAAAATCAAATTCTATAAATGTTGCTTGTGTACTGTTATTAATTCCTAAAGCTTGATTAAGATCAGGGTCACCATTCCAGCCTGGCACTTGGGTGCCCTTTGAGTCTTGCTGATTATAAGGACCTTCTGCTTTTTTGCTTGGTGAAGTGCTTAAAACTATTCCACTTGAAAAAGGAAAATTTGCACCTGCCATAAAAGAGCCATAACTCTGCTGGTTTGGAGTTGGGTTTCCTGATGCATTGACACTTTCAGTATCAATGCAAGAACTCTTAATTAAAACATTCTGAATTAAATCTGCCGCTGTTACGTTAGAATCTACAGTAATGCTCTGTGCGCTGATCTTATTATAAAAGCAGCACAAAATGAAAGTTAGGAATAAAGTTCTTTGAAGACTCATAGTAACAAATATACTACAAATCTCTATTTTTTAATAATTTGTAAGAAAAATATATAAATGCAAAAGTCCAAGCTAAAACGATTAATACAGCAAAATAATCAACACTAAAATCAGCATCTGTTTCAATTCCCATTTGTGTGCCAATGTTTTTTACGACAGACAATCTTGGACCTGGATTAACAATTAAATTCGACATTGATTCCAAAGGGAAAAACTGCGTGATTTTTTTATCAGTATCACTGTCTGGAAAAATTTTAAATGCTAAAGTGCCTCTTACAATTGCCTCAATTATGTTCCAAACCAAAAGAAAGCCCAATGCAAAAGCAGAACGTTTTACTAAAATTCCTAAAAATAAGCAGAACGAAAAGAAACCGGTCAATTTTACAAAAAAGGCCAGAAGGTAATCTAAATCACTAAAAATAATACTAAACTCTGTGTAAGAAGAAAAGCATAATCCTAAAGCCAAACTCATTACAAAGACAAAAACGGTAGACGCAAAAGCAAATAAAACTACAGTTAAGAATTTTGATAAAATAAATTCCTTTTTGCTGAGACCGTCAATCAAGTTTTGTTTTAAAGTTCCGTAGCTATATTCATTCGCCATCATCGAAACGATTACAATAGCTAAAAAGAATTTAAGCCAAGCTGCAACATAAGTATTAAAATGCCAAATAAACGGAAAATTAAAGATTCCCATTTCAGCCAAATGAAATTTAAATGGACCAATATCAAACTTAATAGCTGCGATTAAAGCAATAAAAGAAAGTAAGATAAAATAAGTTAAGGTTAATATACGGCTGGCTTTGTTCATCCAGATTTTTTGTAATTCTATAGAGAGAAGTCTTTTCATGGTTTAGTTTTTTTGGGCGATAGCGTTTTTGGTTAATTCTAAAAATTGTGCTTCTAGACTGTTTTTACGTTTTACTAAATGACTTAAAACAATGTTTTTAGAAAACAAGAACTGATTTAAGTCTGAAGCCGATAAATCAGATCTTAGATAAACTAAAACTTTCCCGTCTTCTTCAGAAATTCTATCTACAGCAGGATGTTCTTGCAAAGCAGATTTTAAAACTAAATTATCATTTGACTGCACTTCGAAGAAACCTTCATTTGAAGACATTCCATCAACTGAACCTGAGTATAAAACTTCGCCTTTTCTTAAAACAATGACTTGTGAACAAACTTTTTCTACTTCATCCAATAAATGTGAAGCAAGCAGAATAGTAGTTCCTTGCGAAGCAATTTTTTTTATGATATCGCGAATTTGATGAATTCCTTGCGGATCTAATCCGTTGGTTGGTTCATCTAAAATTAAAATTTCCGGATCGTTTAAAAGTGCTGATGCAATTGCCAGACGCTGTTTCATTCCTAATGAAAAAGTACTGAACTTGCTATCTTTTCTTTCAATCAAACCTACTAATTCCAATTTTTCATTGACTTTAGAATAGTTGATGTTTTTGATTTTGCAAACCAATTTCAGGTTTTGCTCGGCTGTCATGTATGGATAAAAATTTGGCCTTTCTATAATAGCGCCCACTTTTTTCAATGCGTCATGAGTTTCCACATTACCATCAAACCAGCGATAACTGCCAGACGATTTATTAACAACATTCAATACAATTCCTAATGTAGTCGATTTTCCGCTGCCGTTTGGCCCTAGAATGCCATAAACACGACCTTTTTGTATTTGAAAAGATACATTTTTCAAAGCCTGAATTCGGCCGTATCTTTTACTTAAATTCTCGATGGTTAATATGGTTTCCAAATTTTTCTGGTTTTAGTTTTTAGTATGACGAGCCAAGTTGATTTTTGTTACTTTAAATTCTGACTTTAAATCGTATTCACGTAAATTTGTAATAAAGATATTCAAAATGAGCGAGCCTTTAATGGTTTTAAAAAAACCGTCTTACCCTTTAACACAGCCACTTTTAAGTTATTTAGAGCGATACGAACGTATTTCTAAAGTTTCTGTGTTTTATGATGACTTGCTTCGTTTTTCAGGTTCTATAAATGTTTACGACAAACACGATACAGATACACTTTGGATCAGAGTTTATTATGGAGAATTTGAGCGTAACGAAATTGATTTAAATCTAAAGAAAATATATTCGCTTCTGCATTCTGATGGAAATAGTGAAATTATTCAATATCTAAATGTCGATGCAATTGATTATTGTACGTTCGGAAATTCGAAACCTTTTAGAATTAAGGTTCGAAATATTCTAAATGACAACTATGTTCATTTTTACATCAAAAAAGCCGATGCTTCCCGTATTTACGGATTGGAGCTGGAAGACATTCTTTCGCCAGATAAAATCAACTTTCTAGTTTATAAAGATACTCTGATAGAGGAACATATTATAGGAATTCCCGGCGATGTTTTTATGGATACGTTGCTAGACCAATGCAGTGAAATGGAAAAGGCGCAAATTGCCAAAGAGTTCGTCAAGTTTAACGAACGCTGTATGATTCGTCTTTTAGGGGATATGCGTGCCTATAATTATGTAATTGTCCCGATTCACGATTTTGATCAAGTGGTTTATAAAATTCGTCCAATCGATTTTGACCAGCAATGTTACGAGGGAAATTTTAAAGTGTATCGCCCTCAGTTTTTCAAGGAAAATTTTCCGATGATTCAATTAATCAAAGAGAAATTAGAAGAGCGTTCGATTATTCAATACAAAGATGAAGAAAGGGCGATTTTAGCAAAACGTATTCATTCTGCCGAAACGAGAATCAAAAAATTGTTGAATATTATGTGCCACGATACTATTTCAACGCAAGAGCATTTGACACAATTGAAAATGGAATTGTATCGTTATACGAATGATATGAAATTTAAAAACGCAAAATCAATGGGGCATGTGATGCATGCTGCGTTTGAATTTATTACGCGTAATTTTAAAAATACTAACTTAGTTTAAAAAATTTCACCATATAAGTTATATAAGTCCATTATGTCATGCTTTTAAATTATCTTATATAACTTATATGGTTTTAAAAAAAAATAAATTTTATGAAAAAATCTTTTTTAGTAGTTGTTTCGATAGTTTTACTAGCTTGCCAGAAGCAATCAGGTTCTGATTTAAAAGAGCTTTATTCCCTTCCAAAGAAATTAAAGGAAGTTTCTGGAATTACCTATTTTCCTGAAACCAACATTCTTTATACCTTAGAAGACAGTGGAAATAAAAATGCTCTTTATGCTATCGATTCTAAAGGAAAATTAGCTAAAACAATCACAATTTCGAATGCCACAAATGTAGATTGGGAAGATATTACCAAAGATAAAAGTGGAAATATTTACATTGGTGATTTTGGAAATAATGATAACGAAAGAAGAGATTTGTGTATTTATAAAGTCGCAAAAAATCAATTGAATAATGATGTGGCTAAAGCCGAATATAAAATTTCATTTTCATACCCAGAACAAACAGAATTTCCTCCAAAGAAAAAAGAAATGTTCTATGATGTTGAAGGATTTTTTGAACAGGGAGGCTATTTTTATCTATTTACCAAAAACAGAAGCAAAGGTTTTGACGGCACAGCTTTTATTTACAAAATCAAAAATGCTGCGGGAACTCAAAAAGCCGTTAAAATTGGGGAGTTTAAAACCTGCAATAATTACAATCATTGTGTATTAACGAGTGCAACAATTAGTCCTGACGGAAAAAAAGTGGCTTTGCTTAGTCATGACAAAGTACTTTTGTTTAAAGGATTTAAAGGAGATTTATTTCATAAAGGAACTCAAACCGAAATTAATCTGAATCACTTCTCGCAAAAAGAAGCCATTGTTTTTAAAGACAACAACACCTTACTTATAGCCGACGAAAAAACAAACAAAATAGGAGGAAAGGTTTATGAGTTTCTTCTAAATCGCTAAGTTACTGAGGTGCTAAGAAAAGATTAGCCACGAATTCACGAATTTTAATTAAATTATTCGTGAATTCGTGGCTGTTTTTTTTACTCAGAGTAGAAAACCTTAGAACCTTAGCATCTTAGTACCTTAGCACCTTTTTAAAAACTGTATGCTGCCCCAAAAATCACCCTTCCAATTTCGTCAGGAGATTTGAAGTATGAGATTCTAGCTGTAATAACATTTATGGCATTCAGCCAGAGTCCGCCACCATAATCTTGGTGCCATTTTCTTGATTCTTCGCCATCAAGCCAAACTCTTCCGTAGTCAAAACCACCTAAAACTCCATAAGTAAATGGGACAATTGTTTTGCGGATTTTTCCAATAGTTAAACGTAAATCAGAGCTTTGAGAGAAATACGAACTTCCTAAGAAACGCTCATTTCTATAACCGCGTAAATCCGTGTCTCCACCTAGAGAAGCACCTTGGTAGAATTCATAATTATTGTTAAAAATAGCCTTTCCTTTAACGTAAGTGGCTAATATTAGTTTTCCGTTATGATCAATTTTATGAGTAAAACCTAAGAAACTTTCCAGAGTTGGGAAATTTTTCTTGGTGTCATCTAAATTAGCTGTCCAAGTCGCCGCAATCATAAAAGCCATTCCTAAAGTTGGTTTTGCAGCAAAATCTGAATTTTTAAACTGATATTTTACTTTTAAACTTCCGTAATTCTGACTGTCAAATACATCTGGATTTACAATTCCAGGAATATTAATGTATCTGTTTTCGGTATCTTCAACTGTCATTCTCTGGAAAATTGGCTGAATGCTAAACTCACTTCCATATCTTCCAACATGGCGAATGGCACCCGAAGCATTAAATTTTCTGATACGGACACGATTGTAATCCATTCCTAAATTATCATCATATTGCGATTCATTTCCGTATCCAAAATAGTTCATGGCAAAATTCGGAGTCGTATATAATGATTCCACATCAATAACCCATTTTCCTAATAACCCAGGGAAATGTGCTGCATAATTAAATTCTAAACCTCCAGTAGCAAAGTAGTAGAAAGCATTAAAAATATGTCTTTGCGTATACGGATTTTGTTTAAAATTATTAACGGTATAATTTACGTTAACTCCCATTTTTACTCCATCATCTGGATTATAGCCAATGTTTGGAAGACCAGAAACTACATTATACTTTGGTCTTTCGTAATTATAGGCATTAACTTCGTAGTCGTCTGTAAGTTGTGTTTGAGTTTTAGAATCGAGGTTATAAGTGTTTTCTTTTGATTTGAAATCGTAAACAATAACCTTTCTTCCGTTTTCAATGTTATAAGTATCATTATTTTGGCCTCCAATCAAACGAATTTTGATGCTAGATTTTTGATCTCCTTTTACCTCAAAAACATCATTATCGTCTAGTCCGTAAATCCAAAGATTTTTGGTTTTGTCGTCGGTTACGTTTTTGGTATAAAGCAATTCATCACCTTCTTTTTTGATTCTGAAAACTTGTATTTCAATTCCTTTCTTTACATTATGATTTAAAACAAACTTATCTTTTTTGTCTGTTCCCGCAATCATAACAGTTTTATCTAACACATCAGAATATTCACGAGCATATTTCTGAAGATCTTTTTTTCTGCTTTTTAGTTTTGCTTTAATTTCATTTACCGTTTCGTCCTGAACTTCTTTAGGCATATTTTTGAAAGCTACATCAATATCTGCATCTGTCAAGTTTTCTTGAATGTATTTAGCTTGTTCAACCCAGTCTTTTTCTCCAGCAGTTTTTAGAAATGCCAAATCCATTGGGTACGGTTCTCTTCCAAGCCATTTCACATTAATTCTGTCTCCTTTAAAAGTTCGCATATGACGAAGAGGTGGCATATTCATTAAAAGTGAAAGCAAAGCGCCATCGTATTTTACAAAAGCCTGATCACGATCTCTCGGAATCGGTCTGTAAATCACCTTTCCATCTTCTTTATATTCAGCCCAACGCCATTGATCGCTGTGACGATCCCAATCGCCTAAAAGGATATCAAATAAACGCGCTTTAATATATTCCTTTTCATCAACAGTATATTTTTCATCTTTATGAAGGTTCAGCATCATATCATCAGTTCCGATAATATTGCTTGGTTTTCCAAAATTTTTGCCGTCAAGATGATTGTCGGCTGGTCTTTCTTCAACCATATATAATTGGTCACCAAAACTTGCATTAAATTCGCCTAAACCATTTTGTTTCGGAATATAATATAAAATAGGATTGGTATGTCTAAGTCCAATTTGATCAGACATACTTCCGATAGCAAAAGAAGAATAAGGATGAGAAGTGGTATAAAAATCAAATAAAAAATCTTCGGCGTATGTTTTTTCAAATTCATTTACCACATATTGATCTTTAAAAGCTACTGACTGTAAGAACACGGTTGCACTTTTTTTCATTGCACGCATGATGTATTCACGCCCTTGAGGATCAGACATTCTTAAGGAAACAGATTGATGTCCTCCGCCTTCGCGAATTGGTTTCAACCCGCCTTTTAAAGTGTCAACTGTTGCTGTTGTAGCTTCAATTGGCATACTGTAATACTTTCTATAATGCTGACCAAATAAAAACCTGTGAAATGCACCTTTTTGAGTCATTTTTGGAGAATAAATCGAAGTGGTCACAGTTGCAGGAAACTTGTTCGGAATATCTGAAGCCCAATTGATTTCTTTGGCTTTTATTATTTCACGTTCAAAAAGCAGTTTTTCTTTACCATTTTCATTTCCATAAAAAGAAACTTTTGCATCTCCGCTTTTAAACATCGTTAGTGTTGCATAACCATTTCCGCCATACGAGAAATCATAAGGACTAATAGCTCTTGCAGCTTCCGATTTTGATCCGGCGCCACTAATAATCTGCTGAATATTTTCTTTACTGATATATTGAAGGTTATGATCATGACCCGAAACTACAATTACATTTTTCTGCTTCTGCAAAAGGGTCTTAATTCTTTTTGCGTAAATTGTATATTGTTTGTTTTGAATGTCCTGCGGACTTACACCAGAAGTTTTTCGCAATAAATTAATAAATGAACCAATTACCGGAAGCGGAATTTTTTGCTCCAAAGGAAATAACTGTTTTTCTAATGAAAATTGTCCGCCATGCGTTCCGTTGCTTAATAGCGGATGATGAATGGCCAAGACAACTGTCTTTTCTTGGTTTTTATTTAAAAGTCCTTCTAACTCTTCAAAAAAAGCTTCTCTAGTTTTGATTTCGCAATTGTCATTTATAGTCGGGTGATCGTTCCAATCTTCTAGAAACCATTCACTATCAACAGCTATCAAAGTTGTAACGCTGTCAATTTTTACATTTTCAATAGGACAGGATTTTCTCGGAAGAAATGCTTTTTTATCGTTTAAATATTTCGTTACAAAATCGGCCTGACGTTCCAAGCCTTTAATGCCGTTATACCAATCATGATTTCCAGGAATTACAACTGTTTTTCCTTTAAAACCTTTAGTTAGTTTTAATTGATTGGTGAGTTTAGTTTCTGCTAAAGCTTTGTCTTCAGGATGTTTATCACCAGGAAAGCCTTTCGGGTAAATATTATCACCCAAGAATAGCAGTGTCGATTTTTTGCTCGCTTTTTTAAGTTTTTGATGTAAAAGCTCCAGTGTCTGCTGTGCCTGTTCTTCATCGGCATTTCCAGCATCACCAACAAGAAAAAAGGTGTGTGCAATTTTTATAGTATCTGTTGCGTTTTCTGTTTCGTTGGCACTTACACTTTTTCCATATTGCGGTTTGCGGGTCGCGCAGGAATAAACAATGAAGAGTGACACTATTGCTATTAAAAAGTTTTTAATCTTGGCAATAAAATGATTATCCAAAAACAATTTCATAATTTAGTGGTATAAAAATATTCTTTATGAATCTAATAGAACAATCCGAGGATTTTGTCGGGAATTTACTCAAAGATAAACTTTCTAATTTATATTCTTACCATAATTTTAATCATACTTTTACAGTTGTTACAGCAGTAAAAGAACTTTGCAAAAAAGAAGATGTAAGCGGTGAGGACAAGGAAGCGCTTTTGGTGGCGGCATGGTTTCACGACACTGGATATATTGAAGGGTATGAAAATCATGAAAAGAAAAGTACCGAAATTGCCGCTAACTTTTTACGCGAAAAAGGAAAATCGGAAGAGTTTATAGCACTTGTTTCAAGTTTGATTCTGGCTACAGTTAAAGAATATGAACCAAAAACGCATCTTGAAAAAATTATAAGAGACGCAGATTATGCTCACTTAATGGGAGCCGAATATACTACAACTTGCGAATTATTGCGTTTGGAATTGAAAAATGCTGGAATAGTTAGTTTTTCTAATGCCGAATGGACAAGAGAAAACCTCAATTTCTTATTAAACAAACATAGATTCTATACCGATTATGCCTTGAGAAAATGGCAGCCTTTGAAAGAAAAAAATCTATTATTAATTCAGAAAAAAATAAATAAACAGGAATTGAAGGCAGCTGAAGCGTTAGAAGAAGAATCCAAAAAGAAAGATAAAACAGAAAAACCAGACCGCGGAATTGATACTTTATTTCGTGTTACACTTGGAAATCATACCCGTTTAAGCGGTATTGCAGATAGCAAAGCCAATATTTTATTGTCTGTTAATGCGATTATCATTTCGATTGCATTATCGTCTATTATTCCGAAATTAGATAGTCCCAAAAATGCGCATTTGGTTGTTCCGACATTTATTATGCTAATGTCGAGCGTGATTACGATTATTTTTGCGATTCTTTCTACACGTCCAAAAGTAACTTCTGGATTTTTTACGAGAGACGATGTGGAGGCTAAAAAAGTGAATTTAATGTTTTTTGGAAATTTCTATAAAATGCCTCTCGAAGATTATGACTGGGCAATGAACGAAATGATGAAAGATCGTGATTATCTGTACTCAACAATGATCAAAGATTTATACTATCTCGGATTGGTTTTACAGCGAAAATATAATTTACTCCGAATTGCCTATAACTTTTTTATGTTCGGAATTATCATAACAGTGATTGCGTTTGTGATCGCTTTTAAATCCATCTAGATTTGGAGAGCTTTGTCAAAGTTTCAAACTTTGACAAAGTTTTTTTTAATAGAAATATTTTAAACACATAGAAACATAGTTTTTTCTTATCTAAAAAGAATAAAGAAAGAAACTAGTTTCTCACACATAGCTATGTGAATTGATGCAAGTGAAACGCCTTTTTTAAGTTTCAAAATCTATATTTCTATGTGTTTAAAAAAGAAAAAAAGCTCAACTATTTAGTTGAGCTCATCTAATAAATCCTGATAAGTTATTTTTTTAATTCCTGGGTTTGAACTATTGTTGATTACTTTGACACGAATAGCTCTCAAACCAGAAACTCCCTGAAGATCTTCAACTTCAAATTGCTCTATTGACGGTTCAAGAATTTTCTTGTGCTGTAAATATTTAATATATTTTAAATATTCTGCTTCTTCACTATTTTGAGAATATACAATTGTGATTTTCTCTTTCTCAGTAATTCTTTCGTTTGTTCCTTTAATATGTGATTTGTCAATTCGTTTTTTAACAACTTCATATCTTGCATTGTAAGTTCCATCTACATCAAAACGTTTTTCGTCCATTCTAAAACGGATAGAAAGCGCAGAACTAAAAACGAGAATTAAAGAAGTAACATCCAGTTCGTATGGAAGAGATTCCTTAAGTTCATGGTGTTCCAGTTCCATTTCGCATAAAGTTTGCAGCTGCCACAAACGAAGATTGTGCAAATACATAATATCGAAAGGTTTTGTTGGAGAAATTGAAGCTCCGATATATAAATTATGCTCAACACCGTCCGTTTTAAAACGTTCGTAATAATGCGGATAAATCTGCTGCGCCTCAACTTGTTTTTTATCCAAAACCGTTGCTAGTCTTTTATTGATAATCGACATGGCATTGTCAAATTTCTTTCTTTCCTGATAGAACATTCCTGTTTTTTCATCTAGACTGTCAAAGTATAATTGCTCTAATTTTTCAGATTTAGGATTGCTTTTCGTATTTTTCAGTATCGGATGAATTTCTTCTTCGATATAACGCTGAATGTGCTGTTCTGTATCTGCTTTTAGTGGATAATCCAATTCGCTTCGAAGCGATTCCAATTCAAATTTTCTTTGCTCTAGAAGAACTAGGTTTGAATTTTCTTCTTGATTATCAAAAATTTCCATAAGAGCAGTCAATTGACTTTTCAAATCAATTTTTACCGTTTCATTACGATGTTCAGAAGAACCTTTAATATCAATTTGTCCGTACAGCGGATATACATTTTTAAAGACAATTTCTTTAAAAATATAATCTTTAGTATGATTCATATTTTGAAAATAGTTCTGAGATTCTCTTTTGAATTTCCAATATACGCTTGGGTGAATCGTAGTATATTCGCGCTGAATAATCGCTTCAATCTGATGCTGCATATCGGTATTATAACGATCAATAGTATCAGTTAAATACGGTAGAACCAAATCTAGTTTTGTGGCATTGACACTGTTTAAATCTCTCGGGTTTTCAGAAACCAGTTCAACAACGCCTAACAATTGCCCACTTTTAATTACCGGAGCAAAAATGCAGCTTTGAATACCTTGTGTAAGTAAGTGTTCGCCAAGTCTTTTATTTGTTGATTCTTCGGTAAACTTGCTGACATTAGAAATAACAAAAGGTTCTCTTTTGTCCAATAAATTTTCGAAAGAACAGCCAAAAAAAGCATTTTTGCAATCTACTTCCTGATCGGCAGAAAGCAGAAAGCTCTTCATCTGATTTTCGTATTTTGCCGGTCGCATAAATTTCTCTTCTTCAGGATTGTAAATAATAAATCCGACTTTTAAATTCGGAAGATTAAAAATCGACTGAAAAATATTAGAAACTTCCTGATCTGTGGCAACTGTTTTTGGGCCAGGTTTTAGTAAACTGCTTTTCAATATTGAAATAGCACTTTCTGTTGTGGCATCAAATAAAGAAACAATACCGAAACCTCTTAATATCCAGCTTCCTTTTGGGAATTTAGATTTCCATAAATTGATATCATTATAATTATCAAGTAATTGATCAATATCTTCTTGAGTTAGCGGAACAGCGTTTTCTGTTGGAGTAATTTCCATAAAATCAGCATTGTATAAAATACGATAATGCTTTTCAATACCATTTTCATCTGGAATGTCATAGAAAAATGGCTGATTGAAGTCGATATGCTGTTTGTAATAACTGCTTAAAATTAAACAGCAGTTATTGATGTAGAACTGATGCTCGCTAAAATCACGAATTTCCATATAAAATTCGTCTCCAGCATTTTTCAAGATTTTTTTGAAACGTTCTGTATAATTAAAAGATACGTTTTGAAACGGAATTGTAATTGCTTTAATCTCATTGTGAGTCAGAGCAGTAGGAAATAAGTCCGCAGCTATGTTTTTAATTAAGGTTTCGTTGTTTTTAATGATATTATAATCATGAATTCCAGTTCTGAATTCAGGAAAAGACTCAACTTCTTTTAAAATAGCTTTGGCGTAATTAGAACGATAATCTACGTCAGATGTAGCAATTTCTTCAAAAGATTCAATTAATTTATGAAAAGAGATGATGGTTTCGAAAGGACTTTCATGTGGTAAAACACGTTCCATATGTTTTGTTTTTAGGATACAAAATTAATCAAATATTAAGAAATAGCCACATTTTGCAATTTCTTTCACTTATGGTGTAATAGTTAATTCCTTTATAAATAAAGAGTTTGAAACAGATCTAAATATTTTAACATAAAATTAACTATAATAATAACGGAACGATCGTTCCGTTATTATATCTTTGTATCATAATAATTGAATAATCAATAACTTAAAGAATAAATAAAATGAAAAATTTAGAAAACAAAGTAGCAATCGTGACAGGTGGAAACAGCGGAATTGGATATGCAGCCGCAGCAGATTTAACAGCAAAAGGAGCAAAAGTAATTGTAACAGGAAGAAACAAAGAAGCTTTGGCAAAAGCGGAAAAAGAATTGAATGTTACAGGAATTGTAGCTGATCAGTCTGATTTAAAATCAATCGACAATTTAGTTGAAGAAGTAAAATCAAAATTTGGTAAAGTTGATATTTTATTCTTGAACGCTGGAATTGCAGCTTTTGCGCCACTAGATTCAGCTTCAGAAGATCATTATGACAGTATTATGAATGTCAACGTAAAAGGAGTGTATTTTACAGTTCAAAAAGTGTTGCCAATTTTAAATGACGGCGGTTCAATTATCTTTAATACTTCGGTAAACGCTCATGTCGGAATGCCTAATTCTAGTGTTTATGCCGCAAGTAAAGCAGCTGTATTGTCTTTAAATAAAGTTTTTGCCGTAGAATTGGCTTCAAGAAAAATTAGAGTAAATGCGGTTTCTCCTGGTCCAATTGAAACACCATTGTACGGAAAAGTTGGTTTAGAAAAAGAAGAAGTAGAAGGTTTAGGTTCTGCTTTAGGAGAGAAAATTTTATTAAAACGTTTTGGACAAGCTGCTGAAGTTGCAAAAACAGTTAGTTTTTTAGCTTCAGATGATGCTTCATTTATTACTGGATCTGAAATTGTGGTTGACGGCGGGCTTATCGTAAATACCGTACTATAATTTTTTTGACCAATTCAGGAACGATTGTTCCGTATTTTTATATCTTTGTAGATGAATTTAATTTGAATGTCATGGCTAGAACGAAAGAATTTAATGAAGATCAGGCTTTGGATAAAGCAATCGAAATTTTTTGGCACAAAGGTTATAACGGCACTTCTGCTCAGGATTTGGTGACGCATTTAGGTTTAAGCCGTTCTAGTTTGTATGATACTTTTGGAGATAAACAGCAATTGTTTACCAAGTCCTTAAAACGTTATCAGGAACAGGCACAAGATGCGGTAAAAGAACTTTTAGAAAAATCTGAGAATGTCAAAGAAACTTTGCTGGCTATTTTTAAGCAAGCAGTGATCGAGAGTTTAGAAGATCGAATTACAAAAGGCTGTTTTATGGTTAATTCTTCTGTAGAACTAGCGATACATGATGAGGAAATTGCCAAAATTGTAAAAAACAACAGCCAAACTATGGAAGAAGTCTTTACAAATGCTGTTAAAAAAGGGCAGGAGGCAGGACATATTTCCAAACAGCTGGATGCAAAAGTTTTGGCTCGATTTATCTTTAATAATTACTCAGGAATTAGAGTTTTAGCTCGCACTGGAGAAAGAAATAAACAAGTGTACGATGATATTGTAAAAGCAGTATTTTCGGTTTTATAACATTAAAAATTTAAGACAATAAAAAAACGGCAGTTACTTTCGTAATTGCCGTTTTCTGTTTTAAGTAAGTAATAGAAAATGAAAACTTCTTAGCTTTTCTCTTCTTTATTGAAGTAAACTAAGTAGTAATACATTTGTTTTTCTTCATCCCAGCCTTTTTCAACAAATTTTTCTGCACTTTCAGGGTTGATAAAATCCATTTTAATCTGAATATGAGTATCCAAATTAATTACGTTTTTAATCGATTTTCTAGCGTCAGAAACTGCTGCGTTGGCGATAGGGAATGAGGTTACATCTTCGATGCTGTATTTTTCTCCTTTATCAACTTTATAGTTTTTAAATTCAGGAATCAAATCAGGATTGTCTAGTACTTCATTCAAGAAATTCTGCTCTTCAAACTGATCATTTTTAGCGAAATAATTCACAGATCGGTTCATAAACATTACTTCCTCTTTCTTGTCTTCTGCTGGCAAAACCACGTCTTTTGCGAAGTTTTGACAGAACTTTAAATATTTTTTTGTGATGAAATTTTCATCTTCAAAAGCATCAACAGATAAAAAGTGCTCTAACCAGTAACGCGCATCGTAACGGTTGCTATCTACAGTTAAGATTTTGTATCCTTCTTCTTTTTTATAGTTGAAAATCAAACATCCTTTATCCAATTTACTCAAGTTAATTCCTTGCTGTAAAATCATTTCAAGGTTGCTTCCGTTTTCTTCAAACTGTAAAAAGTCGGCTTGTAACTCACTTTTAAAAATACCGATGGCATCAACTACATTATTATCGATGCTTAAGTTGGTCAAATACGTTACATAAACCTCTCCGTTTTTAATGTGCGGGTGATTTGACTGCTCAAATAAATGCTTCGTGATGTTTTTAGAAACCTCATGAACATTTGACGGATTAGCGAAAATCTCAGTTGCATATTTAAACATGTCGTTGTAATCCAAGTCCACTTCGTGTGCAAACTGATAATAGTTTTCTTCTTTTTCTCTAAAAGGCTTAAAAAAGAATTCTTTTATCAAAGGAACGATCTCGTCATTTAAATTAAATGGCTGCTCCGATAAAAAAATTGCTTCGTTACGGCTTTTGTTTCCTACGCGGTGTATTGACAGCGTGTCGATGTGGGTGTTGAATAAGTTGATCATATTTTTTTAAGGTGCTGAGGTTCTAAGATGCTAAGGTACTAAGGTTTAGTTCTGTCTTTTATTTTTTTTATAAAAGAAACTAACATTCTTTCTACTTCGCGACTGTCCTCGTATAATTTGTTAAAATCGTCTTCTTTTAAATAAGATATATTTTTAGCAATTTCTAACTGAGTCTGCATTTCGAATAATGATCCTACAGAAATGTTTAAAAAACGTAAAAGTTCTTTATCGCTTTCTCTGCCAAATCCTTCTGCAATATTACTCGGAATAGAAATTGAACTGCGTCTAATTTGTGAAGTTAATCCGAAGACTTCTTCTTTTGGGAATTTGTTTGTTAAGGAATAAATTTTGGTAATCAAGGACATAGATTTCTGCCAAACCAATAAAGTTCTAAAATTGCTCATTTCTTATTTTTAAATTAAATATAAAAATAAGAAAAATCTTTCAATTTAAAACCTTAGAACCTTAGCGTCTCAGAACCTTAGAACCTCAAATTAATTCCAGTTCTCCTCAAATCCATAATCTTCGAAGCTGTCGTCTCCTTCAAACATGTCAAGATCGTCTTCGTCTAAGTCGTCTTCAAATTCTCCGTAGATATCGTCGTGCATGTCATCGGCTTCGAAGTTTTTTTCGTGAGCTTCGTCTGGCATTTCACCGTGAGAGAATAAAGTTTCAGGGTAAGTTGCTCCAACGGTTTCATCTTCGACTGCAGCCAATTCGACTAAGAATGTCCACATACTTATGAAATCGTAAACGTAGATAATCTTTGTATTTTCTTTGTCTAAAATACTAGATAACGGATAATCGTTCATGGTTCTCATTTCGCCAGGAACATCTCCTGTATCAAAAAGCGGAATTTCATCTTCCTGATTCCAAGTGTCATCACAAGTATAAAATGAAGCCACTTCTGATCCGTCAAAGCCAAAAGCATTGAAGATTGCATTGTGTAAATCTTCAAGTGTATCTTCCTCAAGAATAGCAATGTCTCTAAAAATATCTTCTTCGGCGTCTAGAATAACTCTAAATTTATAAACCATAATCTTTGTTTTTATTGAGAGGTCAAAGGTAAAATATAAAAAACGAAATACGAATCACGAATTACGATTTGTTGAAAAGATTTTAGTCTCTTGTTTTTCTGTGTTTTAATTTTTTATGATCCTGCGAGGTTTTCAAAACCTCGTAGGTCTTATTAATGCTGAAGTTTATGCCTACAAAGTTTTGAAAACCTTGCAGGAGAAGGGCCAGAATTATTTTCTCGCCAGTCTTTTTCTAATTTTATGATAATGTTTATGATAAGTGCTATGGCTTGGATAACTTCTGCTTGAAGTAATATTATTAAAAAACAAGGCAGTCACAAATAAAATTAAAACACCAACAAGAACAGGAGAAATCACATACATATATCCTAAGCCCTTTATTTGTGCTGAACCGGTAACTGCAATTAAAGCTGTTGCACCTCCAGGCGGATGTAAGGTTTTTGTAATCTGCATGAAAATAATCGAAAGAGAGACAGCAAGAGGAGCCGAAATCCATACAATATCAGGTACTAGTTTATTTACGGTAACTCCTATAAAGGCCGAAATAAGATGTCCTCCAATTAAATTTCTTGGTTGTGAAAACGGACTTTGTATAATTCCGTAAATCAAAACACTCGACGCACCAAAAGAACCAATTAAAAACAGCATATCACTTCCTGCAAATTGCGAAGCATCGAGATAAGAAAGAATCCCAATTCCGACAAACGAACCTAAAAAGGACCAAAAATGCTCTTTATAATCGATTAAAGTTTCTTTATAAAGAATGTAACGTGTTTTGCGGTAGCTTCTTTTTATTTTTTCAGTTGGCATTATTGTCGTATTATATTTTACTCGTTATGCTTTTAAATATACTTTGCTGTATCTTTTAAATCTTCAGATCGTAATAGTCTGAAATTATTTAACTAAACTTGGCGAATAGCTATAAACAGTGTAAGGATAAATTGTTTTGGCTGTATATTTTGAAATCAAGCAAACTACAAGAATCGGAAAAAACAAAGTATAATCATTCGTTAAACCGCAAACCAGAAAAATAGCTGTAAAAGGCGCATGAATGCTTGCACTAAGAACAGCTGCCATTCCGATAATCATAAAGTTAACCGGAATTACATTTACATGGAAAAAGCTGTTTAAGATAGAAGCCAACAATAATCCTAAAAATGCTCCGATGAATAAACTTGGTGCAAAAACACCACCGTCACCGCCAGAAGCTAGAGTAATTGAAGTTACAATTGGTTTTAGAATTAAAATTCCGATAAATGTTAAAGCCAAAGTAATGGTTAGCGGAAGCTGAGATGAAGGGCCAAAAATTCCTTTGATTGCATGATAACCTTCTCCATACAATTGAGGAAAAAAGAATAATGAAATACTTAAAACAGCAGATCCTAAAATGATTTTGTAATAATGCGTATCGATTTTTCCAAATTGAGATTTAAAGAATAACACACAACGTGTCAGATAAACAGAATTCATTCCCGCTAAAATGCCTAAAAGAATGAAGTACGGAATGGCTTTTAAGTTCCATGTTGTGATGGAAACTGCAAATAATGGTTCTTCTTTTAAAATCGTTAGTAAACCAAAAGCGATAGAAACGGCAATTAAATTTGAAATGATAAATGCTCGCGTTACTTTTCTAGAAATAACTTCAAAAGCAAATAAAACTCCTGCAATCGGACTGCTGAAAAGTGCTGTAACTCCCGCCGCAACTCCCGCACAGATTAGTTCTGTTTTGTATTGACGGAAAACATTTTCTTTTTCGTGTGCTACAGAACCAATAGTTGCTGTGGCTACAACGGTAGAAACTTCAATTCCTGTAGAACCTCCAAAAATAACGGTCAATAATCCGTTTATGAAGTGAGATGGAATTTTATAAGAAGGCAGATTTTTAGATTTTGATGCAGTGCTTTCAAAAACCTCTTTGATTCCTTTGTTTTCTTTTTTCTTAAAAAGATATTGTCTAAGAAAATAAATTACCGACAAACCGAAAACAGGGAATATGATGTAAAAAATAGGATGAACTGAAACTTCATGAATGAAGATTTCTTCGTAATATTCGGTTATTTTTTTTAGTGAAATTCCGAGAAAGGCAGAAAGAAAGCCAATTAAGATAGAAACAATAACTAATTTTCGGAGTTTAATTAATTGATGATTTTTTTTGATTTGCGCCGTTTTGTTCATCATTATAAGTTTGAGAATCGCATTTTTTTTCTGCGGATTACAAAATTAAGCATCAAATTCGGTTTTTTCTAGGAAATCTTTATTTTAGTGTGTTAAAATGGATATAAACAGGAAAATTCTTTCGATGTGGTTTTTTGCCACAAAGGCACTAAGACGCAAAGATTTCTCTCATTTTTTGTCATTTCGACGAAGGAGAAATCTCCGTGAGAAGCTCTACAAAGATTGGCGATTTTGATTGCGGAGTTACTTGCGGAGATTTGCTTCGCCAGTTCGCTATCGCTCGAGTCTCCTTCGTCGAAATGACAAACTGCCTGTTTAATTGTTGTCTTAAATAAAAACAAACTTTGCGTCTTAGCGCCTTCGTGGCAGAAAAAAAGCCTAACGCTCATAAAACTCAATCGGCAACAAATCTGGATCTGCAATAAAAGTGAAACGTTTTTCAGTAGTTTCATCAATTCTGATTGGTTCCGATTCTATATTTTTTGAAGTTAAAAAAGCAATTGTTTCTTCCAGATTAATTACTTCAAAAGCCAAATGTCTTAAACCAACAGCTTCTGGTCTTGAAGGTCTTTGTGGCGGATTTGGAAATGAAAATAGCTCCACAACATAAGAGCCATTCAAAGCCAAATCCAATTTATAAGATTGACGTTCTTCGCGGTAAATTTCACGAATAATGGTTAAACCCAAAATCTGAGTATAGAAATATTTCGATTTTTCGTAATCGGAACATAAAATGGCAATATGATGAACTTTATTAAGGGTAAGCATTATTTTTTTGATTCAGGTTCTTGATTTAATTTTCGAATAACTTTTGCCGGATTTCCAACAGCAAGCGAATTATCTGGAATATCTTTTGTAACCACAGATCCAGCTCCAATAACACAGCCTTTTCCGATTGTTACGCCTGGGCAGATAACCGAATTTCCGCCAATCCAGCAATCGTCGCCAATTGTAACGGGATATGCGTTTTCAAGCGTTTTTCTCAACTCAGCGTCAAGCGGATGTGAGGCAGTATAAATTTGAACATTTGGTGCTATAAATACATTTGAGCCAATATTTACTGGCGCACAGTCTAAAACCACACAATTCACATTAAAATAAACATTTTCGCCAGCAAAAATATTGTAACCGTAATCACAATGAAAAGGTGGTTCAATATAAAGACCAGCTCCAGCATTCGGAATCAATTCTTTTAGAATCTCTTTTGCTTTTTTGGTAACTCTATATTCTTTTACATTTAAGCTGTGTAAAAGGTTTTTTGCCGCACGGCGTCCTTTTACTAATTCGGGATCAAAGGCGTTGTAATATTCGCCAGAAATCATTTTTTCTTTCTCTGTTTTCATATTTTACATTTTCGTCTTGGCAATTTTTTCATGCATTTTCGGAATTTCCTGCAAAGCTGCGGTGCAGTACCAAGGCGTTAATTCGGCTTCGAGTAAATTGGCTTTTATTGCCGGATCGGTGGCAACAAGACCTTTGGCTTCTTCTACGGTTTCTACATTAAAAATATAAATGCCACGATAATTTCGATCATTTTTCATGAAAGGTCCTGCAACAACCAGTTTTCCCTCTTTGGCCAATTTGCCAATGTTTTCCATGTGTCCTTCAAATAATTTTTTGGTTTCTTCTTTAGAAGCTGTTGTATTACTTCCAGATTTTAGAAGACAAAAAACATATTTCTTCATTCCGTATTCGTCGGCATGAAGTGATTTGGCTAGAGCTTCATCATATTTAACTTCGGTTTCTTGCGAAAACCCGATTGCACTCATTACTAAAAAAACAAAAATTAAAAGTGGCTTTTTCATGATTATGAATTTTTAAAGCAGTTTCTTCAAAATAACAATCTGTCCTAAATGGTACACGTCATGCTGAATGATTCCGTGAATATCTTCATAAAAATTGTGATTATTGTTTAGATCTATTTTCTCGAAATCCTCATCATTAAAATCACTCAGACAAGCACTCCATAATTCCTGAGATTTTGCCAGACTTTGCAGTGATTGTTCCCAAGCGGGCTCAGATGAATCTAAAATGGGCACAAAATAATTATGATCGGGAGTTGTAATTATTTCTCCTTGAACACGTTTTAATATGTTTCTTCTCCATTGTATTAGGTGATTGACAATTTCCCAAATCGTGTTTAAGTTAGGATTGATTTTTTTATAAGCCTGAGCTGCAGTTACATCTTTTAAAGTATCTGCTAAGGTTACTTCAAGCCATGGATTTCCATTATAAATGGATTGATATAAATTCGAAACTCTTTTACTTTCTGACATAGTTAATAGTTTTTAGAAACACGTTACTAAGATACAAATTAGTATTTTACAACTCATCCTCGAAAATCTACAATTGGGTTATTATATATTTTTTAACATGAATTGTTAAAATACATTTGCTTCATCAAAAACCAAAGATGACATGAAAACCAAATTATTTTTTACAATAAGCTTTTTATTTTTTACAGCTTTAATTTTTGCTCAAAATACTATTTCTGGAAAAGTACTTGACCCAAAAGGAAAACCTGTTGCTGGAGCTAATATTTATATTGACGGAACTTACGACGGAGCAACAAGTTCTGAAACAGGAGAATTTTCTTTTGAAACTACAGAAACTGGAAATAAATTTTTAGTGGTAAGTTTTCTACTTTTTGAGACCTACAAACAAGAAATTGATGTTGCTAATTATAAAGATCAAATAGTAAAATTAAAAGAGAACATTAATACTTTGGATGCCGTTGTTATCACAGCTGGAACTTTAGAATCGGGAGAGAAATCGAGAGTTTCTGTTTTGAAACCGCTAGATATTGTTACAATAGCAGGTTCTGCAGGAAATATAGTGGCGGCTTTACAGACTTTGCCAGGAACTCAAACGGTTGGTGAAGACGGACGTTTGTTTGTTCGTGGAGGAGAAGCAAGCGAAACACAGACTTTTGTTGACGGAATTCGTGTAGCGCAGCCTTATGGCGCAACTACAAATAACTTACCTACAAGAAGCCGTTTTTCTCCTTTTTTATTTAGCGGAATCGCTTTTTCTACAGGTGGTTATTCTGCAGAATATGGTGAAGCCTTGTCGAGTGTTTTACTTTTAAATACTCAAGACGAAGAAGATCATGAAAAAACGGATATCGGATTAATGACGGTTGGTTTGAGTTTAGGAAATACACAGAAATTCAAAAAAAGTTCATTGAGTGTAAATATGATGTATGTGAATTTGGCACCTTATCAGGCTGTTATTCCGCAAAATGTAGATTGGAATAATCCGTATCAATCTCTTGGAGGTGAGACGGTTTATAGATATAATTTTACAAACGGAATATTTAAGCTGTATGCTTCTTTTGATTCTGAAAAATTTGATTTGAATCAGAAAAATGTCAATTTCGAGAATCCGGTTCGAACTGACATGAACAATAATAACTTCTATTTGAATTCATCTTACAAAGGAAGTTTTGGAACTGGATGGCAGATTACTTCTGGAGTGAGCTATGGTTACAGCAAAAACAAACTGAAATATGATATTACTGGAATCGAAAACCAAGAAAATGCCGCTCAGCTGAAGCTGAAATTAAGCAAGAAATTTTCAAACTTTTTTAAATTGTCTTTCGGAAGTGATTATTTCATTACAAAATACGATGAAAACGTAGCTGATAATATTTCACTTAATGTTACAAATGGTTATGATTCAAACATTTTTGCAGCGTATACTGAAGGTGATATTTTATTTTCTAAAAGACTAGCCTTAAAAGTTGGTTTAAGATATTCAAACAACAGTTTATTAAATGAAAATAATATTGCGCCAAGAGCTTCATTAGGATATAAAGCTTCAAAAAACAGTCAGTTCTCGTTTGCTTATGGAGATTATTCTCAAACACCGGTTGTAGATTACATTAAATTTTCTAAATATCATCAGTTTGAAAGTGAAAAAGCAAGACATTATATTTTTAATTATACGTTTACAAGAATAGGTCAAACACTTAGAGCAGAGGCTTATTATAAAGATTACAGCAATTTAGTGCAATACGACACAAGAGATATTCAGTACAATTCGGTTTTTAATAATAATGGATCTGGTTATGCAAAAGGATTCGATTTATTTTGGAAAGACAGCAATTTGCACAAAAACCTAGAATATTGGATTTCATATTCTTATATCGATTCAGAAAGACAATATAAAAACTTTCCAAACATGGCGACTCCAAGTTTTATTGCCAATCATAACTTATCTGTTGTAGCAAAATATTTTATTACAGATTGGAAATCTCAGGTTAGTTTAACAAACAGTTTCAGCTCAGGTCGTCCATACAACGATCCGAATCAGACACAGTTTATGAACGGAAAAACAAAATCGTATAATAGTTTAAGCTTTAGCTGGGCATATTTATTAACGACACAAAAGATCCTTTATTTCTCAGTTTCGAATGTTTTAGGAACTCAAAATATATTTGGATACGATTACGCCAAAACGCCAGACGCAAGCGGAGTGTATCAAAGACAAGCGGTAGTGCCAACAGCAGACAGATTCTTTTTTGTAGGTTTCTTTTGGACGATCAGCCAGAACAAGAATGAGAATCAATTGAAGAATCTTTAAAAAGGTTCTAAGATGCTAAGCTACTAAGGTTCTAAGTTGCTAAGGTTTTTGCATAAAAAACTTAGTCCCGATAACTATCGGGATAGCCCCTCAGAACCTTAGCAACTTAAAAAAACAATTCATCATCAAAAATCAACAACTCAGTATCATTTAATTTTAAAAGACTAAAAACCAGCATACTTTTGAAGTGTAATTTAAAAGGAACAAAGAAACAAGGCGACAAAGGTTCAAAGTTTTTTAAATACTAGTAATGAGAAAAACGAATCTCTGAATCTTTGCAGCTCTGAACCTTTGAACCTAAAAAAAAGAGTTTTAATCATCAACAAAAAAACTTAGAACCTTAGTAACTCAGAACCTTAGAACCTTAAAAAAAAAAAGAAATCATGACCAAAATTATTACAATAACTATTTTATTTATCTGCAGCTTAATGTCTGCTCAAAATGTGAAATTAACTGTTGCCGTTTCAGGTTTGAAAAATGACACAGGAATCGTGAAAGTAGGATTATATAATTCAGACGGAACTTTCCTTAAAACAACTTACAAAAGTTTGGCTTCGGAAATTAAAGACAATAAAGCGGTTGTAACTTTTGATAATCTTCCTGCTGGAGAATATGCAATCTCAACCTATCATGATGAAAACAGCAACGGAAAGCTTGACAGAAATGCAATGGGAGCTCCATCAGAAGAATATGCAGCTTCAAACAATGCAAAAGGATTTATGGGGCCTCCATCATATCAAGATGCTAAATTTAATGTCAGCAAAGATTCAAAAATTGAAATTATATTCTAATAAACAAATAACTAATCCATATAAACAAACCATTAAATAACTTATAAAATGAAAAAAATCATCACTTTAATTGCACTATTTATAGCAGTAATAAGTTCGGCTCAAACACAATTTGAACAAGGAATGAATAAAGCATTCGGACTTTGGAAAGAAGGAAAAAATGCTGAAGCTTCGGCTTTATTCGAAAGAATTGCTGCGGCAGAAAAAAACAGTTACTTGCCAAATTATTATATCGCTATGATCAACGCGACAGCTGTTTTTACAGAAAAAGACAAAACAAAAATCGATTTGTTATTGACCAAAGCACAAGATGCATTAGATATAGAGTTGATAAAAGACCAAGCCAATTCAGAATTGTATGTAATGCAAGCCTTAATTTATACAGGATATGTTGTAGCAGACCCGATGACAAATGGAATGAAATATTCTGCTAAAGTGATGGAAGCTTACGCAAAAGCCAAGGCATTAGACCCAAATAATCCGAGAGCAGTTTTTGGCGAAGCAGATTATCAGATAGGGGGAGCAAAATGGACAGGAGTAGATACAAAACCTTTATGCGCGCAAGTTGATAAATCTATTGAACTTTTTAATACTTTTAAACCAGCAACACCTTATTCTCCAAAATGGGGATTAGAAAGAGCTTTAGAAATTCAAAAAACTTGTAAATAATTCAGTATTATAAATATGATGATATTAAAACCTAATTTGTTAAAAGCATGCTTAGTTGGAGGAATAGTATTTTTGTTCTCTTTTCTAATTCGGTTTGCCTCTTTAGGAACAGCAGTCTTTAACAAGAATCTTTACATTTATTTCTTGTACTGCATGCTTTACAGTGTGGTTTTGTATATCGTAAATGTCGTTCTTTTTGATTTTTTAGATAGGGTCTTTAGAGAAAATCCATATTCAGTAAAGAGAATTTTAATTGGTTTTGCAAGTTCTTTTTTAATATCGATGATTGTAATTTTAGTATTACGTTTGTTTACAAGTGTAATAATCGAGAATAAGACAATTATTGGTTTTCTTGCCAATGAAAAGGCTGAAAATTACATAGAATCTGCAGTAATGACTTTTATTGTCCTACTGTTTTTTCACGGACTTAATTTTTATAAACTCTATCAGGAAAACAAAGTAACACAACAAAAGATTATTGCGGGAACAGCAAATGCCAAATTTGAAAGTTTAAAAAATCAGATCGACCCGCATTTTCTTTTTAATAGTTTAAATGTTCTTAGTTCTTTAATAGAAGAAAATCCAGATAATGCACAGCGTTTTACCACTTCATTATCTAAAATTTACCGATATGTTTTAGAACAGAAAGACAAAGAATTGGTTTCGGTTGAAGACGAGTTGTCATTTGCAAAAACCTATATGAATCTTCTGAAAATGCGTTTCGAAAATAGTTTGTTTTACGAATTGCCAACAGAAAACATCAATCCAGAAGCCAAAGTGGTGCCGCTTTCTTTACAGCTTTTGCTAGAGAATACTGTAAAGCATAATGTAGTAAGCGAGCAAAAACCGCTTCATATCAGAATTTTTATTGATAAAGATTATCTGGCCATCCAGAATGATCTTCAGAAAAAAGAAGTTTTGCAAGACAGGCAAGGTGTCGGATTGCAGAATATTGTAAACAGATACGGAATTGTAACAGACAGAAAAGTGAAGATTGAAGAAGATGGAAAGAATTTCACCGTTAGGATTCCAATTTTAACTAAACAAATTGCGGTTATGGAAATGAGTGCAGAATATACCGACGAAGCAAAAGCTTATTATAGAGCCAAAAAAAGAGTAGAAGAGCTTAAAGGATTTTACGGAAATATAATTTCGTATTGCTGTGTGATTCCGTTCTTAGTTTTTATTAATCTAAAATTTTCACCAGGATTTCAATGGTTTTGGTTTTCAGCTTTAGGCTGGGGATTTGGAGTTGCCATGCATGCTTTTAAAGTATTTGGATATAGCTCAGATTGGGAAGAAAGAAAAATTCGCGAAATTTTAGAGAAAGACAACAAACAAAAAACGTGGAAGTAATGGAAAATAATTTCACAGAAACAGTTCGTTATTATGATGCTCAGAAAAAAGTAAAAGAGATAAGAGGATTTTACGAGCATTTGACTGTCTACGCTTTATGCAACCCGATTGTGATTGTTGTAAATTATATGACTTCTCCAGAATATCTGTGGTGGATTTGGTCTGTAATGGGATGGGGAATAGCGATTGTTTTACACGGATTGAAAGTTTTTAGTTTACCGCCCTTCTTTAATAAGAAATGGGAAGAGAAAAAAATAAGAGAAATTCTAGAAAAAGAAAAGCAGCAACGTTTAGAAAATAATCATGGAAACAAATTTGAATAATGATCAGGAACAAGTAATGCTGGAAGAATTAGCAACAAAAAAAGTAATTCAGCTGAAATCTTTTTACAAGCATTTGTTCGTTTATACCATTGCACTGATAATTTTTCTTCTAAAAGAATATACCAATCTGCCCTTGCAATTTTTTCCAATTAAATACATCAATTGGATAATTGTAATTATTTGGACAGCCGTAATTGTGGGTTCTGCAATAGATTTGTTTGCTTCTTACAAGATTTTTGGGCAAGAATGGGAAGAAAGAAAACTAAAAAGCATCTTAGAAAAAAAATATAAAAAACAAAAATGGGAATAATCATGGAAACGAATTTAAGCGAAGAAGAAAGATATATTCAGGCCAAAAAGAAAGTAGAAAATATTAAAGGTTTTTATGGAAATCTTTTGGCTTTCGTATTAGTAAATGCGATTTTGATTTTTATAAATTTATATACATCACCAAGTTATTTATGGTTTTTCTGGCCATTGTTATGGTGGGGAGTAGGAGTAGTTTTTCACGGATTAAAAGTATTTGAAGTTTTTCCAGGAATGGGCAAAGAATGGGAAGAAAGAAAAATCAAAGAGTTTATGGAGAAGGAAAAACAGAATAAAAATAAGTGGAAATAATTAAAATATAGTTATGGGACGTTTTAGAAGAGAAATGTATGAAGATTATACAAAACAGCATTTTGGAGAGTATACAGACGATCCAAATTACAATGCAGCTTATAGAAGAGTAAAAAGACTTAAAAGATTTTACTCGCATTTGAAAATTTTCATCATTGTAAACATTATTATCATTGTATCAAGTTTGACTCGAGATAGGTCTGCTGGTCTAATTGTGATGGATTTAAGTGGTTTAACAAAATGGCAAACTTACTCTACGGTGTTTTTTTGGGGAATTGGTCTATTAGCTCACGCATTATCTGTTTTTGGCGCTGATTGGTTTTTTGGCCCAGATTGGGAGAAAAGAAAAATCCAAAAATACATGGAAAAGGATACTGCAAATAAAAATAAATGGGAGTAACTTTGACTTCATAATTTTTTCAAATTTCACATTATAGTAAATGATCACATTAATTATAGAAGACGAAAAACCAGCAGCAAGATTGTTGCAAAGAAAACTTGAAAAGTTAGATGTAACCGTAGAAACCATGCTTCACTCAGTTGAAGAATCGGTTCATTGGTTTGAAAATAATCCGCACCCAGATTTGATTTTTCTGGATATCCAGTTGTCTGATGGTTTGTCATTTGAGATTTTTGAAAAAATAGATATCAAAAGCGCTATCATTTTTACTACAGCTTATGATGAATACGCTTTAAAAGCTTTTAAATTAAACAGTATAGATTATCTTCTAAAACCAATTGACGAAGATGATTTGGAAGTTGCGGTTTCAAAATTCAAATCGCGTCTTCCGAAAATAGCAGAAACTTCAAATCTACAATTAGATTTTGAGCAGATTCGTCAAATGTTGTCAAATCCTTTTGAGAAAACGTATAAAAAGAGATTTACAGTTAAAATAGGACAACATTTAAAAGTAATTACTACAGAAGAAATTGAATGTTTTTTCAGCGAAAATAAAGGAACTTATATTCATACCTACGACAATCGAGATTATTTGATCGATTCGACATTAGAGATTTTAGAACAAGAACTAGACAAAAAGGATTTTTTTCGCGTAAGCAGAAAATTTATTGTTCCGCTGAAAGCGATTAAAGAAATTCAGGTTTATACTAATTCTCGACTTAAAGTGATTCTTCCAACTTATAAAGAAGATGAGGTCATTGTAAGCCGAGAAAAAGTGCAGGATTTTAAGGCTTGGTTAGGATAATTAGTTGTCAATTGTTGACATAATTTCTATAGCTCCAAATTTCCAATCAGGATTTATTATTTGAGCGTCAGTAGGCTTTATAAAAGTTATTGACGCAATTTTTTTTGCTGTTTCATTGTTTGGAGTAATGCTGATATAATTTACAAGCTCATCATAAGGCTGATTTATATTACCAGCAATACTTCCTATAATACCAACTTTAGATAAATAATCCGTTGTTGGAATGTCTTTTTTTAATGGGGAGTTTTCAATATTGTTTTGATAAAACTTATTAAGAATATATTTTTTGGTAGCAAAGATTATAACTCCCGATTTAGAACCGAACTTTTGCTCCACTTCTTCAGCACTCCCTTTATAAATAAATATCAGCAGATCGCTTTGGTCGATATTTTTCAAGGTACTTTTTGCCTGATTCATATATCCAATACTTTTAGAATCCAAAATAACTAACGGATTATCTTTGGTTTGCCCAGAAACAAGGCAAGTAAAAAGAATAGTAAATAAAAAAAAGACTGTTTTCATAAATGTTTTTTTATGAAAGTTAGTTTATTTACTCAATCTATGCAATGTATATGTCATAGCACTTAAAAGGAAAAATGCCATAATTTGGTGAATTAATCCTAAAGCTAAAGGCACGCTGTATAATAAAGTGAAAACTCCAAGCAAGAATTGAATGAAAACAAAAACGACTAAAGTTTTGATTCCGTTTGCTTGAGTATGTGTAAGTGTATATTTTTTGCTTTTGAAGAAAAGAAAAAGAATAATCGCTACAACTACATAAGCAAAAGTTCTATGTACAAACTGAACACCGCTTTTTCCCTCAATTAAATTTTTTATTAAAGAAGATTGCTCAATAAAAACCGATTCGTGAATAAATTCTCCGTCGCTCATTAAAGGCCAGTGATTGTGAATTAATCCGGCATTTAATCCTGCCACAAATCCGCCGTAAATAATTTGGATTAATAAAGCAGCTAAAGCATAACGCGCAATATTTCTTAAAGGTAGAATTTTATTGATATTTCTTTCAGGATAAATCAAATCTAGTGCAACCCAAAGTGTATAAGCAAAAGTGATAAAAGCAAAAGTTAAGTGTAATGAAAGTCTAAAATGGCTTACATCTGGATTGTCAATTAATCCGCTTCTTACCATAAACCATCCTAAAAATCCTTGGAAAGCTCCCATTGCCAAAAGAACGATACATTTTTTGATGGTTGGAGTATCTAATTTCTTTTTGGCTAAAAAGTAAACAAACGGCACAAAGAAAACCAAACCAATAATACGGCCGATAAAACGATGAAACCATTCCCAGAAATAGATGAATTTATAATCGGCTAATTGAAAATCATTGTGAATATTGATTTTCTGATACTCAGGAAATTTTTTGTATTCGTCAAAAGCAGCTTGCCATTTTGCTTCTGTTAAAGGTGGAAAGGTATCGGTTACCAAATGCCAATCAGTCATAGATAAACCTGAATTGGTCAAACGTGTGATTCCGCCCACGACGACCATTAAAAACAATAAAACACAGCCCGATAGTAACCAAATGATTACTGATTTATTCTCTTTTTTCATTTTATTAAATAATACTTATTTCTCAACTTTTTTTAAGCCTAATTTTTCAGCTCTCTTAATTACAAAATCATAAGCAGCCTGATATTCATTCGGTATAACGCCTTCCAAAATAGCTTCTTTTACCGCTTCTTTTAAAATTCCGATTTCGCGAGAAGGCTTCAAATCAAATATTTCCATAATTTCTTCGCCAGAAATTGGCGGTTGAAAATTACGAACATGATCGCGTTCTTCAACTTCCACAATTTTCTTGCGGACAAGCTCGAAGTTTTTATGATATTTCTTGAATTTCGATGGATTTTTGGTTGTGATATCGGCTTCGCACAAAGTCATTAAGTTTTCTACATCTTCGCCAGCGTCAAAAACCAAACGGCGAACCGCGCTGTCGGTTACAATATCTTGTGCCAAAACAATCGGGCGCGAACTCATGATAACCATTTTCTGCACAAACTTCATTTTATGGTTTAAAGGCATGTGTAAACGTTCAAAGATTTTCTTTGCCATTTTTCCGCCTAGAAATTCATGTCCGTGAAAAGTCCATCCTTGTTTTTTTGTAAAACGTTTGGTTGGTGCTTTTCCAATATCATGAAGTAATGCTGACCAGCGAAGCCAAACATCGTCCGTATTTGGGCATATGTTGTCAACAACTTCCAATGTATGATAGAAATTGTTTTTATGTGTATGACCTTCAATTTCTTCCACCTGATTCAAAGCGGTCAATTCAGGTAAAATAATATCTAAAAGTCCAGTTTTGTATAAAAGTAAAAATCCTGTTGAAGGTTTATCGGTCATGAGAATTTTGTTTAACTCATCAACGATTCTCTCCCCAGAAATTATTTTGATGCGATCAGCATTTTTGGTAATGACGTTTAATGAATTTTCTTCAATTTCAAAATTCAATTGATTTGCAAAACGAATGGCACGCAACATTCGCAAAGGATCATCAGAATACGTAATATCTGGATCCAAAGGAGTTTTGATTGTTTTATTTTCTAAATCGGTTAATCCGTCAAACGGATCTAAAAGATCTCCAAAATTATTTTGGTTTAAAGAAAGTGCTAAGGCATTGATGGTAAAATCACGACGATTTTGATCATCTTGCAAAGTTCCATTTTCAACAATCGGATTTCGACTGTCTCGGGTATAAGATTCTTTTCGGGCACCAACAAACTCGATATCGGTATCTTCAAAACGAAGCATTGCAGTTCCGTAAGTTTTAAAAACCTGAACTTTTGGTTTGTTCGGAAGTAAATCGGAAACTTTAAGAGCCAATTCGATGCCGCTTCCTACTGCAACAACATCAATGTCTTTTTTAGAACCTCGGTTTAAAAGCAAATCACGAACAAATCCGCCGATCACATAAGAGTCGACTTTTAGTTCCTGAGAAGCTTTCAAAATAACATCGAAGATTTTGTTTTGTAAAGCAGTTTTATAGTTTGTCTGTATCGCCACGAATTCACTAATTATTGAGTAAAAATGCAATTTCAAATTTCTAAGAAATGAAATGCATGCAAATTTACAACATAGAAAATGCCTATTATAATCTAGAGCTTACTTTTTTGAACAATTTCACATTTTGTCGTGCAGAATTTTATTAAAATGAGAATGGTTGCCACGAATTGCACGAATTTCCACGAATTTATTTTTCTGCCACAGATTAAAAGGATTAAAAAAGATTTTTAATTAGTGAAAATTTGTGCAATTCGTGGCAGAAAAAAATAGTAATAGATTAAGAAAATCTGTGTAAATCATTTTAATCTGTGGCAAAAAAAATATAACAATTTGCGCAAAAGAATAATTAGTGAAAATTCGTGAATTCGTGGCGAAAAAAAATATGGCTCCATAAAACAAATCAATTGCGATAATCTGTTTTTAGAAATTCAATTTGTATTTTTGAATCATAGAAAAAAGCACACATGAAAATTGTTATATCTCCAGCGAAATCATTGAATTTCGAAAAAGAATTACCAACATCTCAATATACTGAACCTTCATTCTTAAAAGAAGCAAGAGTGGTTCATAAAGTAGTAAAAACAAAAAAGCCTTCTGAATTATCAGAACTAATGTCAATCTCAGACAAATTAGCCGATTTAAATTGGAAACGTAATCAGGATTGGAAAACACCTTTCACACCTGAAAATGCTCGTCCGGCAGTTTATACTTTTGATGGAGATGTATATACAGGTTTAGACGCTTATACTATTCCGTTAGAAAAATTAGATGTTCTTCAAGATAAATTGAGAATTTTATCGGGACTTTACGGTCTTTTAAAACCACTTGATTTAATGCAGGCTTATCGTTTGGAAATGGGAACCAAAATGCCAGTTGGTGAATATAAAAATCTGCATGAATTCTGGAAACCTGTTGTTACTAAAGCATTAAACAAAGAATTGAAAAAAGGAGAATTGTTTGTGAATTTGGCTAGTAACGAATATTTTTCTGCTGTTGATGTAAAAGCTTTAAAAGTTCCAGTAATTACACCAGACTTCAAAGATTATAAAGACGGAAAACTAAAAATGATCAGTTTCTTTGCTAAAAAGGCGAGAGGTATGATGGTTCGTTATATTATAGATACCAATGCTGAAACTATAGATGATTTAAAAGGTTTTAATTACGAAGGATATCAGTTTGATGCGAATCTTTCTAAGGGAAGTCATTTAGTTTTTACAAGATAACTTTTTAATGTGCTGAGATTTTAACCTCAAAGACGCAAAGTTTTACGCAAAGTTCGCAAAGTTTTTATGGCAAAGCTTTGCGAACTTTGCGTTTTATTGACCCTTAGAAATAAACCTTTGCGAACTTTGCGGTGGTTAAACAGAAAAAATAAACGCCGAATTCTAAATGATGAATTCGGCGTTTCTGCGTATTATAAATCTATTATTATTAATGCATTGCGTCGGCTGCACTAATTTTGTTCTTCCCTTTTTTGATAAAGAGAATAATCGGTATGCAACATAAAAACATAATTCCTAGATAAAGGAAGATATCCATATAAGCCATTACAGTGCTTTGTTTCATTATGGAATATTCTATCGCCTGATATGCTTTTTTCAAAGCAACATCTGCACTGTATCCTTTTGCCATAAAGGCGTGCTGCATTCCTGCAATACGCTGCTGCACATCAAATTTGGCAGGATCTAGGTTATTAATTAAATCTACTCTATGAGATTGACTAAAACGAGTGATGAAAGTGGTAATAATCGCAATACCAAAAGATCCGCCTAATTGACGCATCATTCCAGTAAATGCCGCTCCTTCACCAATTTGTTTCCCTTTTAAGGTGGAAAGCGAAAGTGTTGTAATAGGAACGAAAAGCAATCCTAAACCAATTCCTCTCAAAATTAAAGGCCAATACATATGTTCAACTCCTGTATCAGGCGTCATACGGCTATACATCATGAAGGTAAAGAAGAAGAAAATTAAAAACCCTACTCCAACCATATACCCTTGAGGTACACCTTTCTGAATCATATTACCCACAAACGGCATCATAATCGCTGTGGTTATAGATCCCGGAATTAATAATAATCCTGCATCTGTTGCCGTCCATCCTAAAATTGACTGCGTGTAAATTGGGATAATTAAAGTAGAACCATATAATCCAAATCCAAGAATAAAACACATTATGGTTCCAATTCGAAGATTTCCATCTTTTAGAACGCTTAGGTTTACAATTGGATGTTCATAGGTAAGCTCTCTCCAAATAAAGAGAACCAATCCAAGAACAGTTACAACACTCAGGGTTACAATTGTAGAATCATTAAACCAGTCGTCCTGCTGTCCGTGTTCTAATACGAACTGTAAAGAACCGATAAATGCAGTCAACAATATAATTCCCCACCAGTCAACCTGATTGGCTTTTAATTTTTCTCCATATTTTGGACTTCTAACAAAGGTTAAAGCCAAAATAGTAGCAATAATTCCTAATGGAATATTGATATAGAAAATATAAGGCCAAGAATAATTATCTACTAAATATCCTCCCAAAGGTGGACCTAATGTTGGACCAACAATTACACCCATTCCGTAAATAGCTTGTGCCATTCCACGTTTTGCTACTGGATAACTTTCTGTAATAATCGTTTGGGCTGTTACTAGTAATGCTCCACCACCCATACCTTGTACGAAACGGAAAGCTACTAGTTCCCAAATATTAGTGGCATTACCACACAAAAAAGAACAGACTGTAAATATTATAATGGAAGCCACAAAATAATTACGTCTTCCAAATTGCTGCGATAGCCAGCTCGTCATCGGAATTACAATAACATTCGCAATTGCGTATGCTGTAATAACCCATGCCACATCGGTCAAGGTAGCACCAAGACTTCCGCGCATGTCTGTCAGCGCTACGTTTACAATCGTAGTATCTACAATTTCCAACAGTGCACAAAGCACTGCTGTAATCGTAATGATAACACGTCTGAAACCGTATTCTACTAAATCGTCGTCTTGTACTGCTGTAGCCATTTATTTTATTTCAAATGTACATCTACGTCAACGTTCATACCTGGTCTTAAAAGTTTCACTTTTTCAGGATCGTTAGATTCGTCTATGGTAATTTTTACTGGTAATCTCTGAATTGTTTTTACGAAGTTTCCTGTTGCGTTATCAGGAGGCAATAATGAAAAACGAGAACCTGTTGCTGGAGAGAAAGAAGATACAGTTCCTTTAAACTCATAGTTTGGATATGCGTCTACTTTTAAGCTTACTTTTTGTCCTACAACCATTTTGTTCAATTGTGTTTCTTTGAAGTTAGCTACAACCCAAGCTTCATTATTGTTGATGATATAAAATAAAGATTGTCCTGGCTGAACTAATTGTCCTGGCTGAATATCAACTTTAGAAACCTGACCGTCAATTGCAGCAGTAACTACAGTATAAGAAAGGTTTAAGTGTGCAACATCAAGCATTGTTTTTGCTTTTTTGATGTTTGCAGCAGCAACTTCTGTCTGTTTATCAGAAACTTTAGATTTTGATTGAATAACCGATTTTTGGTAAGAAGTAGCTTTTTGCTGTTGCTCTAAAACACGTACTTGATTTTCAGCTTCTTCTTTTGCAGTTAAGGCCTGCTCATATTGCTGTTTTGTAATCGTATGTGTTTTATACAAGTTATTGTAACGGTTATAATCATTTGTAAGCTGTCTCAATCTGATTTTTGCACTTTCGATAGAACCGCTTGCAGATCTCATTTGAGCATCAGAAACAGAGATGCTTGCGTAAGCACTTCCAATATCTGCTTTTGCAGCTTCAAATTGCCCTTCAGCTCCCAATAATGCAGCATTAGCTTCATCAATTTTTAATTGATAATCTCTCTTATCGATAGTAAATAAAGTATCTCCTTTTTTTACATAATCATTATCTTTCACATAAACTTTGCTGATATATCCTGAAACTCTTGGGATAATCGGATTCATTTTTTTCTCAATCTGAGCATCATCTGTTTCTTCGTGAGCTTGGCCGTGTAGGTATTTAGATATTCCGTAAGTTCCGCCTCCTAAAATCAGAACTGCAAGTATGATGATGAATTTTTTATTTGTTTTTTTCTTTTCCATGAGAGCTATCGATTATATTTTAGAAAGATTGAATGATTGTGATAATTGTCCTGATACTGAAAGTAATTCGTAATATTTTTGAATAATGGTTGCTTTAGATAAAGCAGTTTGAATTTTGGCATTTAAATGCTCTACATCTGCTTCTACTAAATCATTAGTGTCAGATAAACCATTGTCAAATTTATCTTTTACTAATCTGTAGTTTTCGGCTGCTTGCTGTAATGCTTCTTCATACACCACACTTTGATTAATTGCTAGGTCGTAATCTTCAATAGATTTTTGAACCTCTACTTTAATGCGGTCTGTCATAATTGCTTCGGTATTTTTTACTTCCAAAGCTCTGCTTTCTGCTTCTTTTACGTGAACATTATTTTTTAGAATTCCTGATAAATCATAAGATAATCCGATTCCAAAGTTCATCGCATATTTTACAGTTACAATGTCTTTTAAGTCAAATGCAGTATAACCGCCTAAAAGTGAAATTGAAGGATAATATCCAGCTTTTGCAATTTTTACATTTGCTTCAGAAGCTTTGCCTTGTAATCTTATTGCTTCTAAATCTTTTCTGCTTTCAAGTGCAACAGCATCAGATGTTATAGAATTGCTTGTTTTAAGATTAAAGAAATCCTCTTCATTTACCTGAATTTTTACATTCGGATCTAATTTTAACAAAGTAGTCAAATAGAAGTTGATATTATTGATGTTATTATTAGCTTCATCAATAGATAATTGCGTTTTAGAAACTAATAATTGCGCTTTCAACAAATCATTTCTCGGAATAATTCCGTTTTTCTCCAACTCTGTAAAATCAGTAACACGCTGTTTTGCACTTTTTTGATTTTCGTTTAAAACATCTAAAGTTTTTTGAGCCTTGTATAATGCTGTGTAATAAGTAATTGCTTTTAAAGCAACATCTTCTTTAGTTTTTTCAGCATTAGCAGTTTCTGCTTCGTACATTCCTTCATATGCATCAATGCTGTTTTGAATTTTAAATCCAGCAAAAATAGGAAGACTTAAATTTGCCATTCCAAGCATTGCTCTATCTGGAGAAGCTAATGAAGCACTTTCACCTTGATTAGGCATATCAATCGATGCTTTTGTAAGACGCTGATATTGCCCCGAAACTTTAAGATCTGGGTATTGATTGTTTTTTACGGTTTTTAATTCGTATTTTTTTGTGTTTACCTTAGTATTGGCAAGTGTAACTTCGTTACTCTTTTCCCAAGCCATTTGTACGGCCTCGCCCAAGGTTAAACTTGTTTTCTCTTGTGCTTCCATTGAAGATATTCCGATAAAGAAAACTCCAAAGAGCATTAATTGACTAATTTTCATAAACAAGTAGCGCTTTTATAGTTTGTTGAATGTGCTTTGTAAGATCGTTTTTAATGTAATTGTTAAACATTTCGTCGGTTTTCAAATCAAATATTTCTTCGAAGAAAGAGCGATTCATGTGAAAGTGAAAAAAGGTTCCAATAATCGTAGGTGTAATGAGTTGGATATTAACATCTTTTCTAAACACCCCCTGAGCTTGGCCTTGCTTGATAATACTTTCAACCGATTTTAAATTTCCTTTTTTAAGTTCAGTAAAAGCTTGAAGGCTTTTTTCTCTCTTCTTATTATAAAGTTCAAAATGTAAAACCCTGTAAATCCCTTTGTTAAGGCAAATTCTATTGATGTAAATTTCGATTAATTTATTGACTTTTTCAAGAGGTTCGATGTCTTCTTGTAATAAATTTTCGAGTTGTAGTTTTAAATCAACAGTTTTGTGAAAAATAAGAGCTTCCAGTAGCCTTTCTTTTGAACCAAAATAATAAGAGACCATTGCGATGTTAATTTTGGCCTCTTTGGAGATATCCCGTATCGATGTACCTTCAAATCCTTTCTCAGAAAATAGCGTTTCTGCAACATTAAGAATCTGAATTTTTTTATCGTTCAATTCGATGTGTGACATGGTATTGTTTCTAATCGGATGCAAAATTAAACACTTGTTTAATTTAAACGCTTGTTTAATTTTATTTTAACATAATATTAACATAAAGCGTTTTCGATAATTTATGTTAAATCGTGCATTAATTAGTTAAAATAAAAAAGCCTGAAAACTTTATTTTTTCAGGCTTTTTTTCACAATCTTGTCATTTCGACGAAGGAGAAATCTCTACAAGTAGCTCAGTAAAGTGAAATCCAATCTTTGTCGATTTTGCAACGAAGATTTCTCCTTCGTCGAAATGACAAATTAGATTTCTAATATTTATTTTACATACCTATAAGCTCTTTTTTCTTTGATATTTAATAATTCCATTTCTGAATTATTCAGTTTTAAGACCTTAAAATCGTATGGATTTTGATTCTTAAATTTTACAGTAATTATATTGTTTTTTAAACTATAATTAGCAACTTCTTTATCAATAGTTTTTCCATTCGATATTAATTCAAAAATCAATAAACTATCTTTTGTAAAAGTCGTTTTGTCCTCTATATTTTTTCCAGTCGTATTTACTAAATCCTTCATCTTCCAACTTCCGATAAGTTTTTCGGTTTGGGCTTTTTGACATGAAATTATTGAAATAAGAAGAATTATTGCTAATGAATATTTTACAACTTCCATTAAAATCTATTTATCGAATTTCTCCAACAAATTCCTCAATTTTTCCGCTTCCTTTTTCACTCAAATGTTTGATAAAAGCACTTCCAATAATTGCACCTTTAGCATATTTAGTTGCCTGATTAAAAGTTTCTTTATTCGAAATTCCGAAACCAACTATTTGAGGATTTTTCAAATTCAGATTAGAGATTCTTTCAAAATAGCTTTCCTGAACATCTCCAAAACCAGATTGAGATCCTGTAACGCTTGCAGAACTTACCATATAGATAAATCCGTTTGAAACGCTGTCAATAAAACGAATACGTTCGTCTGAAGTTTGAGGTGTAATTAAGAAAACATTGATCAAACCATATTTTTCAAAAATCGCTTTGTATTCGTCAGCATAAACATCAACCGGAAGGTCAGGAATAATTAAACCGTCAATTCCAATTTCAGCACATTTCTGGCAAAACGCTTCAACTCCGTATTGCAGCATCGGATTAAAATATCCCATGATAATCAACGGAATTTTTACGCTTTCGCGAATGTTTTTCAGCTGATCAAAAAGAATTTGAGTTGTCATTCCGTTATGAAGCGCCTGTGTAGAACTCGCCTGAATAGTTGGACCATCTGCCAAAGGATCGCTAAAAGGAAGTCCGATTTCGATTAAATCAACTCCGTTTTTTTCTAAATCCTGAATAATCTGCACAGTATCGTTTAAGTTCGGATATCCTGCAGAAAAGTAAATCGAAAGGATCTTTTTATCTTCTTGTAATTTTTGAGTTATTCTGTTCATTTTTAGTATGTTTTTCTCCTGCAAGGTTTTTAAAACCTTGTAGGTTTCTTATTTTATGTAATTTAATTATACCTACAAGGTTTTGAAAACCTTGCAGGAACTTAAACTGTTCTGATTTTACTTATCCAATTATCATTTTGTTTTTCAACCAATAACAATCCAGAGTCAGAGTCATTCATTTGGGCAACTAATTCACCTTTGTTATTCCAAAAAGCGCTTTGTCCAGCCGAAGGCGAACCCCAAGATTCTCCGCTGAAATTGGACATCAAAACATTCATTTGATGCTTTTCGGCGTAATTTTGTAAATCTCTGTACGCATTCGGAATTCCATTTGGCGAAAAGAAAATGCTCGCAATATAAATGTCTGCGTTATTTTTTGCAGCATTTTCAGGATGCTTTGGATTATCAATATCAGCACAAATCGCAAATGCAATGTTTTGATCTTCAATCTTAACCATCGGATTATTTTCAAATGAAGACTGGAAAAATTCATCTTCGCCTTCATGTAAAAACTGCTTTGTGTAAATAGAAACCGAATCGTTGGGAGCAATAATGTATTGCCCAATAAACAACTGATTTTCAATTAAAATTGGGGCACCAGCAATAATGACAATATTATTATCGGTTGCCAAATCTTTCAAATGATCTATTCTATAATCATCTTCGACGAAAGCCAATTCTAAAGCATTTTCTCTTTCATATCCTGTAATTGACATTTCTGGGAAAACGATTAATTGAGCTCCGTTTTGTGCAGCCAATTCAATAAGCTGATAATGATTTAATAAATTTGAAGCAATATTTCCGCGTTTTGGTTTTGTCTGCGCCGCTGCTAAAATCATTTTTGTAAATTATTTATTTTCGGTATAAACCCAAGCAACTGTCCCAGATTTCAATTTAACCTGAACTCTTCGATACGAATTAGATTCGAATAAATCGACTTTTGCTAAATCTGCATTAGAAACATTAAAAACTACGCCATGTATATTTTCTTCGGCGTTTTCACTTGCAATTGCTACCACATAATCTGCCATTCCAAATTCTTCTTCGATTTGTAAACTTTTTAGTTTATAACCCAAGAGCTGATCTGGAGTTCCTACTAATACTTTTTTAAAAATCTGCATTTGAACTTGTTTAGATCTTAATGTTCCGTATGAGAATAACTTTTCCATAATTATATTTTTCTCGTTAATAGTTGCGATTAGAGAGGTGCAAATTAATACTTTTATTACAATTTAAAGTAATCAATGTAATTATCTAAATCTTTATCGCCACGTCCAGAAAGACTGATTACGACAACGTCTTCAGGTTTGAATTTCTTTTGATCTAGAACCGCAAATGCGTGAGCACTTTCTATAGCTGGTATAATTCCTTCTAATTTCGTAAGCTGTAAACCTGCATTCATAGCATCATCATCGGTTACAGAGAAAAATTCGCCACGTCCTGTTTGTGCCAAATGAGCGTGTAATGGGCCAACTCCAGGATAATCTAATCCAGCTGAAATAGAATATGGTTCTGTAATTTGTCCGTCAGGAGTTTGCATTAAAAGCGTTTTACAGCCGTGAATAACACCCACTTTTCCTAGTTTGCTTGTTGCAGCACTGTGTCCGCTATCAACTCCTTTTCCAGCTGCTTCAACTGCAATGATTCCAACTTCCGGTTCGTGCAAAAAGTGATAATAAGTTCCTGCAGCATTACTTCCGCCACCAATACAAGCTACTACATAATCAGGGTTTTCACGACCTTCTTTTTCTTTTAACTGCCATTTAATTTCTTCTGAAATGATACTTTGAAAACGCGTTACCATATCTGGATAAGGATGTGGTCCAATTGCTGATCCAATAATATAATGTGTGTCTACAGGATTATTAATCCAATCGCGGATTGCTTCGTTTGTAGCATCTTTTAAAGTTCTAGAGCCTGAAAGCGCTGGACGAACTTCTGCGCCTAACATTTTCATACGCGCTACGTTTGGAGCCTGACGTGCAATGTCAATTTCTCCCATATAAACAATACACTCAATTCCCATCAAAGCACAAACGGTTGCTGTTGCTACACCATGTTGGCCAGCTCCAGTCTCGGCAATAATTCTTTTTTTGCCTAGACGTTTTGCAAGTAAAATTTGCCCGATAGTATTGTTTACTTTGTGCGCTCCGGTATGGTTTAAGTCTTCTCTTTTTAGATAAACTTTGGTGTTGTATTTTTCAGATAAACGTTTTGCAAAATACAACGGACTAGGGCGTCCAACATAATCTTTCAACAATTGATTGAACTCTGCTTTAAAATCAGGTTCATCCATTATGCTTAAATACTTCTGACGTAATTCTTCTACATTTGGATACAGCATTTCTGGAATATAAGCTCCTCCAAATTCTCCGTAATATCCTTTTTCGTTAACGTTAAAACTCATTTTTTTAAATTTTAAAAGTTGGCAACATCAAATTTGCGTTTGAAGTTGCTAAATAGATTTTTATTTTTCAGCCCTGGTTCGATTTCAAATTTACTATTTACATCGACTGCATAAATAGGTAATTTGGTTTTTGAAATTTCTTCAATGGCTTTTAATTCATTCATTCCGATGCCACCGCTCAAAAAGAAAGGCTTTTTCGAATTGTATTTTTTTAATATGGTCCAGTCGAAAGTTGTTCCATTTCCGCCGGGTAATTTTCCTTTGGTGTCAAATAGAAAATAATCGCAGACATTTTCAAAAGGTGTAATTGTTTCAAAATCAAAATTTTCATCGGCTGAAAATACTTTTATGATTTCGATTTTCTTTGGCAATTGATTTTTTAATTCCGTTAAAAATTCAACCGATTCATTTCCGTGTAATTGAACGGCTTGTAAATTGTATTTTGTTACTTTTTCCAGAATTTCTTCCTGAGTTTGATTGACAAAAACACCTACTTTTTTGATTGTTTCAATAAGTTCAGGAATAGTTCCGTTAAAATATCGTGCGGATTTTTCCCAGAAAATAAATCCCATATAATCGGGTAGGAGTGCACCTACTTCGAGTATGTTTTCGGGATATTTCATGCCGCATATTTTGAGTTTCATTTCGTTGTGTTTTTTTACCGCAAAGTGCGCTAAGATTTTTTGTTTTGTGTTTATAATGCGAAAAAGTTCGCAAAGTTTTTCCGCCACGAATTCACGAATGATTGTAAATTAAATTCGTGAATTCGTGGCTATTTTTTAAACGCCCAGATTTTTAATAAAATCCGTTGCGGCTTGACCTGCGTTGTCGGTTTTCATGAAGTTTTCTCCAATTAGGAAACCTTTGTAACCGTATGGTTTTAGTTCTTGAATGGCTTCTACTGATGAAATACCGCTTTCTGATACTTTTACAAAATCATTCGGAATTTGTGATGCTAATTCTTTACTGAAATCAAGACTTACTTCGAATGTTTTTAAGTTTCTGTTATTCACACCAATCATGTCTAAAGTTGGCATAATCGATTTTTCTAGTTCTTCTTGATTGTGAACTTCTAAAAGAACTTCTAAACCTAAACTTTTTGCAAATTCAGATAATGATTTGATTTCTTCACGCGTTAAAACGGCTGCGATTAAAAGAATTAAATCGGCTCCATGTGCTTTTGCTTCAAGAATTTGGTATTCGTCAACAATAAATTCTTTTCGCAAAAGTGGAATATTGACTGAAGCTCGAGCTAAAAGCAAATCGTCTAAAGAACCACCGAAATATTTTCCGTCGGTTAAAACTGAGATTCCGCAAGCGCCTGCATTTTCATAACCTTTTACTACTTCTTCAACCGTAAAATTATTGTTGATGATTGATTTTGAAGGCGAACGACGTTTATGTTCGGCAATAATTCCAGAATTACTTTCTTTTAATTTCTGACTAAGAGAAATGGTTTGTTTTCCAAAGAAGACTGAAGCTTCCAATTGAGAAACTGGAATGATCGATTTTTTTAGAACAACTTCTCGTTTTTTATCTATTATTATTTTATCTAAAATGTTCATTGTTGTGTTGTTTCATGTTTCAAGTTTTATGTTTCAAGATGTAGAACGTTTAAAATAACTTGAAACCTGAAACTTGAAACAAAATTTTATTTACTTAATTCTTGTAATTTTTTTAATGCTTGATGTCCTTTCCCTGACAATAGACTTTCTTTTGCTAATTCAAATCCTTCCTTTGGAGAACATTTGGTAACAGTTGAAATTGCCATTGCTGCATTCGCACAAACTACATTATTTTGAGCTTCGTTTCCTTTTCCTGAAATGATATTCGTAAAAATTTCAGCTGATTCTTCGATGGTTTTTCCACCTTCGATTTCAGTTTGAGATAAAAGATGAATGCCAAAATCTTCTGGATTCAACATTCCTTCCATGTGATTAGAAATTGTTTTTGTCGGACCAGTTAATGAAATTTCATCATATCCGTCAAGCGAATGTAAGATGGTAAAATTCACATCGGTATTTTGATACAAATACGCATACATTCTAGCCAATTCTAAGTTGAAAACCCCAACCAATTGATTTTGTGGGAATGACGGATTTACCATTGGACCTAACATATTAAAGAATGTTTTTACTGCCAATTCTTTTCTAATTGGTCCAACATTTTTCATCGCAGGGTGAAATAGGGGAGCGTGCAAAACACAGATTCCAGCTTGATCAATACATTTTTCTAAAAATGAAGGATCATTACTGAATTTAATTCCCATTTTTTCCATTACGTTGCTTGATCCAGAGATAGATGAAACTCCGTAATTTCCGTGTTTTGCTACTTTTATTCCTGCTCCGGCAGATACAAAAGAAGCTAAAGTGGAGATATTGAAAGTGTCTTTTCCATCACCGCCCGTTCCACACAAATCGATGGTATTATAGGCTGATAAATCGACACGAATACATAAGTCTAATAAAGCTTCACGAAAGCCCGAAAGTTCGTCAATTGTAATGCTTCGCATCATAAAAACAGTCAAAAATGCCGAAATCTGACTTGGATTATACTGACCGCTTGAAATATTAATCAATACGCTTTTTGCTTCTTCTTTAGTAAGAACTTCGTGGTTGATTAATTTATTTAATATAGTTTTCATTTTTTCTTTTAAGTTGCTAAGGTTCTAAGATGCTAAGATTCTAAGGTTTATTTTTCAGGTTTCAGGTTCCAACACTTGAAACTTGAAACAAAAATTAACTCTTAATCCAATTCTCTAGAATCCTTTTTCCGTTTGGTGTTAAAACGCTTTCTGGGTGAAATTGAACGCCTCTTACATCATAATTTTTGTGACGTAAAGACATAATTTGTCCATTTTCATCTACCGAAGTCGCTTCTAAATCTTCAGGTAAATTATTGTCAACAACCCAAGAATGGTATCTTCCAACTTCGAACTCGTTTCCTAAACCTTCAAATAAAATTTCGTCGTCTACTAAAGTTTTTACATTTGTTGCAACGCCGTGATATACTTTGTCAAGGTTGGAAAGCGTTCCTCCAAAAACTTCTCCAATTGCCTGTTGTCCTAAACAAACGCCAAGAATACTTTTTGTTGGACTGTATTTTTCGATTACTGCTTTTAATAAACCAGCTTCATCAGGAATTCCAGGTCCTGGCGAAAGCAATATCTTTTCAAAACCAGCAATTTCATCAATATCAAATTCGTCGTTTCTGTAAACAGTAACTTCGCAATCTAAATCTTCTAAATAGTGCACTAAATTGTAAGTGAAACTATCGTAATTGTCTATAACTAAAATCTTTTTCATTTTTTTTAAGGTTCTAAGTTGCTAAGGTTCTGAGGTTCTAAGTTTCCTAACTTGAAACTTGAAACAAAGAAAACTTGAAACTAAATTTTTTTTATTTCTCTCGAACGTATTTTTCTACTATAACACGATCTACGCCTAATTTTTCTACTTTTTCTATTCCCTTTTGAATTAAGGTGTCGTTTTGAACTTTCACTACAAATTCAAATTTATTGTCTTCCCAATCGCGGTTGTTGAAAAATTCTAAATGTTCTGTATAAACACTATCTTTTAAAGTATATTTTCCGCCTCCGCCAAAGAATAATGCTGCTGTTGTATCTTTTCCGTGTTTTAAATCATGATTAAAAAAGGCAAAATGTGTATCGTTAATAATTTTAATCATTTTTGTTTTTGAATTGAAAGTCGAGAACGTTGAATCTTTCTCTGTCGTTTCAGCTGATATAAGACGCCAGGTTCCCTCAATCGGATTTTGTTTTTTTTCTGAATTGCAAGAACTAAGGGTAATGATTAAAACTAAAATTGATACTGCTTTTTTCATAGTTTGTGGTTTTATGGTTTGTTTTTAATTGTTTAAGGTTCTAAGTTGCTAAGGTTCTGAGGTTCTAAGTTTCCTAACTTGAAACTTGAAACTAAAAAAACTTGAAACTAAATCTGTTCTGCCATTTCTAGTGCTGTATTCAAGGCTCTTAACTTATTGTAAACTTCCTGCATTTCGCTTTCTTCGTCAGAGCTCGCTACGATTCCAGCTCCTGCTTGACAATGCAATTGGTGATTTTTAGAAAGGAAAGTTCGAATCATAATGGCGTGGTTAAAGTTTCCTTCAAAATCCATAACTCCGATTGCACCTCCGTAGAAGTTACGATTTGTCTTTTCGCATTCTTCTATTAATTGCATCGCTCTGTGTTTTGGTGCGCCGCTTAAAGTTCCTGCTGGAAAAGTATCTGCTACAACTTGCATTGTAGTTGCTTTATCGTGTAAATGTCCCGTAACTTTAGAAACTAAGTGAATTACGTGAGAGAAAAATTGAACTTCTCTGTATTTTTCTACATTTACATCATGTCCGTTTCTGCTTAAATCGTTTCTAGCTAAGTCAACCAGCATAACATGTTCGCTGTTTTCTTTTTTATCTTCAGAAAGCTCTTTTGCTAAAAGTGCATCACGCTCATCATTTCCTGTTCTTTTGAAAGTTCCAGCAATTGGGTGAATTTCAGCTTTTCTATTTTTTACAATAATTTGTGCTTCAGGAGAAGAACCGAATATTTTGAAATCTCCATAATCAAAAAAGAATAAATATGGAGAAGGGTTAATGCTTCTTAAGGCTCTGTATACATTAAATTCGTCTCCTTTGAAACCTTGAGTAAATCGGCGAGAAAGAACCAATTGAAAAACATCTCCGCGGTAGCAGTGTTTTTTCGCTAAAGCCACATTTGCTTTAAATTCTTCATCGGTTAAATTAGAGAAACCTTCACCTTCTTTAGAAAATTTATAAGAAGCAATATTTCTAGATTGAAGTAATTGCTCGATTTCAGCAATATTATTTTTATTATCTACGCTGTGGCAGAAAATATAAGCTTCGTTTTTGAAGTGGTTAATCGCGATAATGTTTTGATATACTGCATAAAAAACGTCTGGAATTGAAGTTGCATTGTCTTTTTTTGCAATTGAAACTTTTTCGAAGTAACGAACAGCATCATAAGAAATGTAACCAAACAAACCATTATTAATGAATTTAAAATCATTTTTTTCTGATTGAAACTGACTTGAAAATTCCTGAATTACCTGAGGAATATTTGTTGAAGCATCGATTAACGTTTTCTCAGAAGTTCCATCAGGAAATGTTTTTGAGATTGTTTCATTTTCGATTTTAATTGTAGCGATAGGATTGCAGCAGATATAAGAGAAACTGTTATCATTTCCGTGATAATCACTACTTTCTAGCAATAAACTATTTGGAAATTTATCTCTGATTTTGAAATAAATGCTTACTGGCGTAACAGTATCTGCCAGAATTTGTTTGTAATGTGTATTAAGAATAAAAGGTTTCAAAATATATAGTTTTTTATGTGTTGTTAATTTATGTTTCGGTTTTGATCAAAAAAATAGGGCTTGTCGTGATGACAAGCCCTTTATATTTTTATATTTCTTACAATACCATAGGAAGCTTCGTTCACGACGTCTGACGTAAATTGCTCCACCACCAAGTATTGTTTAAAATTGTTCTCATTTCTTTATTTTGATGTGACAAAGATATAAATGTAATTTTAATTAGAGTACATAAAATTTGAAAAAAAACTTTTCGAATCTGTAAAATTTGTTAAATTTTAATTCGGAATGCTTCTTTAACTCCTTAGTTTCCACTTGCTATAGTGTTGTTTACATTTAATCTGAAATCTGGATTTCCTTTGATGTTTGGAAGCGCAAATAACTCGTTAAGTTTTATTTTTGTATATTCTATTCCGTAAGCTGGGTTTCCATAATAGTTTTTTATACCTGGAATATTGCTTCCAGATTCACTTTCAATTTCACCTTGGCAATTATTTGCCACAACGTTTTTAAAAGTAATTTTTGATAGATTGGCTTCACCATTTCCGATATTTCCTTCCAATAAAATGAAAGGAGCAAACCCAGAAACGACACTATTAGTTAAGTTGAAAAAAGTATTTTCTCTAATGTAAGCAGATTCTCTAACCAAACCTTGATTGTTTTCTTCTAAATTAACCAAAGTGATGTTGCTTGCATTAATTTTAGTCATTTTTTTAGTCATATCTGTAGTAGCAACTTTCTCGTATGAATCGACCTCAAAACATCTTGATCCCGAAATATCTGAAGAAAATGGGTGACGAATGGCAATACTGTTTGAGATATTAATTTGGGCACCTTGCGTAAAATCAAAATCGTCGTCTGTTGTTCGGTATGAAACTAAATTGCTTAGATTCAAATCTCCGCCATAACATTCAAAAGAATCATCATTTGAATAACTAATTTGAACATGGCTAACTGTTGTTTTTCTTCCAACGCCAGCAAGAGAAAGACCGTTTAATTCTTTTGATGCACTTAATTTTCTACCAGCATATTCGATTCTCACATATTTCATAACTCCAGAATTATCCTCTGGATCTTGACCTCCATAATGATTTAAAGTTGGATCTAAATCGAAAGGCAAAGTATGAATGCCTCCTAAAGAATTTATAGGAGCTTTTCCTAAAACAATGATTCCGCCCCAGTCACCAGGTTTTCTGTTATTTATTTCATTTTCAGATGTAAAAACAATTGGGTCAGTTTCTAGTCCTTCGGCCATAATTTTTGCACCATTTGTAATTACTAAAGTTCCGCAGGTTTTATCATCGCCGCGAATAACAGTTCCAGGCTCAATAGTCAAAGTTGCATTGTTTGTAACATACACAACACCAACTAAATGATAGATATTACGCTTTACTAATCGCGTGTCTTTATCAATTGTTCCAGCAATTATATTGGTTGCTTCGCCATAGTCATTAGCAGCCGGTCTAAAGCTTGTCCAGTTGGTCATCCAGTTTGTAGTACCAGTTATTCCTTTTGGCTGTTGCTGAGCTTGTGCGAAAAAGCTGATAATGAAGAGTATGCATGCAATATGTAGTTTTGTTTTCATAACTATGACTTTGATTTCTAGTTTTTGATTTTTTTTAATTGCCCCAAAAATAGAAGCCGTATGTTAATCAAAGTCCTGATACTTATTACGAAAGAGTTATTATATTATTAAGAAGGTTAAGGTTTTGAAAAGTTTTTTTAAAAATAAACCCCGACAGTTTAAAACTGTCGGGGTCTACTGTATTTCTGAATTAGTAAGGCCTAAATATTAGAATTTTAAAGCTACTGTCAATTCGAAATCGTCATTGATGGTTTTGTCTCCTAAGTTTTCGAAGAAGTTACCAGAGTTGTATTTAATATCGTATTTAGTTCTGTCAACTTTGAAAGCAGTTGTAGCAGTATTTCCTTTTACAGTGATATCAAAAGTTACTGGTTTAGTAATTCCTTTGATAGTTAAATCTGCAGTTACAGTATAAACGTCAGCAGATTTTGCACCGATAGTTTTGAAAACTAATTTTGAAGTTGGGAATTTGTCAGTTCCGAAGAAATCGTCAGCTTTTAAGTGACCGTTTAATTTTCCTTGGTATTCTCCAGTTAAATCTGTAGAAGTTAATGAAGTCATATCAACTGTAAAGTTACCACCAGCTAATTTTTTTCCTTTAAAAATAACAGCACCATCTTTGAAGTTTACAGTTCCAGAGTGCTCTCCAGTTACTTTTTTGCCTACCCATTTAATAGTAGATGCTTTTACGTCGATTTTTTTAGTTTGAGCGTTTACTGAGATGCCAGCTGCTGCTACGAATAATGCTATTGCAATAGTTTTTAAATTTTTCATGTTTTTAAAATTAAATTTGAATTTGATTAATAAATAATTATAGTGTGATAAATAATTCCTCGTGTGATTTTCTAACTTTTTTCTGGTGCTGAGATTTGTCGTCATCATGTCTGTAACCTACAGTTGCAATAACTGAAGCGTTTAAACCTAATTTATCGAAACCTAAGATTTCATTAAATTGAGCCGCATTGAAACCTTCCATAGGAGTTGCGTCAATTTTTAATTCGGCAGCAGCGTTTAATAAGTTTCCTAAAGCTAAATACGTTTGTTTTGCAGTCCAAATGTGTTTTGCATCTTCAGATAAATTTGAAATTACATTTTTCATCATATCGCTGAATCCTCCTAAAGCTTCTGCTGGAACACCTCTAACTTCGCTAATATTATTGATGTATTTGTCAACAGAACCTGCATCAAGGCTTAAATCATTTGCAAAAATGAATAGGTGAGAAGCATCAGTAATTTGAGTTTGTCCCCAAGCTGCACCTTTTAATTTTTCTCTCAATTCTGGATTTTCAACAATAATTACTTTGTAAGGTTGTAATCCGTATGAAGAAGCACTTAATCTAACGGCTTCTTTTAGTGTATTTAAATCAGCGTCTGATATCTTTTTTGAAGCATCAAACTGTTTAGTTGCGTATCTCCAATTTTGATTTTCTAAGAAATTGCTCATAGTTTTTATTATTTTATTTGTTGGTTCTATATTTTTCTAATAGTTGATTTAAGAAAACCAATTCTTCTGGTTTTAAATTGTTTGCAAACGTTTGTTCGTGTTCATCTACTTTAGGATCTAATTCTTTTAAAACATCCAATCCTTTTTGTGTAATCGAAACTTCAATTTTTCTTCGATTATCCGGACAGACATTTCGAGTTACAAAATCCTTCAATAATAATTTGTCTACCAAACGTGTTGTATTGCTTGTTTTAGCAAGCATTCGCTCTTGTATCACGCACATATTAGCAGGCTGTCCTTTTTGTCCTCTTAATATACGCAACACATTGTACTGTTCTCCAGATAAATCATACGGTTTGATCAACTCGTTGAAATGATCCTGAATCACATTTTGCGTGTACATGATATTCAGAATAACTTTTTTCGCATTATCCATCTTAACCGTACTCTTAATAACCTCTTCAATTGTCATAGTCGTAAGTGTATAATTTGTATATACAAATGTATAGCTTTTAATAGTTGTATATACAAGTGTTGTGTTAATTTTTTGTTAATCTGTTTAAATGCGCTTTTGTAAAGAACTTAATAGAGGTCTTTTAAAGAATAAAAGTAAGCTAATTTTTTGTTGTAATGTATTGATATATTGTTATTTAATGATTTTTTAAAGTCTAAAAATAATTTTAGGCTGAAAAATTAGAGAACAACTTTTTTGTAAGATAATTTTAAATTGAAAAACATTCAAAATCAGCTCATTTCACGATTTATTGGAACTCAGACAGCAGAAAACCTTTCGCAATTTGCTTGAAATTAGCAATTTCATTGTTTATCCAAGCTTCATCGTGTCCCAATTCTTTGGCAATTACTCTTGCTGTTTTTTCCGAAACTTCAATTGCAGCTCTGGCATCTAAGAATAATAAACGAACTCTTCTTGCCAGTATATCATCAACAGTTCGTGCCATTTCGTAGCGAATTGCCCAAACAACTTCTGCCATCGTAAATTCGTGATTAGGATGCAGTTTTTCTTTTAATGCAGGTTCGCTTTCTTGCAACTCGATTATTTTCGAAATATCTGTACCATATATATAGAGGTGATTTTCTCTATCAAATGAAGTAGTAGGTTGACTTCCGTGAATAGAAAGATGTTCTGTTGTACAGTTTCTCTTTGGTAATTTACCTGTTTTGATGGCTTTCTCAATTATATCTTCAGCAATTTTTCGGTAAGTGGTCCATTTTCCTCCTGTAATGGTAATGAGGCCAGTTTCTGAAACTATAATTTTATGGCTTCTAGAAACTTCTTTGGTGCTTTTACCTTCTTCTTTTGGAGCTGCCAATGGACGCAAACCTGCAAAAACAGCTAATACATCTTTTCTTTCTGGTTTTTTTGCCAAGAATCGCTGTGCAGTTTCAAGTACAAATTGAATTTCGCTTTCTAAAGCAATCGGTTCTAAACTTTGTTTTTTTATTAAAGTATCAGTCGTGCCAACTACAACTCGATTATGCCAAGGAACCGCAAATAAAACTCTTCCATCTTTTGTTTTCGGAATCATTAGGGCGTGATCTCCAGGCAGAAATGATTTATCGAAAACCAAATGAATTCCCTGACTCGGAACAATATATTTTTTATAAACATTATCATTAAGCTTCATGATAGCATTTGTAAAAACTCCTGTCGCATTTACAATGGTAGAACCTTTAAGTTCATATTTAATTCCGCTTTCTTGATCCTGAACCTGAACTCCAATTACTTGATTGTTATTGTCTTTTAATAAATTAACAACCTTAGTATAATTTAAAACACAAGCTCCGTTTTCTACCGCAGTTTGAGCCAGATTGACAGCAAGACGAGAATCGTCAAATTGTCCATCGTGATAAATTACGCCATTTACTAAACCATTTTCTTCGACGTTAGGAAGCATTTCAATAGTTTTCTTTTTCGAAAGATATTTTGAACTACCTAAACTTAGACCACCAGATAAAAGATCATAGATTTTTAGTCCAATAGTGTAAAAGTAACCGCTTAACCAATGATAATTAGGAATAACAAAAGATTGGTTTTTTACCAAATGACTTGCGTTTTGCGCCAACAATCCTCGTTCTTTTAATGCTTCTCTAACTAAATGCACGTCTCCTTGAGCCAAATAGCGTACTCCGCCATGAACTAGTTTAGTGCTTCGGCTGGAAGTTCCTTTTGCAAAATCTACCGCTTCAAATAAAATGGTTTTGTAGCCGCGACTTGCCGCATCAATTGCAGTTCCTAGTCCGCTTGCACCTCCACCAATAATTATTACGTCCCAATTTTCTGTATTTTGTAGTTTTAGTAACTGCTCTGAGCGATTCATATTTTTTACGGGACTTTTTGTTTAAAGCAAACTTAACGAAATGAAATTAAAAATTGATGAAGAAAAAAGTTTCAGGTTTCAGGTTTTCGGTAGGCAACGTTAAACGTGAAACTTGAAACAAAAACAAACCCGACAGATTCATAGAACCAGTCGGGTTATCAATTTTATATATTGTCTATTTATATCAATCGTTTTTCAAATGCTTTTCTTGCAGAGCCTCTAAAATAGACTTCTCCGCAATACGTATATTTTAATCTATCTAAAATTTTCAACATCGGAGTATTATCGAAGTTTGTGTCTACTTTTATACTGTAAATTTTATTTTCGACAGATAAGCCTTCAATGCTTTGGAATAATTTTGTTGCAATCCCCTTTCCTTTTGCCAATTTCGAAACGGCTACACGATGCACAACAGTATAATTGCCATCAGTAAGCCATTTGCCTTCGATATTTTCGTAAGCAGGCTCTTTATCAAAAATAATAGCCGCATAAGCCAGAATCGATTCATCTTCTGTAAAAACATATCCGTAACCATTTTCGATATCGCTTTTAATAGAAAGTTCGTTCGGATAACCATCTTGCCACTGCGTGCTTCCGTCTAATCGTCTTTGTTCAATTGCATCTTGCAGTATTTCCCAAATTGCAGGTACTTCAGAAAGAGCTGCTTTTCGTAATACTAACTGTTCTGTAGAATTCATTTTTGGATTTACTTTATAAAAAATTAATGAGGCAATTTATCTTTAATCAAACCATAAACCCAAGTTCCAGCAATTGCACTTAATAAAGTAACTACAATTACAGTAGCGCCTGTGCCAATTTGAGCAAAAAGCGGACCTGGACAAGCTCCAGTAATTGCCCATCCGAAACCGAATAGTAATCCGCCGTAAATTTGTCCTTTATTAAAAGTTTTTGGCTGAATTTCGATTTTTTCGCCATCAAGAGTTTTGATGTTGAATTTTTTAATCAATTGTACCGATATTAATCCAACAACAACAGCGCATCCAATTACGCCATACATGTGAAATGACTCTAGATTGAACATTTCCTGAATACGAAACCAGCTGATGATTTCTGCTTTTACAAATACAATTCCGAAAAAGATTCCAACGATTAAATACTTAAGATTTCCTAATACAGTTTCTTTTTTCTGGCTTGCGTTGATTCCTTCGCCGTCTATATTTTTATTTTCTAAATTCATTTTTGAAATTTTAAAGTGAAAGAATATAAGGTAAAATCAAAAGTGCCATTACAAAACCGCCAATCATAAAACAGATAGTAGCTACCAATGAAGGCCATTGTAAGTTTGATAATCCCATAATCGCGTGTCCGCTTGTGCATCCGCCAGCGTAACGAGTTCCGAAGCCTACTAAAAATCCGCCCACGACAATCATGATAAATCCGCGAAGCGTTAATAAACTTTCCCAAGAAAATAATTGTGCAGGAACTAAACCACTATGATCTGTAATGCCGTAGGTGGCTAATTTCTCTGATAATTCAGGAGCAATCTCCACAGGATTTGGATTCGATAAAAAATGAGCAGTGATAAAACCGCCTAGAAATATTCCTAAAACAAAGAATAAATTCCAGCTTTCTTTTTTCCAGTCGTATTTAAAAAACGAAATATTCGCGGGAATACAAGCCGCACAAATATGACGAAGAGAAGAACTAATCCCGAAAGACTTGTTTCCGATAATTAATAAAATTGGAACAGTTAATCCAATCAGCGGGCCTGCAACGTACCAAGGCCATGGTTCTCTTATTATTTCTAATAAACTCATTTGTTAGTTTTTTTGCCACAGATTTCACAGATTAAAAAGGATTTTTTCTTTGTAATCTGTAAATCTGCAAGCTAATTATATATTAAATTTATTATCTGTGTTAATCATTTTAATCTGTGGCAAAAATCTAATTGAGAGTTTTGCTTTGGCATACGAAATCTGATTTAGGGACATTGGTTTTAGAAATCGCTCCAAAACCGCCTTCAACTTCAGAGAAATTTCTGAAACCTCTTGCTTGAAGTATAGAAGCTGCTATCATGCTTCTGTAACCGCCTGCGCAATGCAGATAAAAATGCTCATTGGGATTAATGTCTTTTACCCAATCATTAATATAAGCTAGGGGTTTGCTATAAGCATCGTCAATATGTTCTGCTTCGTATTCTGTTTCTTTACGAATATCTATTACTTTGTCTTCGCCAAGTTTAAATTCATTGGCAAATTGCTCTGCTGTAATTCTATTTACAGTATCAACTTCGAAACCTGCATTTTGCCAAGCTTCAAAACCTCCCTCCAAATGTCCAATAATCGTATCAAAACCTACACGGCTTAAACGAGTTACCGTTTCTTCTTCCATGCCAGCGGCGGTAACCAATATAATTGGCTGTTTTACATCGGCAATTAAAGTTCCAACCCACGGCGCAAAATCACCATTGATTCCAATATTGATAGACTGTGGAATAAATCCTTTACTAAAATCGACAGCACTTCTGGTATCTAGAATTAAAGCGCCAGTTTCTTCAGCTACAGCTTCAAAATCTTTTACGTTTATAGCTTTCATTCCGTTGTTTAAAACAGTTTCAAAGCTTTCGTAACCACCTTTGTTCATCGCGACATTCATGCTGAAATAGGCAGGAGGAGGCAATAAACCGTCAGTTACTTCTTTGATGAACTCTTCTTCGGTCATATTAGCTCGCAAAGCATAATTGGTCGCTTTTTGATTTCCAATAGTAGAAACAGTTTCTTTGCTCATGTTTTTTCCGCAGGCGCTTCCTGCACCATGCGCTGGATAAACGATTACGTCATCAGCCAAAGTCATGATTTTATCTCTTAACGAATGATATAAAATTCCAGCCAATTGATCTTGTGTCATTCCAGCTGCTTTTTGCGCTAAATCTGGACGTCCAACATCTCCGATAAATAAAGTATCACCAGAAAAAATAGCGTGATCTTTCCCGTTTTCATCAATCAGTAAAAAAGTAGTGCTTTCCATAGTATGTCCAGGAGTGTGCAAAACTTTAATGGTTATTTTTCCGATTTTAAATTCCTGTCCGTCTTTTGCAGAAATGCAGTCAAATTCGCAGGCAGCATTTGGTCCGTAAACAATTGGAGCTCCAGTTTCTTTGCTTAAATCAACGTGACCTGAAACGAAATCGGCGTGAAAATGCGTTTCAAAAATATATTTTAGTTTAACGCCATCACGCTCTAAACGATCCAGATAAGGCTGAATTTCTCTAAGCGGATCAATAATGGCCGCTTCACCATTTGAAGTGATATAGTATGCACCTTGAGCAAGGCATCCGGTGTAAATTTGTTCTATTTTCATGATAGATATTGTAAAATGATGGGTTACAAAGGTAACTTTGTTTTTTAAAAAAATAGGTGACTAATGTTACAGAAATTAGGTTTTTATGTAAAAAAAAGCGCAGTTTGCCATATTCGATTGAGATAACTTAATTTTAAGTTGAGCAATTACGCTTTAAGCTTTAATTTTGCGTATGACGAATGTCATTTTAAAACAAAAAAGAAAATGAACACACAGGACTTAATAGATCAAATTGCTTTTATAAAAGAAATTGATAAAGTAAAATACATTCAGCGCAAGACAAAATTGTTCAACAGCGACCGATGCGAAAATGATGCAGAACACAGCTGGCATTTGGCCTTGATGGCAATTGTTTTGGCAGAACATTCCAATGAACCGATTGATGTTTTGAAAGTCGTAAAAATGGTTTTGATTCATGATATTGTCGAAATTGATGCAGGCGATGTTTTTATTTATGATACTGTAAAAAGTCATGACAAAACAGATGAAGAACGTTTAGCCGCAAATAGAATTTTTGGATTACTGCCAGAAAAGCAAGCCAAAGAACTAATTGCAATCTGGGAAGAATTTGAAGCAGGAGAAACTAACGAAGCCAAATTTGCAAGATCAATGGACAGATTAGAGCCTTTGCTGCAAAATACATCAAACAACGGCGGAACTTGGAAAGAGTTTGGAGTGAAATACGATAAAGTTTACGAAAAGAAAAGCGTCATTAAAAATGGTTCAGAATCATTATGGAATTATGCCGAAGGTTTGATTAATGAAAGTGTTCAGAAAGGTATTTTAGAGAAATAACTAATAGTGCCAAGCAATCAAAATCAAACATAGCCTGCGGTTTCAACCGCAGGAACTCATGCATATTCACGATACGTTTCCGTGGTTGAAACCACGGGTTATGTTTTTGATCATGTAAATCTATATGTAATCTTGTCATTTCGACGAAGGAGAAATCTTCGCAAGTAACTCCGTAACGAAAGTCAAATCTTTGTCGAGCTTCTTGCGAAGATTTCTCTCTTCGTTCGAAATGACAAACTGTACCTAACTCAAAAAATGACAAGTGTCATTTCTACCCTTTAAATTGTTGAAAAGTTTAACAAATATCGGGTGATAAACTTTTTTTAAAGGAGGTTAATTCGGGTTCTAATGGTTAAATTTGTGGAACTTCATAAACAAATTACCATTATGGAAGAAATGCTCTTTTATGATCGAATGCAATTTGCCTTCACGATCACTTTTCATTATCTTTTTCCGCAACTTACAATGGGTCTTTCGTTGATCATTGTGTACTTCAAGTGGAAATATCTCAAGACTAAAGACGAACAATACAATCACGCCACCCATTTCTGGATGAAAATCTTCGCCCTCAATTTTGCAATGGGCGTTGTAACGGGAATTCCGATGGAGTTTCAATTTGGAACCAATTGGGCAAAATTCTCTGAATTAACTGGCGGAATCATTGGTCAGACGCTGGCAATGGAAGGAATGTTCTCTTTCTTTCTCGAATCTTCTTTTCTTGGATTATTTTTGTTCGGAGAAAAACTTCTCGGGCATAAATGGCATTTTGTAACGGGATTGCTAATCATGATTGGTTCTTGGGCGAGTGGTTACCTAATTATTGCCACACATTCCTGGATGCAGAATCCAGTTGGTTATGAAATCCTCGAAGATGGAAAATTTGTTCTAAATAATTTTCAAGCTTTATTCTTAAATCCTTGGCTTTGGCCTTCGTATTTGCACAATCAAGCCGCTTCTTTGGTAACGAGTTCTTTTGTTGTGGCTGGAATTGGAGCTTTCTATATTTTAAGTAAAAAGAATGTTGATTTCGGGAAATTATTCCTTAAAACGGGAGTAATCTTCGGATTGATTTCGAGTGTCATTGTGGCTGTTCCAACAGGAGATTTACTGGCTAAAAATGTAGTGAAATACCAACCGGTAACTTTTGCTGCGATGGAAGGAATTTTTCATACCGAAAAGAAAGGTTCAGAAATTGTCTTAATCGGTCAGCCCGATGTAAAAGATAAAAAACTGGATAATAAAATCGCTGTTCCAAACATTCTAAGTTTCCTGACTTATGGAAACTGGGATCAGGAAATAAAAGGTTTAGATCAGTTTGAAGAAGACTTGCACCCAACCAATATTTCTGGTTTGTATTATGCCTATCATATTATGGTCGGACTCGGAACAGTTTTTATTGGATTGATGGTGCTTTCGCTTTTTCAATTAATTAGAGGGAAATTGTTTGAAACCAAATGGATTTTATGGTCTCTAATGTTCATGATGCCGTTTCCGTACATTGCCAATACAACGGGTTGGTATACCGCAGAATTAGGAAGACAGCCTTGGCTAGTTTACAATTTATTGAGAACAGCAGCCGGAGCTTCACCGACGGTTTCATCAGGAAATACCTTATTTACGCTACTTGGTTTTATTGGTTTATACCTTTTACTGGGAATGCTGTTTTTACTTTTAGTTGGAAAAATTATCAATAAAGGTCCGCGTCATGTGGAACTTTCAACAGAAAAAATATAAGTATGGAATTTTTTTGGTACGTAGTTTTAATGGGAATTCTGGCCGTTTATCTAGTTTTGGACGGTTACGATTTTGGTGCAGGAATTATTCATTTATTTTTTGCTGATACAGAAAAAGATAAAAAAGCAATCACCAATGCCATTGGTCCGTTTTGGGATGCCAATGAAGTTTGGCTGATTGCAGCTGGAGGAGTTTTGTTTTTTGCTTTTCCGACTTTATATGCATCATCTTTCAGCGGATTTTATCTGCCTTTGATTATGATTTTATGGCTTTTGATTTTCCGTGCGATCGGATTGGAAATGCGCGGACAAATTCACAATCACATGTGGGAAAGCATTTGGGATAAAGCTTTCGGAATCGCGAGTTTGCTTTTGGCTCTTTTCTTCGGAATTGCTTTAGGAAATATCGTTCGCGGTGTTAATCTAGGAATGGTTCAGAATGGAGTTTCTACGCAAGAAGCGCATTTTTTCTTTTTGCCTTTATGGAATCCTACTTTTAGTCCGCAAGCAGATGAATTGGGAATTATTGACTGGTTTACGCTTTTCTTAGGAATCGTGAGTGTTGTCGCATTAACGATTCACGGTGCAAACTGGATTATTTATAAAACAAATTCTGCGCTGAATCCGAAATTGAAAAATGTAGTTTTTAGACTGAACTTTGTTCTGTTGATTTTGGTCTTTATTTCTTTGGGAATTTGGCACTTTATCGAGCCGAAACCCTTTCATAATTTCGTCGAAAATCCAATTCTTTGGTTTTTTCCTTTAATGACTTTTGTCGGAATTGCAGGATTGTTCAAAGTTCGTTCCTTCAAAAAAGACGGTCACGGATTTCTGTTTTCGACTTTGTTTTTAGTTGGAGGATTTGCCTCAACAGCAGTTTCGATTTTTCCAAATGTTTTGCCTTCAACCAATAAAGTGAATCCGTCTTTAACGATATATAATACCGCCGCTCACGAATACGGATTGAATGCTGGCTTGAGCTGGTTTTTTATCGCTTTGTTTCTCGTGATTATTTATTTTATTATTCAATATCGTGTTTTTAGCGGGAAAATGGATGATATTGGGTATGGGGAACATTGATTTTTTTGTTTGCCACGAATTTCACAAATTTTCACAAATTCTATATGAATTGCCTCCAGTTTTAACTGGAGGTTTTTTGTTTGAATTTGAATTGGGCTTTAGCCAAACTTTGCGGTTTTGGCTAAAGCCTTTTTTTAAAATGTTTTTTACCTCCAGTTAAAACTGGAGGCAATTGATTGGAAATATTAAAACCGAAAAGATCATTTGACCCGATATTGCGTTAGGGATAGGAGCGGTATCCTTTTTCTTGCTTCTTTAGCAAGGAAAAGATACAAGCGGATAGCCCGGCCGAAGGAAACGCCCAAATTATTGCCTTTTAAAAATAAATATATTTTGGCAGTTAAAAGTGTATGATAATTTTTACGAAAGATTTAATTACAACTGATAGTTATATTCTATAAGCTGTACTGTAAGAAAAAAAAGCAGTTAATGCTTAATATTGCGTATCTAAGAATTTTTTCCCCCTAAAAAATTTTTAGCAATTCATTTTTACTAAAAGCGTAAAGCTATTTTACCTACTTAATTATGCCTTTAACAATTTTTTCCGATGAGGTTAGATTTCGTTATAAATCTAAAAACTGGCAGTATCAATTTGACGAAATTAAAGAACTTGGACTGCTCAAAAAAAAGAAAAAGTATTTTCTTGAAAATGGCGCTTTTATCGCCGTAACTGCTGCTGCATATTATTGTATGCTATTTTCTAATATAATGGATCTCTATTATATTATTCCATCAATTTTATGCTATGCTTTTATTATTGCAATGAGGTTTAATGATAAAACTGAGTTTGTGTATTTTCTTTTTGTTAAAGATATTTACCAAAAAGAAATTAAAACTAAAATAGCACCAGAGGACCGTATATTGGTTGGAAAACAGATCGATTACTATTTAGATCTTCAGTTTGAAAGAAATGTAAAAAGAACTGCCTAACAAAAAAAAATCAGAAATGTTTGAATTTACTATTTCCCGTTATGACTTTGTTTTCATAATGGCAGCTTTGATGTACGGTTATTTCATTACAAAAAGAAAGAATTAACAAAAATGCTTATCATATTTCTTTATTGATGAAGCTTCAATAATAATAATACCCAAAAATAAGTGTAGTTAAGCCGTTGTAATTTAACGGCTGGCTGTTTTAACTATACATGACCCCAAATCAGATTAAAAAATTATGGCCACAACAATTAAAAACAAGATTAGAAACATTAGAGAGTTAAAAAATTATACTCAAGAATATATGGCAGAAAGGTTAGGTGTAACTCAGGCGGGTTACAGTAAAATTGAAAAAGGAAAGACTTCTTTGAGTTACGAAAAATTGGTTGAAATAGGAAGGATTTTAGATGTCAGCGTTGAGGATATAATTAGTTTTGATTACGATAAATATTTTAATAATTACAACAAAATAACAGGAAACAATAACGGCAGTATTTTGATTAATGCCGATAATTCTTCGGTTCTTAAAGAGCTTTATGAAGACAAAATTCAGTTGCTAGAAAAACTGCTTTCGAGAACCGAAATTGAACTGGAACGTTATAAAGATAAGTTTGGAGAGATTTGAAGGTTTTAGTTTCATCTTTGTCAAAGTTTTAAACTTTGACAAAGATTACTCTACAAGTGAAACTAAATAAAAGTTCTTGGAGATTACGGTTAGAATAAAACTTCTTTGGCAATGATATAAAATCCCATAACGAGGACAAACCATCCAAAAAGAGGTTTTAATTTTGTGCCGTCTATTTTTTTAGAAAGTTGGCTTCCAATTATCATTCCGATTAAGGCCATTGCAGAAACGCTTAAAAGAAAAGTATAATTTATAGGTGTTCCAATGTATAAATCTCCGACAAAACCTATTGACGAATTTATGGTAATGATTAACAGAGAAGTGCCAACGGCTTGTTTCATGGGCAGTTTGGCGAAAAAAAGCAACGCAGGAATAATCAAGAATCCGCCGCCAGCGCCTAGAAATCCAGTTACGATTCCGACCAAAAAGCCAATTAAGCTAAGTTGCGGATAATTGGTTTCTACTGCTGTTATTTCGGGCTGATTTTTTTTAATCATAGAAATAGCTGCTGTAATCATTAAAATGGAAAAGATAATCATAATAAGAAAATCTTTTGAAACGGTATAAGAAGCAACAGAAAACAATGTTGATGCAATCTGGGGAAAGATTACTTCACGGATTATCAAAATTGAAATAACAGAAGGAATAGCAAAATACAATGCCGATTTCAGTTTTAGATTCCCCATTTTATAATGGCTGTAACTTCCAAACAATGCTGTTAATCCGACAATAAATAAAGAATAAGAAGTAGCCTGATCAGGATTTACTGCAAATAAATAAACTAAAATTGGAATAGTCAAAATAGAACCGCCACCACCAATTAAGCCAAGCGAGATTCCGATTATGATTGAGGCAAAAAATCCTAAATATTCCATTGCATTTATTTTAATGCAAAGTTGCCTCGGAAATTAGAATCCTACAGTAACATTTATCACAGAAGCTTTTTTTTCGCCACGAATTCACGAATTTTCACGAATTATTTTGTCACATTAAGTGAAGCCGAAATGCTTTGCGGGGCTTCGACTTCGCTCAGCCTGACAAGAGAAAATATTTTAGCCACAGATTAAAAGGATTAGATGGATTTTTCCATTCTTAATAAAAAGAAATCCTAATAATCCTTTTAATCTGTGGCTAAAAAAAAACTATTTCAATAACTCAATCTGGTTTCTGTTGAGTTTGACTAAACCTCGCTGTTCCATTTTTTTGAGTAATCTGGAAACCACTTCACGCGAAGTATTCAATTCGGTTGCGATTTCTTGGTGTGAGAGATTTACCTCAGAACAGCCGCAAGCATCGGAATGACGTTTTAGGTAAAACTCTAATCTTTCATCCATAGAACGGAAAGCAATATTATCAACCACTTCGAGAACTTCTTCAAAACGGCTTCTGTAGGTTTCAATTACAAATTCGTACCAACTTCTATGTTCCATCATCCATTTGTCCATCAATTGCAACGGAATCATCATCACGGTAACATCTTCTACGACTTTTGCCATAATCTGACTTTTTTCGCTTTTGGCAGTACAGATCATCGAGATAGCACAGGCTTGCCCTGGCTGTAGATAATACATTAAAAACTCTCCGCCATCTTCTCCTTCGCGATAGATTTTGATTTTACCTTTAATAATCAAAACTGTATTTTTAATATACTGTCCGGTGCGCATTAAAATGGTTCCGGTTTCAAAATCCTGAAGACTTCCGTTTTCTTCTATTGTAGCGATAAGCTCGTTAGAGAAATTAGGAAAAATGGTTTTTAATGAATGCTGCATATTGTAGATTTTTTTGCCGCCAATTGCATTAATTCAAAACAATTAATTCGTGAGAATTCGTGTAATTCGTGGCGAATATTTTTATCAAAATCGAATAAAAATATATGATTGATTGCAAAGATAAGGGTTTGAGATGGGAATAATTATCAGAAAACTAGATTTAAGATTAATTTTATATAAATGAAAAAATCCTATTTTCTATCGATTTTGTAGGCTGAATTTTTGAAAATAGTAACTAAATTTGTAATTCACTGATTATAATACTTTCTCTAAAACGTTTTCTGAGAATAATAATCGAAATCGCATTTGGTACGTTTTTCATATGGAGAAACGTCGTAATTTTACAAAAACACATTTTATTATGAATTTATCACAAGAAGATTGGGTTGCTCAGTTAGAGACTGACGAAAATGCAGTTATACTTGATGTAAGAACTGAAGACGAATTTAATGACGGCTACATTGAGAATGCTCTAAATATTGATATCAATAAAGGGCAGGCATTTATCTATGAAATCGAAGAATTAGACAAAAATAAAAATTATTACGTATACTGCCGTTCTGGAGCTAGAAGCGCAAAAGCGTGTCAGATTATGAACGAATTGGGTATCGAAAACGCCTACAATCTGCTTGGAGGAATCCTGGATTGGGAAGGCGAAACAGTACAACCATAAAAGAAGAAGAGGCACTAAAAAAGCCTCTTTTTTCTTTTGAAAATGAATTACCAGACCATTAAATAACCAAATTATGAGTTTTATACCAGAAGAATATCAGATTAAAAGTTTGATAAATCAAGATACTTATCTTGTAAATGGAGAATTGAAACAATGGACAGGGCAAACCACACCTGTGTTTTCTACTATTTCTTCAACTGAAAAGTATTCGCCTACTTTATTAGGATCTATCCCTTTTATGGGAGAAAAAGAAGCAGCAGAAGTTGTCGAAGCTGCTACCAATGCATACGATATGGGCCAAGGTTTATGGCCAACTATGAAAGTAGTGGATCGCATTAAATGCATGGAAAAATTTGTGAAACAAATGAAAGAAACCCGTGAAGAAGTAGTAAAACTTTTGATGTGGGAAATTGGAAAAAACCTTGGAGATTCGCAAAAAGAATTCGACAGAACGGTAGAATATATTTACGATACCATTGCAAGCTACAAGGAATTAAACGGTCGTAGTTCACATTTTGAAAAAGTGCAAGGTGTAAACGCCATGATTCGCCGTGGGCCTCTTGGAGTGGTTTTATGTCTTGGCCCGTATAATTATCCTTTAAACGAAACTTTCTCATTGTTGATTCCAGCTTTGATTATGGGAAATACTGTAATCTTCAAACCTGCTAAACATGGTGTTTTATGTATTTCGCCATTGTTGGAAGCTTTCAGAAGCAGTTTTCCAAAAGGTGTAATTAATATTGTTTATGGTAGAGGACGTGAAGTGGCTTCTCCAATAATGAAATCTGGAAAAATTGATGTTTTGGCATTAATTGGAAACAGTAAATCGGCGATTGCTTTACAGGATCAGCACCCTAACAAAAACAGATTGCGTTTAATTTTAGGTTTAGAAGCTAAAAATCCAGCAATTATTCTACCAGATGCTGATTTGGATTTGGCTATTCAGGAATGTATCACAGGAAGTTTATCTTTTAACGGACAGCGTTGTACGGCTCTAAAAGTGTTGTATGTTCACGAATCAATTTCGGAAGAATTCAACAAACGTTTTGCTGAAAAAGTAGACAGTTTGGTTTTTGGAAATCCGTGGGAAAAAGGAGTTTCATTAACGCCGCTTCCAGAAACAGATAAACCAAAATATATTCAAGGTTTAATTGATGACGCTCTTCACAAAGGAGCAAAAGTGATTAATGAAAAAGGAGGAAAACATACTGATAATTATATTTTTCCAGCAGTTTTATATCCAGTAAACAAAGAAATGCGTGTTTATCACGAAGAACAATTTGGGCCTGTTGTTCCTGTACTTTCTTTTAAAGATATTAAAGAACCATTGAAAGATATGGCAGAATCAAATTACGGACAACAAGTAAGTTTATTTGGAAAAGATATAAAAACACTTGCTCCGTTAATTGATGCTCTAGTTAACTTAGTTTGTCGAGTAAACTTAAATAGCTCTTGCCAAAGAGGTCCAGATGCTTTCCCTTTCACAGGAAGAAAAGATTCTGCTGTAGGAACTTTGAGTATTCCAGATGCTTTGCGCTCTTTCTCAATTCGTACGTTTGTAGCTTCAAAAGATATTGATTATAATAATGAGATTCTGCAGGAATTGCTTAACAGCAAAGAATCGAATTTTATTAATACTGATTATATTTTGTAGTCTTCAGGTTATATATTAATTGTAGATGCCGTCTGTTGCTTTAGGTGATAGACGGTTTTTCTTTTTTGTGAAATGTGAAATGTGAAATAAAGGTTTTTCGCATTTTACATTTCACGACTCGCATTTCACAATTCACCATTAACAATTAATAATTAAATTTGTAACATTGTTGCCAAGCAGCAGTCATATATACCAAACAATTTAAAGACCTAAGAATCACATATGAAAAAGAGATTTTTGCAATTTGCATTAATAGCATTCGTTCTTTTTGCCCAAGATACTATTGCTCAAGAGCTTTACATGCCGCGAAATATAAAAAAAGCCTACGAAAACGGAACACGTTCTAAAGACGGAAAACCTGGCGTAAACTATTGGCAGAACCGTGGAAAGTACAATATGGAAATCTCAGTAGACCCTAAAGCCAGATTGGTTACGGGTACAGAAACCATTATTTATGAAAACAATAGTAAAGATACTTTAAGAAACTTGGCTATTCGTTTTGTAAATAATCTTCATAAACCTACTTCGTCTCGTGGAAACGATGTGAGCGAAGATTTTTTAAGCGACGGATTAACAATTACTTCATTAAAAGTTGAAAATGAAGTATACAAAGAAGATGCTAGAAAATGGGGAACGGTTGGAAATGTGAAATTGCAAAAACCGATTTTACCGCATTCAAAAACTACTATAAATATTCAGTGGAATTATCCTTTGTCTAAAGAGAGTGGGCGTGAAGGACAGATTGACGAAACTACTTTTTTTGTAGCGTATAGTTATCCTCGTGTTTCTGTTTTTGACGATTACAATGGCTGGGATAGATTACCTCATACAGATCGTCAAGAATTTTATAATGATTTTAATGATTATGTTTTTTCTGTAAAAGCACCCAAAAATTATGTTGTTTATGCAACAGGAGATTTATTGAATCCAGATGAGGTTTTACAGCCTGAGTTTGCTTCACGTTTGAAAAAATCATACACGACAGATGAAATTCTGCATATTGCAAACGAGCAGGAAATGAAAAGCGGTATCGTAACGAAACAATATGATTGGAATGTCTGGAAGTTTGAAGCTAAAAATATAACCGATGTATGTTTTGGTTTAAGCGACCATTATTTATGGGATGCTAGCAGTGTTGTTGTCGACAAGAAAACAAATCGTCGTGCGAGCGTTCAGGCGGCTTACGATGTTAAAGGAACAGATTTTGTGAACTCTGTAAAGAACAATCAATATGCTTTAGATTGGTTTTCTAACAACTGGCCGGGAGTTCCGTATCCGTTTTCAAAAATGACGGCTTTTCAAGGTTTTGCCGATATGGAATATCCAATGATGTGCAACGACTCGCAAATGGGCGATCCTATTTTTGCACAGTTAGTTCAAGATCATGAAGTAGCACATACTTATTTCCCTTTTTATATGGGAATCAATGAAACGCGTTACGCATTTATGGACGAAGGATGGGCGACAACTTTTGAATATTTAATCGGAATTGCCGAACATGGCAAAGAAGCTGCGGATAATTTTTATAAAGAATTCAGAGTAAAGCATTATATAAACGATCGATCTTCAGAACAAGATCAGCCCATTATAACAATGTCTACACAGGTTTCTGGAGCAGGTTATGGAAACAATTCTTACGGTAAGGCTTCTCTTTCTTATTTGGCTTTGAAAGACCTGTTAGGAGACGATTTGTTTAAGAAGGCCTTACATACTTATATGGATAATTGGAATGGAAAGCATCCAATTCCATGGGATTATTTTAATTCGTTTAATACTGCAACAGGCAAGAATTTAAATTGGTTTTTTAATAATTGGTTTTTTACCAACAACTATTTAGATATCACTGTAAAAGGTATTTCTGCTGATAAAAAAACTATAACAATAGATAATATTGGAGGTTTTGCAATTCCATTTGATGTTATTATTACTTACGCTGATAAATCGAAAGTCACACTTCATCAAACGCCGGCAATTTGGGAGAAAAATCAAAAAACAGCCAAAATAATTCTGAAAAGTGCAAAGAAAATAGCCCAAATTCAGTTAGATGGAGGTATTTTTATGGATGCAACTCCCGAAAATAATATTTTAAATGTTAAATAATTATTTAAATTTTAATAAAATAAAAAATAAGGCTGCTTTATTTAATAAAGCAGCTTTATTTTTTTGAAAAACATTAAAAATGTCTAAAATATAGAGAAATATAGGAATATTTCTCTAAAATAGACTAGGTTTGCAGAATACTAAGAAAATACCACGCCCCCCAATGAAAAATATTTTTGTACTTATTGTATTGTTAAATACATTCCAGTTCTTTGGACAAAATGATCAAAAAACCGCATTTCAAAAAAGTAAATACGAATTAGCAGTTTCCTACTACAAAAAAGCCGATTTTGCCAAGGCAATAGATTTATTCTCTTTAGCAGCTAAAATTAAACCAGACAATGAGATTGGAAAAGATGCTGTTAATAAAGTAGATACTTTGCGCGGACTGTTGAGAAAAGAAATTTTAAGCAACGTTATTGGAACTTGGGAAAGAACAGGAAGTCAACCAGTTTGGTCAACAACAGCATCGCCAGACAGTAGTCAATCTAGTTTTGATGAATTGATCGAAATTAAAGAAAACGAAATATTGTTTTATGAAGTAGATAAAAAGACGAAAGTAAAGAAACTTCTAAAAACAGAAAATTTAGTTTACAATGACAATAGTGCGACAGTGTCAGTATTCTCAGAAATTATTCTTTCAGATGGAACAGTTTGGAACTGCAGTATTAATGAAAAAGCAAACATATTGCATGTTATTAATGTAGCTGTTAAAACTGAAAACGGAGTCGAGAAGATAAAAAATGATAACGAGGAAAGTTATTACGTTAAAATATAATAAAAAAAGGGAATCAACTGATTCCCTTTTTTTATGGCTTTATGTTTTATAAAAATTTAAATCCTAGCGAAAAGTTTGTTACTCCAGTTTTAATTTCTCCATTAGAAGCATCTATATCACTAAGTCCTGCAAGATACCTTATATCAAAAGTAAGTCTCCAAACATCGACTCCAACACCTCCAAGTATACTGTGATTGTTTCTTTCAAAAGCAATAGAATTTAGATTATTATTGCTGCTTATGTCTGAATAATTCTTCCAATTGTATCCCGCAAAAACTCTTACATTACCTATTTTTCCAAGCGGAATGATTTTAAAACCGGCAATTAAAGTAGCATCGGTTCCAGACAGTTTAAATTCGGTTTCTCCTCTTCCGTCTTGAAAAACGCTGAAATTACTTTGGGCATAACCAAATTCGCCTTGCGCATAAAAAACGGTAAGATTTACTCGAGCAAAAGCGGCAAAGCCAATTCCTGTATTCGTATGGTCGGAGCTGAAATTTTTTGCATCGACAGAAGTAATATTGGTCGAAAATTGCGGTCCTATTTGTATTAATTGCGCAAATCCATTGGCACAAATACATAAAAATGCTGCTAAAAAGAATTTTTTCATAACGGAAGCTGTTTGATTTTGGTTCTATAAAAATAAACATAATAGATTAGAATTGAATGATTTGTCTGATTTATTTTTATGTAAAGTTTTGATAGTTAGTTATGTCTGATTTTTGTTTTACTTTTTCTAATCAGATTAAAATGAATTATTTTTGGAAAGATTTAATAGATACTTATGGAAATTAAAGCAATAAAAGCATCAGATACTTGGCAGATTCGTCATGAAGTAATGTGGCCAGAACAGCCTTTTGAATTTGTAAAGTTAGACGAAGACAATGCTGGATTTCATTTTGGAGTTTTTGAAGATGATCAATTAGTTTCTATAGTTTCTTGTTTTATTGAAGGGAAAGAAATGCAGTTTAGAAAACTGGCTACTTTAGAAGAATATCAGGGAAGAGGAATTGCGTCTTATCTCTTAAAATATATTTTGGAATTTGCAAAAAGTAAAGATTTGCAAAAAGTTTGGTGTAATGCCAGAAGCAACAAAAAGTCTTTTTATGAAAAAATGGGACTTACAGATACTCATAAAACATTTGTCAAAGCTGGACAGGAATTTACAATAATGGAAATTAAGCTATAGAAAAGTAATTTTTTTGTTTGTATAAATATTTGTTTTGTAGTTGTTTATATTGCATTTTTTGAATCGGATGTTGCTTTTCTTCATCTAATCTTCATATAAAAAGTTACCGAAAACGTTTTCATTTTATGTAACTGTTAAAGCTTGTTAAAAAATCTTTTTTTGTTTTAATTCTTTTATTACTTTCGCACCGAAATGAGAAAGTTAATAGTATTTTTAGTATTCATGAATATGCTTCTGTTTGGCGGAGGCCAATATTTGAATGCAAATACTTTTGGTCCTCATAATCACCATCATCTACAAAAACACAGAGTTAAATTTACTAATCAAGATCGTGGGACTTCAACAATTGAAGAAGCTACAGATATTGATTTAGAAGAAGATCTTGTTGGTGGCGAAGATGTTGATTTACTTACGAACAAATATTTTACTGCTTCGTATAGTTTGGTAGACACTTTGTATCTGGCACTTTCAGATCAGTCTGCAGCGAATGATTCTAATCGTTTAAAATTTTCTGCGCCTATATTTGGGCATTCAAATCCTATCTATATTACTCAACGAGTATTAAGAATTTGATTCTAAAGTATACATCGGTTACCTGAGTTTTGATCTCTGCGTATCTTGCTGTTGTATATTTTTTCTACTTCCGCTTATATGAAAGTTATGGTCTGGACTAAGGCTGACTGATGCATTTTAACATCCAAAAGGAATTTTTATTCCAAAGCATTCAATCGCTTAATTTCCAAACTAAATCATGAAAAAAATCATTGTTTTCACAGGCTTAATGGCCTTGGTGTGCTTAACGAGCTGCACATCTAAAAAAGAAGAAAAAGAAGAAGTTGAAAAATTTACCGTTACTAATCCGGTTAGAATTGATACTTCGTTTACTAAAGAATACGTTTCACAAATTAGATCGGTTCGTAATATCGAACTTCGCGCCCAAGAAAAAGGGTTTTTACAAAATATATATGTTGACGAAGGACAGTTTGTAAAAAAAGGACAACTGTTGTTTAAAATTATGCCAAACATGTATCAGGCAGAATTATTAAAAGCGCAGTCAGAACAGAAATCAGTAGAAATTGAATTACAAAATTCAAAATTACTGGCTGATAAAAATATCGTTTCTAAAAACGAATTAAGTGTAGCTCAAGCAAAATTGCAATCTGCAAAAGCTGAAGTTGCATTGGCAAAACTTCATTTATCATTCACAGAAATTAGAGCTCCGTTTGACGGAACAATCGACCGTATTCCTTTAAAACTAGGAAGTTTAATCGATGAAGGCGAATTGTTGACAAGCCTTTCAGACAACAGTCAGATGTTTGCTTATTTTAATGTTTCTGAGCCAGAATACATCAGTTATGAAACGCATATTAAAGATCGTGCAGATAACAAAGTGAATTTAGTTTTGGCAAACGGAGAACTTTTTAAAGATAAAGGAAATGTTGAAGTTATCGAAAGTGAATTCAACAACGAAACAGGAAATATCGCTTTCAGAGCAAGATTCCCTAATTCTGGAAAATTACTTAGAAACGGTGAAACAGGACAAGTTCAAATGAATGTTCCTCTTAAAAATGCTATTGTAATTCCGCAAAAAGCGACTTACGAAATTCAAGATAAAAAATATGTTTTTGTAGTTGGTAAGGACAACAAAGTTAGTTCTAGAGAAATCACCATCACAGGTGAAATTCCTGATTTGTATGTAATCAAAAGCGGTATTACAGAGAACGACAGAGTCCTACTTGAAGGTGTTCAAAAAGTAAAAGAAAACGACAAGATTAAATTCGATTACGAATCTCCTAAAGAAGTAATCAATCATTTACGCTTAAAAGCAGAATAGTTTTTTGTTTTAATAGTTTCATCCCGATAGTTATCGGGACAGGTTTCAAGTTACGTACTGAACCCAAAACTTGAAAACTGAAACTTAAAACATTTTAAACTTCAATAAGTTTAATCATTTAAAAAATATAAAAATGTTTAATAAATTTATTCAAAGACCTGTTCTTTCGATAGTAATATCGTTGATTATTGTCTTTTTAGGGGTGTTGTCGGTTTTAAATTTACCAATTACACAATTCCCTACCATTTCACCTCCAATGGTGAATGTTACCGCAGATTATCCTGGATCTAACGGTGAGCTTATGGTTAAGGCGGTGGTTATTCCTTTGGAAAGAGCCTTAAATGGTGTTCCAGGAATGAAATATATGGCTTCTGATGCTGGAAATGACGGGGAAGCTACAATTAAAGTAGTGTTTAATTTAGGTACAGATCCTAATCAAGCGGCTATTAACGTTCAGAACCGTGTGGCTTCTGTTACTAATAAACTTCCTCCTTTGGTAATTCGTGAAGGTATCAAAATTACCCGAGAAGTGCCAAGTATGTTGATGTACGTGAACCTTTACAGTACAGACAAAAATACCGACATGAAGTTCTTGTATAACTATGCTGATATCAACGTACTTTCTGAATTGAAAAGGGTTAATGGTATTGGTTCTGGAGATATCTTAGGAACACGTGAATATGCAATGCGTATCTGGCTGAAACCAGACCGTATGCTGGCTTATAAAATTTCTGCTGATGAGGTAATGGAGGCATTATCAAGTCAAAGTTTGGAGGCTTCTCCTGGTAAAACGGGAGAAAGTTCTGGTAAACGTTCTCAAGCATTTGAATATGTATTGAAATATTCTGGACGTTTTACAACAAAAGAACAGTACGAGAACATTGTAGTAAAAGCAAATCCGAATGGTGAGCTTTTGAGATTGAAAGATGTTGCTAAAGTGGAATTTGGAAGCTCGATGTATGATATCTATTCTAATTTGAATGGAAGACCATCTGCAGCAATCGTATTGAAACAATCATTTGGAAGTAACGCGAATCAGGTTATTGAAGAGGTTAAAGCTAAATTGGAAAAAATCAAACAAAGATTTCCAAAAGGAATGGATTATGAGATTTCGTATGACGTTTCTAAATTCCTAGATGCTTCTATCGAAAAAGTAATCCACACTTTGGTTGAAGCCTTTATTCTGGTAGGTTTAGTAGTTTTCCTTTTCTTAGGAGACTGGCGATCTACGGTTATTCCGGCAATTGCGGTACCTGTATCGTTGGTAGGAACTTTTGTGTTCATGACATTCTTTGATATATCATTGAACTTGATTACGTTATTTGCTTTAGTATTAGCAATTGGAGTCGTCGTCGATGATGCGATTGTAGTTATCGAGGCCGTTCACGCCAAGATGGAAGAAGAACATCTCTCCCCATTTAAAGCGACTAAACAAGCCATGCATGAAATTGCAGGTGCAATTATCGCAATTACATTCTTAATGGCGGCGGTATTTATTCCGGTTGCGTTTATGTCTGGTCCTGTTGGAGTTTTCTACAGACAGTTCTCTGTAACTATGGCAACGGCGATTATTCTTTCTGGTATCGTGGCTTTGACATTGACGCCAGCGCTTTGTGCGATGATGTTAAAAAACAATCACGGGCAGCCTAAAAAACCAACTCCTGCAAATAGATTTATTGATGCTTTCAACGAAAAATTCAATTTAGCACAAGGAAAATACCAGCATTTATTAGGTAAAATTGTTGACAGAAGAGTGGTTACTATTTTAGCGCTTGTAGTTTTTTGTATTGGAACATTTTTAATAAGCAGTTCGGTTCCTTCAGGATTTATTCCGAATGAGGATCAGGGAATGTTTTATGCGGTAATTCAGACACCTCCAGGTTCATCTTTAGAGAGAACGAATAATATTGCTGAGAGAGTTCAAAAAATCGCAGAAGATATTGACGGAGTAAAATCGGTTTCTTCATTAGCGGGTTATGAGATTCTGTCTGAAGGTACAGGAGCCAACTCAGGAACGTGTTTGGTTAACTTGAAAGACTGGAGTGACAGAAAAGAATCTGTTGTGGAGATTATGCATGAAATGGAAGAAAAATGTAAAGATATTACAGGAGCTAATATCGAGTTTTTCCAACCACCTGCTGTACCAGGATATGGTGCTGCTGGAGGATTTGAGCTTCGTTTGCTAGATAAAACTGGTTCTGTAGATTATAAGAGAATGGAGCAGGTAAACAATGACTTTGTTGCCGAATTGAACAAACAGCCAGAATTATCAAACGTATTTAGTTTCTATAGCTCTAGTTTCCCTCAATACATGATGAAAGTTGATAATGACTTGGCGCAGCAAAAAGGGGTTTCTATCGAAAATGCGATGAATACTTTGTCAACTCTTGTGGGAAGTAACTACGAAATCAGTTTTATTAAATTCGGTATCAACTATAAAGTTATTGTTCAGGCTTCACCAGAATATCGTGCACAGCCAGATGATATCTTGAAATTATATGTGAAAAACGATCGTGATGAAATGGTTCCTTTTTCTGCTTTTATGAAATTAGAAAAAGTGTACGGACTTTCAGAAATTACACGTCATAACATGTATACCTCAACACAAATTAGTGGTTCTCCAGCTGCTGGTTATAGTTCTGGTACAGCGATTAAAGTAATTCAGAGAGTAGCTGCTGAAAAATTGCCAAGAGGATATGATATTGACTGGGCAGGTATTTCTGCCGATGAGGTGGCTCAAGGTAATCAAGCAATTTGGGTATTCCTGATCTGTTTAGGATTCGTTTACTTGGTATTAGCGGCACAATATGAAAGTTTCATTCTGCCATTATCAGTAATTCTTTCGTTGCCAGCAGGTATTTTTGGAGCTTTCCTTTTATTGAAATTAACAGGATTAGAAAACAACATTTATGCTCAGGTTGCCATGGTAATGTTGATTGGTTTATTGGGTAAAAATGCCGTACTGATTGTAGAGTTTGCCATACAAAGGCATGCTGCAGGATTATCAGTTTTACAGTCAGCAATGGAAGGAGCAAAAGCAAGGTTCCGTCCAATTTTGATGACCTCATTTGCCTTTATTGCAGGTTTATTGCCACTTGCATTTGCAACGGGCCCAGGTAAAATTGGTAACCGAACAATTGGTACTGCAGCCGCGGGAGGTATGCTTATCGGAACCATTTGTGGTGTATTTGTAATTCCAGGCTTGTATTTCATTTTTGCCAAAATTGCTGAAAAATACAAATTGGTAAAACATGAATTAGAAAATCCATTAACAGAAGAAATTGATAACAATCATGTATAAAGTTAAATCATATCAATATAGTATTGCGTTAGCTGTTTGTTTAGCAGTTGCAGGGTGTAAAACCCCTGCACCTGAGGCAGCAGTAACTACAAGTACTCCAGTTCCTGAATCGTTTGGTGCAACTGCTCAAACGCAAGATGCAAACAATAATACAGCAGCATTAAACTGGAAAGATTATTTTAAAGATCAAAATTTAGTCGATTTAATAGATGCTGCTCTTAAAAACAATCAAGAATTAAATATCACTTTGCAGGAAATTGAAATTGCAAAGAATGATATTCGTGTAAAAAAAGGTCTTTTATTGCCAACAGCAGGTTTACGTGCTGGAGCGGGAGTAGAAAAAGTAGGTAGATATACTAGCCAGGGTGCGGGTGATGCTACAACTGAGATTAAACCGGGTGTTGAGACACCAGATCCGTTAGGAGATTTCACGATTGCTGCTTACGCCAATTGGGAAGTAGATATCTGGAAAAAATTGCGCAATTCTAAAAAAGCAGCTTTAAACAGATATTTAGCTACAGTAGAAGGGAAAAACTTTGTAATTACAAACCTCATCGCCGAAGTTGCTGATTCTTATTATGAATTATTGGCTTTAGACAATCAATTGGATATTGTAAAACAGACTATCAAATTGCAAACTAATGCTTTAGAAATTGTAAAAGTTCAAAAGCAAGCGGCTCGAGCAACAGAATTGGGAGTTAAGAAATTTGAAGCAGAGGTTTTAACTTCACAAAGTTTAGAATTTGATATTTTACAGCAGATAAAAGAAAACGAAAACAAAATCAACTTTTTGCTAGGAAGATATCCGCAGGAAATCAAAAGAACAAGCAGTACTAACTTCTTGAGTTTATTGCCAGCACAAGTAAGTTCAGGAATTCCATCTCAACTTTTACAGAATCGTCCTGATGTTAAACAAGCAGAATTAGAGTTGGTTGCAGCAAAACTAGATGTAAAAGTTGCCCGTGCTGAGTTTTACCCTTCTTTGGATATTACTGCAGCAATTGGAGTAAATGCTTTTAAACCTTCTTATTTGTTTACCATGCCAGAATCGCTTTTATATTCATTGGCAGGAGATCTTGTAGCGCCTTTGATTAACAGAAATGCAATCAAAGCGGAGTTTGCAAGTGCCAACGCAAGACAGATTCAGGCATTATACAATTACGATCGTACAGTTTTAAATGCTTATTTAGAAGTGTCAAACCAAATGTCTAAGATCGAGAATCTTCAAAAAGGTTACGATCTTAAATCGAAACAAGTTGACGCTTTAAATACTTCGATTGACGTTTCTAACGATTTGTTTAAATCGGCAAGAGTGGATTATTTTGAAGTTTTGATGACGCAGAGAGATGCATTAGAAGCAAAACTAGAATTAATCGATACTAAAAAAGAACAATTAAATGCTGCAGTTCATGTTTATAGAGACTTGGGCGGCGGATGGAAATAATATTGCCAATTAATTTGTAGAGGGAAAGCCTTTCGGAAGTAAAATTCTGAAAGGCTTTTTTGTAAAAAAACATTTTGTATTGGCAATTCACTGTTCTGAAAAAAGGAACCTTAAACCTTGGGAACTACAATTAGTTTTCAGGTTTTTTTTTATGTTTTTGTTTTTCTTTTTTATTGTTAATATTTTTCTTACTTATTTTAAACTATTTATTATATTTACAATATAAATTATGTAATATTTTATTTACTTAAATACCACTTCTCATTTATTGATTAAGGTTATAAAATCTACACAAACCTGTAAAATAATCAATACCCTTTAAATATGAGTTTTTTAGCAAAATTAGAATTAGACAATGAAGTGTTTAATGTTTTAGAATTCGATGTTCACTTTAGCCAAAATGTCGATAACAACGGAAAACCTGCCAACAAGACAAAAGGCGGACAGATAAAACTGGTTGTAGAAACGACACAGACTGATTTGTTTTCAGAGTGGATGGTATCCCAAACGAGTGTAAAAGACGGAAAAATCATTTTTTATCGTAGAGACGCCATGAGCACCATGAAAAATGTAACCTTCAAAAAAGGCTATTGCATATCGTTTCATAAAAGTTTTAGAAATGAAGGATCTGTTCCTATGGTCACCGAGATTTTAATTTCATCAAATGAAGTAAAAATCGGAAACACACTTTTTGAAAATAACTGGAAAAATTCATAGACCTTCTAAATGACTAATTAATATGGCATTACAAACGATCACAAATATTAGAATTGGCGAAATTCGAATTACTAATTTCAACAAATTAGAAGTTTTTCAGACCATTCACGACCACCACACTTTTTCATTTGAAGTTAGACAGGATTTATTGGTAGAAGAATTTAAAAGCGTTATGCCTTTTTCCCAGAAATTATATGGAGAAAAAATAAGCATAGAGATAAAACCTATAGACGGACTGGAAGATCTTATTATTGGCGCAGATCCTAAAGATTATATTATGCAGTTTTATGGTATTGTGACCGAAGTCAAACTGCAAAAATCGCGTATCAAAGACATAGAAGAAACTATTGTGATAAAAGGGAAAAGCTCTACAATAGTGTTGGAAAATGGGCCAGAATGCAACTCTTTTACCAATATGTCTTTGAGCGATATTGTAAGCAAAGTAAAATCGGGCTGTGATATCGATATGGATGTCAGGCCATTTTATTTGGATAATCTGCCTTATACCGTGCAGTATAACGAAAGCAATTTCTCTTTTCTGAACCGTTTGGCAAAAAGAAACGGACACTGGCTATATTATAATGGGCGAACAACCATTTTTGGAAGTCCTGGCGGCGTTGGCGGACAGCCAAAATTAATTTTCGGAATAAACATGCAGGATTTTGATTATACCATCAAACTTTTGCCTGCCCAGTTTAAAATAATGGAGAATGACAATTATGACGGGCAGTATAAAACCGACGAAACTTTAAGATACAGAAAAGAAGCCGACGGATTTCATCAAAACTTTTTAAACAGGTCTAATGAGGTTTTTAATATAGAAACCGTAATACAGCTCAATCAGACTCCTGTTGGCGGATCTGGAAGACGATCTTCAGAAGAATATGCCAAAAACAAAATGCGCGCTGTTTTAAGCGGTTTGGTAGAAGTGAAAGCATCGAGTGAAGTTCCGGGTATTACTATAGGAAATGAAGTGCGTGTATTGGGTGTCGACATGCAATTGGAGAGCTCTTACCGCGTAACACAGATTACACATATTTGTGATGACGGTGGCGGTTACGAAAACCACTTTACAGCCGTAAATTTTAACGGTTCTGTATTTTCTCCCGAAACAGATCCAGATTTAGTGCCTTACTGCAAGAGCCAGACCGCCATTGTAACCGCCAACGCAGATCCTGATGGATTTAGCGGCGTACAGGTACAGATGCCGTGGCAGGCAGCCAAAGGCCAAACCACGCCTTACATTCCTTTAGTACAGAATTACGGAGGCGATGCCAGAGGCGCTCACATCATACCTGAAATTGGCGACACCGTTTTTGTAGATTTTCAGGGCAATAATGCCGAACTGCCTATTGTAATGGGAACCATGACCAGCAAAAAAGAAAAAAGCGGTTATAGTACGCCGAATAATGATATAAAGGCAGTAATGCATAGCCGAAGCGGAAACAGAATTATTAATGACGATGCTACGGGTGATATTACAATTGAAAGCCAAAAAGGCGAAACAATAGCCGTGATTCATGGTGATGGAAACATTAGGTTTAAAGCTCCTAAAAATATTGAATTGGAAGCTGGTGAAGATATTGTTATGAAAGCTGGAAGGGATATAACATCTAATGCAGGACTAAATATTTATGAAACAGCGGGAGTTGATAAGTCAACAGTTGTTGGTGGAATGTTACATACAAATGTTACTGGCAATAACATGTTTTATGTGGGCGGTGATCATGATGAAAATATAGAAGGAAACTTGAAATCACACACAGAAAAAGAACGAAATGAAATCGGCTTAGAAGGCATTCAAAACAATAGTGAAAAAGATATTATTAAGCACGCAAAAAGTAATGTTCAAAACAATAGCGGTGAAAACACAACACACAACTAAATCATGAGAAGAAGATTTGTAAAGGGTACGATTACCAAAACTACTGGAGGAAATTATATTATGTACTCCAATAGCAATATCATTACAAATGCTGGCGGTTTCATACGTGAGACCGCCGATGGAGAAATTATCTATGGTGGGCCTGAAGATGCGCCACCTAAAACATTGTTTGAAAAAATGCAGGTCGAAGGAGATTTTTTTGATATGTCAGGAAATTACTTGGGCTCGACAAAAAACAGCAAAAAAATGATATTTATAACAGGACGGGATATTACAAGAATTCCTTATACTCATGGAACTCTACCAAAAGAGTTTTATGATAAAGATGTTTCTTTTACTGGCAAAGGAAATATTGTAAACGCAGAAGCTGCAAAAAAATATGGAACAGTAATAACAAGTTTATGTCCTATAACACGATTTAATGTTGCGGAAAAAATATACAATTATTATTATCAAGAAGCTGGTTATAGCTTAAATGAATTGAAATATAAAACTATTACTGACGCAACCAATGATCCTTCTAATACGGGATATGCAGTTACTAAATTAGGAGGTGTAAGTCCAAATTCTGAGTATTTGAAAAAAGAGGAGGCAGAAATAAAAATTATATATGGACATATTGGAGTAAATTTTGACACAGGCTATGATATTATGAGTGTTTGTGGCCATGAATATTTTCATTTACAAGAATTAATCAGATTAAAAAAGAAAATATATGATGGTTATCAAGAAGATCGAGCATATAGATATCAGGTATTAGTTGATAAAAATTGGGAGCATGTATCTATTGGATTCAAAAAGAGAATGCTTGAGAATATTTTAAATAATGTTGCTGATACAAGTGACAATGCATTTTATAAAAAAGCTAGAGGTAATGAAAAACAATATAAAAATCATAAAGAATGGGAACAAGGAAATGCTATAACTTTATGAGTATTAAAATATGCTCATACTTTTTTCTATTATCTTTTTTCGCATGTACTACAAAAAAAGATAAAAGTGATATAAAAATTGACTTACTGAATAGTGAAGTTGTTTGTGTTGACAATGTAAATAAACAAGATTTTTTAGAAGTTTATTATCTTCCTAATAAAATTTATGACAGTCTTTCGAAAAATGTTTTGCATTATAAAATTACGAATGTTTCAAATAAAAAATATTTTATAATGCTAAATGAAAATTTTTTAGGAACAGAAGAAAGAGATTTATATAATGAGGCTATAGGAAAGAAAAAATTAATTCGCAACTCAATAGGGTTTAATATGTATAAAAATGGGAAGATTCTAGATGGTAGTTCGACAAAAATTGAGAATATGTGTGGGAATGATTATGAATTTATTAAGTTGCAAGAACTAGATACAATCATTAAGAAGTTTTTGATTAAAAATAAACTTCCTAAAAAATATGACTTAAGAAATATTGGTTCTGAGAATGATTCTCTAAAAAGTTATTTTTTGCAACCTGGAGAAACAAAATATTTCACTTCTGTTATAAACTTGCCATATAGGAATGATCAAAAATGGATATCAAATATAGAAAATAAAAAGCCTAATTTCGCTACCATTTCTTTGCGTAATGATTCCGTTTCTACTAATAAAACAATTAGTAAAAATGTGAAAAGAGAGATTAAAGAAAATGGATATGTTTTATTTGATGGTGTTATCTACTCTAACAGAATTCCCGTTAAATTAATAACTTTTTAAACATAAATTAATTTCTTCAAAAAGTTCCCTTGTTAGCGCGAGCGTCTCGCTCGTGAACACAAAGTTTATTTAACCGAATTAATTCTCAAGAGCACGAGCGAGATGCTCGCGTCAGTAGGAAAAAAACTTAAGAAACACATTTAATTAAAAATAACATAATGAAAGTATTTGTAACCTTACTTCTACTAACTGCCATTGCTTTTTCATTACAGTTTTATCTTGACCGTACAGAAGAGAATTATTCTGAAGTTGTCTGTACTCTAACAGCTCCTATAGCTACTTCGATATTGATATTGTTGATTTATTTTTTTAGTCCCCAGAAAACACAATACCGCCACAGAATGGGTATCATAATACTAATTTGTACTATTCTTTTTGTACTTTTTTTTATAGGATTTTTATATATCGCACAATTGGGAAAAGCATTTTCACATTAATTATAATTATGAAATATTTCACAAAAAGAGAAGATACTATAAATGGATTACTTTCAATTTTATTAGTGTTAATTCTATTCGCTATTGCTGTTCAGAGATACAATTATAAAGCTGATGAAAGGTTTGAATGGGGTAGTGGTGTATTAAGCAGTAAAGGTAACGTGGTTCAAGTAAGTAGTTGTCATTTTCATCATGCCATAGATTGGAATTATGATGATATGAAGGAAAACATAATTGATGATGGCTGGGATGATATAAATTACATTAAACTTCAAAATAATGTTTTTTATCCTGATAGTTTGTCAATAAGTTGGTTTTCATACACAGAAAAAAAGTTTTATCAAGGAAAGTTTATCTTGCCATATAAAATTATTTTGGTAAAAGCAAAACAGTTGAGAATGAATAGGAAACGATATGGGAAAAATTATTCAGAAGAAGATTCCAATAAAGTTATGATTAGATTTTTAGCAGAAATATTGCCTAATGGAAAACTCGCAGTATGGATTTCGAATGATGATGATAAATTAAAAATTGGAAATTATCAAGCTAAAGAAGTTAATGAAAGTTGGCATATTTTTGATCAAAGCGACCAAATTGATTCTACTTCAACTATTGACATATCAATAAAAATAGCTTTGGTAATGGAGCATTATCCTTATAAAATTGACATTAAATTACCTAGCGGATTTTATTTAGGAGATTCCGATTTCACTTTTTTTAATCAAAAAAATTGGTATTTCAAAAGCAAGAAGCCTGAAAAAACACCAATTTTTTATCAAATTCCTGATTGTTTTCGTTTATCATGGAGTAACGGTAAAAAGCAATTTTCATCTCAATTTTATTTTAAAGAGGATGAAACTTTAAAAGCTTTTAGAAAACTAAAAACTCTACAAAAACCGAATCAGTTATTATTGGAATTGAAGATAAATAATACTAATGACAGTATAAGTGCAATACTAAAAAATGATAAAAGTTCGGTAAAGATTTTACCTTCTTATGTATATGTTTCCCCAATGGGTTAGCGGGATGTTCACGTCAATAGAGGAGAATAGAAAAGCCTCTTAATATTAAGAGGCTTTTTTTATGAGAAGAGAAACACACACTTCTAATCTATTAAAATATTGCATATTTATCTATTACTAGCACAAGCCTTATAGATCTGTTTCTCTGAAAATGACGATAAAGCTTCGGCGAGATTTCGGCTGGTTCTTAAGCAGCTCAGTATTTTTTGCCTTAAATTGATATCGTCTCCAAACTCTGTATGCATGAGGAGCTCGAAGATTTCCTGTAAATACATTGGCTGTTCTTTGTAATCTCCCTCAAACAATTCGTCTGAAAGGAAATTAATTACGGATGGCATTACATCACGATGTGTTGGTTTTTGATTTTCTTTTGACATTTTCGAAAATATTTAAACGCACGAAGCCCTCATCTTCGGTTGTGTCAAAACACTACAAGGAGTGGAATTAGGGCTATCACTAGCTCCAGCAACGTGAATGAGGGCTCGTTATGTTAACTTAAAATTTAAGTTTCGGATTTCTCCTTGTATAGTATTTTGACTTTACAAAGATATGCTTTTATTTTAAAAAGAAAGAAAAAACCTACTTTTTGTTTTTACTGGATTTTAACTCTGAATTTAAGTTTAAAACAAAGATAGAAATTATTATTTGTGATTGAATTGCGCCCTAACTTTGATTGTAAAATTTAGGTTTGCTGGAACTTGGGCGGCCGATGGAAATAATATTCCCAATTAATTTGTAGAGAAAAAGCCTTTCGGAACTAAAGTTCTGAAAGGCTTTTTTGTGTTTATAAAATTGTCAAACCAGTATTTTTATACGGCTTTAAAATTTCCTCGTCCGGAGAAACATTGGTTACCAAAACATCGATGTCTTTTATTGGGCAGACAAAATAAGATTCGGCAGTTTCCACTTTTTCGATAGAACTTAAAGCGATGACAAAATTGGAATTTTTAATCATATTTTTTTTCAGCACAGAATCGTCGTATAAAATTCCCGTAATACCGCGTTCATGGTGAATACTGCAGATTCCCAAAATGAAGATGTCTGCTCTAAAATTTCTAAAGAAATCAATTGTTTCAATACTCGATGTCGCAAAAGAAGTTTTGCACATTTTACCGCCTGCAAAAATTAAATCAATATTGGGTAAATCTTCCACCAACGAAGCTATGGGAAAACTATTGGTAATAACCGTCAATTTTAAATCGTAAGGAAAGCTTGCTACCAAAGCTAGAGAAGTGGTTCCGCCGTCAATAAAAACGACTTGTCCGTCTTTTAAATACGAAATAGCTTTTTGAGCGATAATTTTTTTGTTTTCGATATCGTGTTTTTCTCTTTTCCTGTAGTGAAGAGGAATAGGAGAAGGAGCGACCGCACCGCCACGAACTGCTTTTAAAAGCCCTTGATCTGAAAGCTCTTTTAAATCACGTCGGATCGTATCTTCTGAAACGCTCAGATACTCGCTTAATTCTACAGAGCTAACTCGATGTTCTTTAGATAGATATTCTAAAATTGCTTTTTGACGTTCTTCCTTTTTCATTTTATTTGCGGTTTTATATTGCAAAAATAAGTTAAAAATTGCAATGTTTTGCAATTTTTGCATAATTTTACCGCAAAATAAAATTATCATGAGAAAGAAAACCATTGCAGTCGATATGGATGGGGTACTAGCGGATATAGAAACCCAATTGATTGAAGAATATAATAAAGAATACGGAATGAACCTTTCAAAAGAAAGTATTCAAGGATTAAGTGAAGAAGAAGCTTTTAAGGAAAGAGCACTTTTGCACGGAATTTTAAATAAAGGAAATTTTTTTAGAAACCTGCCTGTAATGCCAGATGCAGTCGAGAGTTTGCAAGAACTCCAAAAGAATTTTGAAATTTTTATTGTTTCGGCAGCAACAGAATTTCCAATTTCCCTAGCCGAAAAAGTAGCTTGGCTCGCTGAGCATTTCCCTTTTATAAAATGGGAAAATATTGTTTTATGTGGCAGTAAAAGAATTATAAATACCGATTATTTAATTGATGACCATTGCAAAAATTTAGATTACTGCATGGGCAAGCCTATTATGTTTACTGCCTTTCATAATATAAACAAGACGCACCATTTGCGGGTAAATAACTGGAAAGAAGCGGTGGCGGTTTTAAACGAAACATTATAAGCTAAATAAGGTTATAATAGGATTGTTTTTTGAAGAGAAAAGCCTTTCAGATTAATTCTGAAAGGCTTTTTATTTAATACGCGAATTTTTCTTTTACTTTAATCTGAGTTTGTTCTGGCATTGATATTTTTACTTTAAATCCTTTGCCAGGTTCTGTATCGATATCAAATGTTCCGTTGATGGCTATAATGCGATTTGACATGTTTTGAAGGCCATTTTTTACAATCACACTTTTTTCGCAGCCTTTACCATTATCCCTATAATTTATTGAAATTGATTTTTGGTCACTTTCAAATCGTATCACAACAATACTGGCCTCGCTGTGTTTTTTCATGTTCACCATTAATTCCTGTAAAATTCGGCTGATGGTGATCTTTTTTATATCGTCAATGTCTTCCCAATTTATATTTTCTAAATTGGTAATCATAATATTTCTCTCTCGTGTATTATAAGCAGAAAGCATTTCTTTTATACTGCGGGTAAAATTTGCTCCTGTATCAATACTATTATTTTCTCTAGAAATTCCCCTTACGCGACTATAAATATCATCTAGTTTTTGGAGTAAATTCTCTTTGGTGTTTTCTACAGATAATGGCTGAGATTCTGCAAAAGCGATAACTTGAAAGACGTCGTTTGCCAATTCATCATGAATCTTTTTAGCAATTCGGGTTTCGGTGTTGTACGAAGTTTTAAATTCGATGGCTTTATTTTTATTTTTATAATAGCGTATTAAAATGAATATTAGAATAACTAAAAAAGCAAAAACAATTACGGATACGATTTTTAGGTACTGGGCTCTTTGAAGCGATAATTGATTCTCGGCCTTTTCTAAACGAAGTTTTTCGTTTTCGTCTTTTTCCTTTTTGGCATCGTATTTAATTTTGGCAGACTTATTTTTAAAATTATTTCGAACCTTAATAATGCTGTCGTTTAAGGTGAAAAACTTTTGTGTGTATTTTGCGGTATTACGGGTATTATCATTTGAAATTAATATTTGAAGCGCTTCTAATCTTTCGTCGATACTATTGAGTTTTGTAGAAATGTTATACGCTGCAAGAGCGTTCTCATCTGATTTTTGAAGATTATGTTTAGAGTAATAGTCTGCAAGGTGCAGATAACTTTCGATACTTCCGTATGTATCTTTAATTTCAAGTCTGATTTGGAGTGCTTGATCCATTAAATGAAATCCTTTTTCATCCATTCCATTTTTAAAGTAAGCGTAACCTAAATTGTCTTGCATTCTTCCTTTAGAACGAGCGTTAGATTTTTCGTTTAGCAATTTTTGGCTTAAAATTGACTCTAAAATTTTAATTGCTTCATCATATTTTTTTTGAAGAATATAGACGACTGCAATATTGCCTAAAGGTGGTAGTCTTTCTTTGAAGCTTTCGGAATCTTTCACTGACTCTTCGTAATAAAATACAGCATCTTGATAAAGAGAAAGTTCTTTATCAGCAATTCCTAGTGCATTATTTATACAGCCTTTATGATCTTTGTTTTTTTTAGCATACGGCAGTGCTTCAGTTACGGTTTCTTTACTACCATAATAATCGCCATTAATCTGCTGAATAGTGGCCATTTGGATAAGAATATAAGAAATATTGGCACTATCTTTTAAAGTTTCAAAAAGAGCTTTTGATTTGTTAAATTCATAAAAAGCAGTATTAAAGTTTTCTTTTACATAATTTTCATCTGCCTTATCTCGTAAATTAAGTGCTTGTTTTCGAATCAATTCTGAATCAGGATGAGTGGTTCTTTCTTCTTTACAAGAAAAAAGAAAAATAAGTAGAATAAAATAAAAAAACGGGGACCGTAACATAAATTTACTTTCCCCGAAAATAGTAATTAATTAGATACTAAAAATAAATTTATTAGTATTATGGTTTAACTGGTGGTCTTGGTTCATCACCAGGACCATTAGGCTTATCATCACCAGCATGACCATTTACTTTTTCAATTTTCTTTACTGGTTGGGTCTCGTACTCATCAGGAGTGCAAGAAAATATCGTGAACAATAGCGCAAAAGCGATAAATAGTATTAGGTTTTTCATTTTGTTTATTTTTAAGAAATTAGACATAGGTATTGCTGTCCGGAATGATCCAGAGGCTTTCTGTGGCAATACCAACATTGGTTTTGGGAAGTGAAGAGAGTAAAACAGTAAGACGTTATTTATACTTCCCGAATAAACTCGGTCTTACGGTTTTTACACTCCTAATTAGAACTAGTTTTTACGATTGTTTTAGTCTGCAGACAAAACTTGAACTAATTTCTTGGTGCAAAGTAAAGGCGCTTCTAAGCCTTAACTAGCAAGGGATTCCCGGAATTCCTGCGTTTTCCTGAGATTCCCGAGAATTCCCAGAAAAAAGTATGCAAAAGGCTAGTTTGAATTATTTAAGTTGAAAGAGATCTCTTTATTATAGATGCAATAAGCCCGTCAAAAGTTGGCTGCGAACGGTTAAAAGATGCAGAAATAATATAGGATTGAAGTAAAGATCGAAAGCGCTTGTGACAATTTAATTGTCGAAGTCAAAAATAATGGCATATAAAAAAAGTTTTTGGTGAAAAATGAACATGAAGAGTCGAAAGAGATTCCTAAAAAAAGGAAGTCTTTTCATGAATTTGGAAGTTTTATTTTCTAAAAACGGAGTTCAGAAAATAGATCTTCGCAAAATAAATACGATTATGGCTGAAATTTTTGTGCTACTGTTTTCTGTCTGTTTACACTTTGTCCAGAAAAAAGATTGGTAAGATTAATTTCGAAATGAAATTGGATCGCATTTTGAAAAATAAAATGCTTGAAGAAATAAAAAGAATAATTTTTTGAAGGGTAATTGAGGCATTTAAAAAGTTTGTTTTTCGGCATATATTTACTGTTATTTACACTATAAAGATAAGAAAAAAATCCCGTTAAACCTAATGAAATTCAATAAAATAAGTGATTTTTTAGCCTTTTTTTGAAGTTTTTTTTAACCGAAATTGCTCGTTTTAGAAACAGTAAAACTTGAATTTTTGCATTAGCGGAATTGCCATAAAATTATCTATATTTATAAACAAAAAATAGATTTTGGATTTCTATTAAGTATCAGTTTAAAAAATATCTTCTATGAAAAAACTCTTATTATTAGTAATTATTTTATGCGCTGTAGGCTGTAAAAAATATGTTGTTTCGTTTGAACAGCCAACAAACATGAAATTGGACAATATAAAACTAGAAGTATTTCTGGATAAAGAAAAAGTTCAAGAAATTACCCTAAAAGCAACAGAAGCACTGCCTACTTACGAAACAGTAGGATTATCAACTTCTGGTGAAGGAAAACACATGCTTCAGGTTAAAGCAAAAGATACAACCTTTAGTTTTGAGGTAAAATATCCTGAGGAGAAATATATCAGGATTATAACTAATTTAAAACCTAATGGAAAAATTCATGTTGGAATCTTAAAACAGAATTATAAATATAAGTCTTAATGATATTTGGGTTAGTTTTCTAACCGCAAATGGCACAATCCCGATAGCTATCGGGATACGCAAAGTTCGCAAAGCAATTTATATCGCTTTGCGAACTTTGTTTTAAAGGAAAAGGACTTAAAATACTTAGTATACTTTGTGTTAAAATAAACAGTTAAGATAGGAAATCCTTAAACCACAATCCAGAGTTTTTAATGGTTCTTTTTTGGGTTTCAAAATCAACGTGAATTAATCCGAATCGGGCATTGTAACCTTCTGCCCATTCAAAATTATCAGTTAAAGTCCACACAAAATACCCGTCAACATTTAGACCTTCATTTTTAGCTTTTAAAATTTGTTCTAAATTGTCTTGAATAAAATGAGTTCGTTTTATATCGTGAACCTTTCCGTTTTGGACAGTATCTGGAAAAGCAGCTCCATTTTCGGTGATAATTATTTTTTTGATTCCGTCATATTCGTTAAACTTTTTAAGAATATGGTACATAGCAGGCGGATAAACTTCCCAGCCCATATCGGTCGATATTACATTTCGTTTTTCAGCACTTATTAATTCGGCGCCAATGTACGGAGTCAAAATAGAATGCTTTACAACTTCTCGCGTATAACATTGCAATCCGATAAAATCAAAATCGAAAGCGAGATTATTTAAATCATCTTCTAAAATATAATTGTTCAGTTTTTTAAGAACCGGAAGATCCTTTTGCGGATAGCCTAGTCCTAAAATTGGTTCTATAAAAGTTCTGTTTAAAAGAGTATCTACACGTTTTGCGGCTTCAATATCTTTTGCATTTTCGGTCGAAGGTTCAATATGCGTGCAGGAGAATGTAGTTCCAATATGTGCATCGGGAACTTTTTCGCGTATTATTTTACCGCCTGCAGCAGTTGCCAGTGTAACATGATGCATGGCTTTTAGATAATTGGTAATTCCTTTTTTTCCAGGCGCATGTATGCCTAAAAAATAACCCGCTCCAGTAAATACCGAAGGTTCGTTAATTACCATCCAGTTTTTTACACGATCGCCAAAATACTGTACGCAGACTTCGACATATTCTTTAAACCAAGAAACCGATTCGCGATTGGTCCAGCCTCCTTTTACTTCCAGCTCGTGCGGTAAATCCCAATGGTAAAGTGTTATCCAAGGTTCTATTCCAGAAGCCAGAAGCGAATCTATAATTTTGTTGTAATAATCAATTCCCGCCTGATTTACAGGATGAACGCCAGTCGGCATAATTCTAGGCCAACTGATAGAAAACCTAAAATTCGGAATATTTAATTCTTTAATTAAATTAATATCTTCCTGATAGGAGTTGTAGAAATCACAAGCGGTTATAGCATGATGTCCGTTTTTGATTTTTCCTTTTTGAGAAGTAAAAACATCCCAGATAGAAGAACCTTTTCCGTCGGCGTCATGTGCCCCTTCAATTTGGAAAGCGGCGGTAGAAATACCCCACAAGAAGTCGTTACCAAATTGGTTTTTGTTTAGAAATGAGCTTTCAATTTTATTCATTCAATAGTGCTTTCCTTTATTTTTAAATAGTTTATTAATGCAGGAAAGAAGATTGCATTGCTCTTAAAAAAAGCCATTCTTTGAATGATACCAGGAATTTTAGATTAAAGAATTTCATAACGATTAGTTTTATATCAAATTAAGAAAACTAATGTGAAATTATTGTAAAGTGATTATTATCAAATGATTAAATATTGAAAAAGGGAAGATAATCAATCTTCCCATCCGCATAATGTTAAACCTAAACCTTGTGCTTGTTTAAGTGATGTTTTTACTGTTCCATGACTGCAAGCACTTAAGCCGCGGCAGTTTTCATTATAATGGTATTTTTTTGCGCCAGTAGTACCACAAATAAAGACGTTGGTTTCTGGTGGTCTAAATGATGTAGCAAAAATAAAAAGTAAGAGTAGTGTATATTTCATTGGATATTTTTATTTGACAATTAATTGATATTCGTTTCCTTTTTTATCAATAGCTTTTAATTTCCCGTATGAAATCCATTCCGTATTGATTTCGATTTCTGCAATCGTATCAGTTGTTAAAATACCAGCGCCGTATTTCCCCGAAACGTTTATATTGCCAGAGACAGAATCTCCAGCGCTATTTATCCCTTTCACATCATAATTGTACTCATAATTCCCAGGGTTTCCTGTTCTATATTCGTATTGATAGGTTTTATTTACATGATACGTTCTGGCTTCTTCAGGAGTGATTGTTTTACGATCATCTGCAGTAATTGTCGATTTGTAAAATGAATTTACTTGTGGCAATGGAGGAGGAGAAGCCACCTTTTTGCAGGAATAAAATGCAAATAAAGAAAGTAAGATGAGGTAGTTTTTTTGCATAGGCAATGTGGTATTTAGTTAGCTGAAAATCCTGTTTTTTATTGTTTTATTGCTTCATCTATTTTGTTAGATAAAAAGACATTTCCTAATATGCCAAAGCCAATAGTTTTAGTTTTTCCGTCGACAGTAACATCTGTTGTCGAAAAAAGAATATAATTTGATGAAGAAACTATATTATCTACGAGCATGTTTACCATCGATTGTGCTAGAGCATTTCCTAACATTCCTCCAACTTTTGACATTTCATTGTTCTGAGTTGTATTTTCTTTATCTATTTCTTTTTCTAAAAATGCATTCATTTTCAGTTTTACTTCTTCTTTATGTTTTTCAGTTCCAGGATTAGTAAGTGCAGTGACCAATAAAATCAAGCAAAGCCCTGCAATTATGTAATGTTTTGGTTTCATAGTGTTTTTATTATGGGTTAATAATTTTTGTGATGCGATAAATCTAATTAGAATTGAGTTTTTTAAAATGAGTACTTATACGGGATTTAATTCGGTTTCGTAAAGAGCCACCGTTTCTAGTAATTCTTTTTCGTATTGATAAATATCATCAATTGATGAAATAGCGATTTTAGCTTCGGTTTTATTATTGTTGAAAAGGCTAATGTATTTTTTTCCACTATTTAGATGAAGTCTGCAAAGAGGTTTACGATTATTATCATCTAACAGTATTCCAAAATAGGATTGTGTATCACGATATACAATTCTGCCAATTGGCAGTTTTCGTCGTAAAATGGCAACTACTATACGATAACCATCAAGTTCTTCTTCGGTCGTAATAATTTTAGTGTCATCTTCAACTGAGACGATTTCTTCATCTTGCTGTTTAATCGTTTCTTTACTTAAAGCTGCATTTAAACGATCATTAATTTTATCATTAATAAATTGACTAACCGATTTCTGAACCAAATCTTTAAATTCATCAACAACTTTTTCAGTTAATCTTCCTGCATATATTTTGCTTGCAAAGAGTTTTGTAAAATCGTTTGAAGGACTTTCTAGTTCAGCATTAATAAGTTTTTTGATTTCCTTAATGTATTTTAATGAACTGGCATTGCTTACAATATTGTCTACATCAAAATTAGCTTTATTAAATTTTGCAATTTCGTTTATTATGTTTTCTTTTAAATTGCAGATGTCAAATTCTAAAAAAGGCTTTTCATCCATTTTGTTTTGATCATCCAGATCAGTGAAAAATTGATAATGAATTCCATTTGTTAAAAGGGCAAATCTGGTTTTTGTTACATGAAAGTAGCGGAATAATTGCGAATTATGAACCGTAAGTTTTTCTTTCCAGCTTTTGCATTCTACGATGATAATTGGTTCTCCATTTTGAAAAATGGCATAATCTACTTTTTCTCCCTTTTTTAAACCAAGATCGGCCGTAAATTCAGGGACTACTTCTAGCGGATTAAAAGCATCGTAACCCAAAATATTTATAAAAGGTAAGACAAAAGCATGTTTTGTAGATTCTTCTGTTTCAATTTTACTTTTTAGCTGGTTTATTTTATCGGCTAATGATTTTAGTTGAATGTTCATTTCCATTGGTTTGTAGTTTTAAATTAATAACCCAAAAGTAAAACCAATCAAAACCAGTATTTTACGGAAATCCATAATGCTGAGATTTAATTTTAGGAAATAAAAAAAGCTCCCGAAGGAGCTTTAAATAACAAACAAAAATGAACTTTAAATTATTCCCATATCTTTTGTAATCGAAACCAGATGGATAGTATTATTAGCCTTGAAAAAGTCTTTCAGTTTTGCTAATCTTTTTTCCATTGCACTTTTGCTATTTGGTTTAATATCGTTGTTTTTAAAGATTTCTATAATCTCATCCTGAGATGTTCCATCAGATAAATATCTTAGAATTTTAATATCTACATCGTCTATTTCGTAATTGCCTTTTTCCTGAAGAGCAGAGGCAACTTCTTGTGAAATAAATTTTTGATCGGAAGCCGAAATTATGGTAAGCGCTTTTTTGAGATCGTCAATGCTATTTCGGCCTTTTAGAACAAAAGCATTAATTTCAGAATCTTCAAAAAGTGATTTTACACGGGCATTTTTATCTTCAATAGAATAGGCGATGATTTTAATCTCAGGCTGCAGTTCACGAACCTTTTGAATCAATTCGTCGCCACTTTCGATTTTTACTTCGCGATGATCTTTTTTAAACGAAAGATCACTAATCAATAAATCGTATGGTTCGTTATCCTGAATCGCTTTTCTTATTTTTAGAAAAGCATCATCACAATATTTGGCATGCTGAAAATTGGTAATATTGAAATCACTCAAAGTTTGTTTGATGGCTAAATTGAATTCTTCAAAATCCTCGGCTATAATTACTTTTTTAAACATAGGCTTTTATTTAGGCATTGTTATTTTTACTTTAAAACCCTTATTAGGTTCAGTTTCAAAAGTAATAGTTCCTTTATTAGACAAAATACGGTTTTCCATATTTTGAAGACCATTTTTTATAATTTTTGATTTTTCGCAACCTTTTCCGTTATCTGAATAATTGATAAACAAGATATTTGTTCCGCTTTCAAACCGAATTACAGCAATAGAAGCCTCGCTATGTTTTTTCATATTAACCATTAATTCATGCAAAACTCTCTGAATGGCAATCTTTTTTAAATCTTCAACCGAATCCCAATTTATTTTTTCAACACCATTTATAATAACATTTGTCTGACTGCTATTGTAAGTTGAAAGCATTTCTTTTAGATTATTCGCAAAATTTGGGCCGGTATCAATATCATTATTTTCTCGAGAAATACCCCGAACACGAGAATAAATGTCATCTAGTTTCTGGAGCAAGTTTTCTTTATTGCTTTCGTCTGTTAAAGGCTGGGTTTGTGTATAGGTTATAGCATGAAAAACATCATTTGCCAATCCATCATGTATATCTTTGGCAATTCGGGTTTCAGTACTGTATGCTGTTTTTATTTTTTCAATTCGATTTCGGTTCTGATAAAATTTTCTCAAATAAAGAAGCAATAGAAAAAGAGATGAAATACCTATTATGAAAAATATTTTTTGATAATGTGCTTTTTGTAAAGCAAGAGAAGTCTCGGCTTGCTCTAATCTCAGTTTTTGGTTTTCTTCCTTTTCTTTTTTTGAATCGTATTTAATTCGGGCAAACTTGTTTTTAAAATTGTTTCGAACTTTTATTATGCTGTCGTTTAAAAATATAAATTTTTGAGCATAAGCGTTTTGAGCTTCAGAATCGTTTGAAATGAGAAAAGATAATGCTTTTAAGCGCTCGTCGATACTGCGAAGTTTTGTAGCAATTTCATATGCTTTTGTGGCATATTCATTTGATTTCTGAATATTTGATTTTGAGTAATACTGAGCAAGGTGAAGATTGCTTCCAATAATGCCGTATAAATCCTGAGCTCCATTTCTAATTTTAAGGCCTTCCTGCATTAAAGTGAAACCTTTATCAGTATTTCCAATTTTAGAATAGGCAAAACCCAAATTATCTAAAACACGTGCTTTACTTTGTTTTGAAATTTGGTTTTCATTTAAAATCGATTCTAAAATCTGAATTGCTTTTTCATACTTTTTCTGTTCAATGTAAATGACAGCAATATTATTTAGAGGAGAAAATTTAGAAACATTATTTTCGGCATCTTTTATGGCCTCTTTATAATAATAAATAGCATCGTCATAAAGTGCGAGTTCTTTGTCTGCAATCCCGAAAAAATTATTTATGGAAACAGTGTAAATATCTTTCTTTTTAACATACGGAAGAGCTTCTGTAAGTGTTTCTTTGCTTCCGTAATAATCCCCATTTATCTGTTGAATAGAAGCCATCTGAATTAAATTGTAAACAATATTGGCGCTATCTTTTAAAATTTCAAATTCTAATTTTGATTTATTAAAATTGAAAAAAGCACTGTTGTAATTTTTGTTTTGCAGATTAGCAATGCCTAAATCTCTTAATTTAAAAGCTTCTTCACGGTTGAGGTCTACCTTAGCAGGTGCATTTGTTTTTTCTTTGCACGAAAAGAAAAAGAGAATGATTAGCAGATAAAAAAACGGGGATCGTAACATAAATCTTACTTTCCCCGAAAATAGTAATTTATTATAAATTACAATTTTTTTTCCAAAATTTTAAATTATTTTTTTGGCGGTGGTGGCACCACAACTGGATCGTCGTCTGGTCCAGTTGCCTGCATATCTTTCGCCGGAGCTGTATCCTTTTTTACTTCTGTTTTGTTGTTAGCTGTTTCGAATTCATCAGCAGTGCAAGAAAATAATGTAGTTGTCAACAGGGTAAATGCTCCCCATAAAAAAATCTTTTTCATAATTGAATTTTTTAGATTGGTTATAGGCATTGCTGTTCAGAACTTTTCTGAATTATGCCATTTGATGGGAAGTGAGGAGTATGTAGGACCGTAAGATTTTCATCTATACTTCCCAGATAGAATCTGTCTTACGGTTTTCCATACTCGTTGACTAAACTAGTTTTGTACATTTGTTTTTGACCTGCAGATCAAAGCGCTAACTAATTTTGTTGAGGCAAAGTAACAATGGTTTTGAGCCTGTGTTGATACGGATTTCCGGGATTTCCGATTAAGTTTTATAAAATCCCTATTGATCCTTATAAATCCTTAAAAACCCAAAAAAATGAAGCCTATGAATAACAATACTTTGGAAGATTTATATAAAAAAGCCATTAAAGAAAAGTATGAAGAAGTAAAAAATGGTGATGACTTTTATTTCTTGAATGCTCCAACAAGAGGAAAACTAAATAAGTTATGTTGGGAAAAATTTGCGAATAACGATATGCATTCAAATGATTTGAATGTGTTCAATTCTTTACTAGGACTTTCTTTTGATATTAGTGCAAAAAACAAGTTTAAGCAAGAGACAGATCTATTTAGACCAGTAGAAAAATTTTTTAAGGGAGAAACAGATCCAGATAAAATAGATGTTGTTGATATGGCAGCAATTTTGGTAGATTTTAATCCAAGACCTTTTAATAAGTTTAGAAAAGAAATTGATCCAGAGAATTTGAAATTGATTGAAGAGCTAAGAAACACCAAACATTATAAACCTGAATTTTCTTCTGTTGGTTTTATTGATGAGGTAGAAATCGAAAAATTTCCTAGTTTGAAAAATGAGGAAGCAGAAAAAGATAAGAATGAAGAAGTAGAGCAAACTCAATCACCAGAATCAGAAATAACACCAATCCCTATAGCAACTTTTGTTACAACTGGAGAGCCAGCAAAATCTAGAATAATAAAATATTCATTAATTGCTGCTTTTTCTGCTGGATTATTGATAATGATTTATTTAGCCTTCTTTCAAAAACAATGCATGCAATGGTCAAGCGATCATTATGAAAAAGTAAGCTGCGATTTGGAAGTGAATGGTTTGGGAAGTTTTAATGTTGTAGAACCTTTTGACAAAACCGTTTTTGATTTAAAAAAGATAAAAGTATGCGATACAACAGCTTTTTTTAATAAAAATGGAGACGCTATTGTCTGGTATGGAAAAACAGCAAATGGTATAGACTTCTTTAATGGACATGGAAGACATCCTGAGAACAATAGCTCTTTAAAACCTGTAACGAGATATATTTTGAATAAATATGTAAAAAAGTAAAAATCTATTAAAATGCGATTTATGTAAGATATTCGCATAATCATGAAATTTTTTGTAAGTATATACTTTTAATTTAGCATTATTGAATTAATTAATAAAAAAACAAATAAATCATGAAAAATAGAAACTTTTTATTCGTATTAGCCTTAAGCGCGGGAATGTTCGTAACCTCTTGTAGTAACGACGATAATGAAGGAGAAACAATAGTTCCAATTCAAGGGAAATATAATCTAAGCCAAACTGGAACAATTGTTAATGGACAGGAAGTGTTAGTTGATGCTCCGCAGAATCAAGCAGGATGCAACAGAGATTATTTAGATTTAAGATTAAGTAATGCAGCGGTTATTGGTGATTATAACGGAAGTGATTGTGCCTTAACAGAAACTACAGGTACTTATGTAAGATCTCACAACGATTTAACGCTTACTGTTGGAAATATCAGCTCAACTAGCGATATTATGAATCTAACTAACAAAGAGCTAAAAATTAAAGACAAAACAACAGGTATAATTACTGTTTATACTAGATAAAATTTGTTTTGAGATAATTTCAATTCGTTTGAAATGGAAAAACGGAAACCGCTTACTTGCAGTTTCCGTTTTTTTTATGGAATTTGATGAATTTTATTTTACTGGAATATAAATATCAAAAGAAGCTCCTTGATTCTGAATTCCCGAAGCGGTGATGATTCCGTTGTGGTTTTCGATAATTTTTTTCACAATCGCCAATCCGATTCCGGTTCCATTATAGCGATCGCGTCCGTGGAGACGCTGAAAAACTTCGAATATTTTTTTATTGTATTGCGCTTCAAAACCAATTCCGTTGTCTGCAACTTCTATATAACAGTATTTTTTTGCAGGAATTAGTTTTTCATTTTCTAAATCTTTTCCTAATGCAATTTTACTTCTTATTTTAATTACAATTGGAATATCGGGATTTGAGAACTTTAATGAATTGCTGATGAGGTTATACAGCAATTGTTTGAATTGAAACGGAATAATATCAACTTCAACGCTTTGTTCAATTTCAATTACAGCACTTTTCTGATCTAGTTCTTCGGTTAAATCTTCTTTTACTTCTTTTACAATCTGAGCAAGATCTGTTTTTATAAAAATACGTTCCTGAATATTTGTTCTAGAATACGCTAATAAATCATTAATCAAAGTCTGCATTCGCTGTGCGGCATTCTGCATTCTTTTAAATTTATCCTTTCCGTTTTCCGATAAATTTTTCGCTTCTTTCTCTATAATCTGAGAAGCAAAAGTCTGTATTTTTCGAAGCGGTTCCTGCAAATCATGACTCGAAATGTAAGCAAAGGACTGTAGTTCTTTATTCATTTCTTCTAACTCATTGTTTTTCTGAGCCAGTTCTAATGCATTCATTCTGAGCTTGTCTTCGTCTTTCTTTTTTTCGGTCAGATCATGCGTTACTTTAGAGAAACCAATAACTTCTTTTTGTTTGTTATGAACGGCCGTTATTACTACACTTGCCCAAAATAGACTTCCGTCTTTGCGTTTGCGCCAGCCTTCATGTATAACTTTTCCTTTTTCTCTGGCAATCTGCAGCAGTTTTTGTGGAAGATTGTTTTTTTGGTCTTTTTCGGTATAAAATACAGCAAAATATTTTCCGATGATTTCTTCTGCTTTATAGCCTTTTATTTTTTCTGCACCAGCATTCCAGTTTTCAATAATACCATTGCTATTCAAATATAAAATGGCATATTCCTGAACCTCTTCTACCATCAAATGATAGCGTTCTTCGCTTTTTTGAAGCGATTCGTTAATTTGGATTAATTCTCTCGTTCTGGCTGTAACCTGTTGCTCAAGTTCATGTGTAAAGGCCTTTTCGGTATGAATATCGGTAAAAGCGCCAACCCATTTTATTATTTTGTTATCGAGTCCAAAAACGGGTTCGCCAATAACGGTGTGCCATCTGTATGAACCATCTTTTCTGCGCATTCGCACGTCACAGCGATACATTTCTCCAGTTGCTAGTGCATGCTGCCAAATCTTGACATTTTCGTCAAAATCGTCTGGGTGAATCATTTTTTGCCAAGAACCTTCTATTCCAGGTTCAATACCAGTATATTCAAGCCATCTTCCCGAAGTAAAAAGGGCATTTCCATCGGCATCGGTTTCCCAAATTAACTGCGGAATACTTTCTGTAAGCAGACGGAATCTTTTCTCGCTTTCTTCGATTTTCTTTCTTGCTTCAACTTTTTCGGTAACATCAATAAGTGTTATTCTAATTCCAGAAATAGAATTATCGCTTTCGCGGAGCGGAGCAAATTCAAAGTCTACATAAAATTGATTGCCACCGTTTTCATTGTCAATAAAAAGCAAAGACTCAGATTCTGAATACACTTCTCCAGATTTGTAGACTTTATTTAATAATTGATCATATTTCTGTTTATTAAGCTCAGGAAATAATTCGAGTATTTTTTTTCCTTCAACTTCAGTTTCTTCTTTTTTCCAGATATTGTTTAAAAGTGCAAAATTGGCCATTTCGATTACAAAATCGGTTCCGCGCAAAATAGCTTTCGGAACAGGCGACTGCATAATAAGATTTCGCAGTTTCTTTTCGCTTTCTTCAATTTTCTGCTGATATTTTTTTTCTTCGGTGATATCTCGAATAGTTCCAATTAATTTTTGCGGCTGATGGTTCTCATCATAAAAAACTTTTCCTTTTCCTTCAATCCAATGTATAGATTGGTCTTTCCAGATTACGCGAACTTCATAATTTAAAAAACCTGAACTTAAAGCTTCTTTGAAACCTTTATTTCGAATATGTAAATCATCGGGATGAAGATGCGCCAATAATTCTTCGTGAGTAAGCATTATATCTTCGGTATAACCACCAATAATCTCAAGATATCTTTTAGAATAAGTTGGAATACGGGTTTTTACATTCAGTTCCCAAGTTCCCAGTTCGCTGGCTTCCACGACAATTTTAAGACGATCTTCATTCAGTTCGACCCTTTTTCTTGCTTCGACTTTTTCGCTTACTTCGGTAACGGTTACCAAGATTCCAGAAATAGTTCCGTTTTCTTCTTTTAAAGGATGATAAAGAAAATCAAAATAAGAAGTTTCTATTTTTCCGAATCGATTTAAAGGAATGGGAACTTCAATTCCATGAAAAGGAATTCCAGTATTTAAAACACCATCTAGTAAGGCACTAACGCTTTCTTTTACTTCTGGCAATGAATGATACAAAGGTTTGCCAACAAAAGTTTTTTCTTCTCGATCTACCAATTTAAGATAAGCCTCGTTGGCCATTTCTACTATATATTCTGGTCCGCGAAGAATCGTGATTCCAACGGGAGCTTGTCTTACCGTATCACGGAATCGTTTATCGCTTTCTTCAATTTTTTGTTTGGCTAAGAATAAGTCGGTAATTTCTACAGCAGTATTCATTACACCGTAAATTTTTCCATTCAGATCGTACAAAGGCGTAAAACTATAATTGAAATAAAACGATTGCAATACATTATCGATCACAATATCTATACGGGAATTTCTGGAATGAAAAGATTGTCCAGTTTCAAAAACCGATTCAACTTGCTCAAATACAGATTGATTTTGCAGTTCTGGTAGAATTTCACGATATGTTTTCCCAATTACATCTGGGCCTTTTCCCCATATTTTTATAATAGATTCATTAGCGAGTTCAATGCGCATTTCTTTTCCGACATAAACACCAATCGGAAAAGGAGCATTTTCAACCAGCTGTCTTATTTTCTGTTCGCTTTCTTCTACTTTTGTACGAGCCAAAACTTGGGCTGTAACTTCTGTGGCGATAGCTACAACTCCAGAAATAGTGCCGTCGATTTCTCGTAAAGCTTCATAAACAAAATTGATATAAGTGTTTTCAGTTTGTCCATTTCGGTTTAACGGAACAAAAAGTTCGTCAGTAACTACCTTTTTTCCTGAGATAAAAACGGTTTGCAGAATTTCATCAAGACCTTGTTTTTTCAATTCAGGAAGAACTTCAAAAATAGGTTTATTGATGATGTTTTCAGCTTTTGCGCCCCAAAGCTGTAACATTTGTTCATTGGCGATTTCTACAATATTGTTTTCGCCTTTAAAAATACACATGGCAACCGGAGCCTGCATAATATTATTGACAAATCGTGCATTACTTTCTTGTAAAGCATCTGCAACAATTTTCTTTTCGGTGGTTTCGATAACCGTCACCAATATGCCGCCAATAGAGCCGTCTTCTATTTTTATAGGACTATACGAAAAGTCAAAAAAACAATCTTCTGTATAACCATTCCGATTAAGTGGCACTTTAAAATCAGGAAAACTTACTGCTTTTCCTTGCATCACATCGGTAAATAGAGGTCCTATTGTATCCCAGATTTCTGCAAATGTATCTTTAGAACTTCCGCCCAAAGCTTCTGGATGTTTAGAAGCGCCCAAAATAGGACGAAAGGCATCATTGTATATTTGAGTATAATTTTTCCCCCATGCAATGTACATTCCAAACGGATTGCCGAGCATCATTGCGATCATTGTTTTTAAACTTTGTGGCCATTTTTCAGGATCTCCCAACGGAGTTTGGCTCCAATCTGCAGAACGAATTAATTCTCCCATTTCTCCTCCTTCGGAAAGAAAATAATGTTCCTTTTTTTTGCGGTTCATTTCCAAAGAATTAAGGTTGCAGTATGAAACTAGCTCTTTCGGGCTGCTTGAAATTATTTTCTGACGCAATTGTTAATGCCTTTTCAATTACGTTTTTGAGTTTTGAAAATTCGCCAGGTTTCCGAATATAATAAGAGGCGCCTTTTAAGTATAAATTGTTAACTATTTCGCTGTCCAGCGAAGTAGAAAAAATGATGATGGGCAGATTTTTTAATTTTTCGTCTTTTTTAATCTCGTCTAGACACTCTAAGCCATTTTTTCTAGGCATATTTAAATCCAAAAAAAGAACATCCGGAAGTTTTGAAGTATTGTTTTCCAGATAACTCATAAGCTGAACACCGTCGTGAACCATAGAAAGATCAGCGCTGACCGTTATTTCATCGAGGGCTTCTTTAAAGAAAAGGCAGTCGTCTTCGTCATCATCAGCCAGCAAAAGATAATAATGCTCTTTACTCATTTTATAATCTCCTAAATTTTAGAGTTAAGTTTGTTTCGATAAATTTAACTTTTTTCAGCAAGATTTCTTGTTTTTTTAGGAAGAATGTTTCTTTAAAAACGAAAAAAGCAATAAATTTTGTCTATTTTATTTTGCTTATACAATTTTATGTAGAGAATTGCGTTTTAATAATTCTTACCATTTTGTGCTCAAAAAGCATACTTTGAGATTTGGGTTTTTTATTAGAATAGAAAATAAAAACAAGCCAAAAGCCTTATCAAATCTCAATTCGCAGTTACAAATTTCTTTCCTTTTAGTGTATACCGTATCCAGAAAGTGTGAAATAATTACACACTCTTTTTTATGCTGTTTTTTCTAAATGGCTCTATACCAGTTTAGAATCGTATTGGCACGCCGCTTGCAAAATGTGTTAATGTCAAAATCTTTGATGTGTTTGTTTTTTTATTGTTTCTCGAAATAAGAGCAGCAAATAATTAGAAAAGAAAAGATTTTACTAAAAGCCACATTAAGCAAATTAAAAAAGGAGTATAAGCATGGAAAGCGAAACAATTATCTCAGAACAATTTTACGCGAACACTAGTTCAGCGATCAGCGAAAAAACAATAAATGGTTCTTTTTTCGGAACTCAACAAAAATCACAAAAAGTGCATGTAGAAAGACCAACTAGTCCGTTTGGATTGGCGGTTCTTATTGGGACTTTTTTATTACTATTAGCAGGTGTTGGAGTAGTATTTCTATTGCAGGATGATTTTGAAAAATTTCATTTTGAAAGAATTGCTTCAACTTGGGGATTACCATTTTTAGTTATCACAACAATCCTATTCTTTTACCAAGCAGGAGTTTTCTTGTATAGCTCTTATTTGTATTTAAGATATAAAGCGATTCCATCAGTATCAGACGATTTATTGCCAACTTGTACGATTATCGTTCCAGCATACAATGAAGGGAAATTGGTTTGGGATACTTTATTAAGCCTTGCAGACAGCGATTATCCAGCAGAAAAACTACAGCTTTTGGCTATTGATGATGGAAGTAAAGATGATACTTGGTATTGGATGCAAGAAGCAAAAGCAAAATTGGGAGATCGTGTAACGATTTTTCAGCAGCCAAAAAACCAAGGAAAACGTCAGGCATTATACAGAGGATTTAAATTAGGAACGGGAGAAATCTTTGTAACTGTAGATAGTGATTCTATTGTGAAAAAAGATACTTTGAGAAACTTGGTAAGTCCGTTTGGAGTAAACAAAAAATGTGGTGCCGTTGCAGGAAACGTTCAGGTTTTGAACAACAAAAAAGCAATTTTGCCAAAAATGCTGAATGTAAGTTTTGTAATGAGTTTTGAATTCCAACGTTCTGCAGAAAGCGAATTAGGTTCTGTATTATGTACACCAGGAGCTTTGGCAGCTTACAAAAGAGATGCCGTTTTTAACTGTCTTCCAGAGTGGATCAACCAAACTTTTATGGGTGAACCATCAGATATTGGAGAAGACCGTGCTTTGACTAATATGATTTTGAAACAAGGTTTTGAAGTTAAATTTCAAAGAAATGCAGTGGTATTGACAAACGTTCCTGAAGAATACAAAGGATTGTACAAAATGTTCATAAGATGGGCGAGAAGTAACGTTCGTGAAAATCTTATGATGGCAAAATATGTTTTTACAGATTTTAGAAAAGAATCAAAATTTGGAGCGAGAATGTTATTCTTAAACCAGTTTTTCAAAATTGCTATGACATACCCGTTTATATTATTTATGTTTTACTTTATTGCTGTTCACCCAGTATTATTTTTAAGTTCAACATTAATGGCAATTTTAATCTTCTCTACTTTTTCAATGGTATTTTACGCAAAAAGATACACGCTTTCAGAATCATTCTGGGCTTATTCTTATAGTGTTTTTTACACTTTCAGTTTATTCTGGATTGCACCTTATGCTATTGCAACAGCCAACAAAAAAGGTTGGTTGACAAGAGGATTGTAAATAAGTACACTATTCATTCTATATATAAAACTCCACCCAAGAATTACCCGTTGCAAACTTTTGCAGCGGGTTTTTTATGCGTTTTTATTTAAATCCAAAGCAGCAATAATCTGCTTTTTCATTGCAGTGTTGATATAATCTAAAGCCTCAGCATAAGAAATCGAATAACGTCTTTCTATATTCTGAAAATGTTCTGGAAAACTGCCTAAGATTTTATCATAATAAACATTCAGCTGTTTTTCTGAAGGCATTTCATATTTCAAACGAAGCTGAAATCTTCTCAATAAAGCGCTATCAATTATTTCGTAATGATTGGTGGCACAAATCAATAAGCTGTCAGAAGGGAAATAATCAAAAAGCTGAATTATCGTGTTTACCAAACGCCTCATTTCGCCCACATCTTTATCATCACTGTCACGACTTTTTCCAATCTGGTCAAACTCATCCAAAAATAAAACCGCTCTTTCTCTTATGGCTTTATCAAAAATCGCTTTTAAATTCTTAGAAGTTTCACCAATTCTAGAATCTACAACGGTGCTAAGATTTACTATAATAATTTTTTTATCTAAAGTATTTGCAATTGCTTTTGCCGTTGTCGTTTTACCGCAGCCAGAACTTCCATGCAATAAAATTTTATTGTCGACTTTAAGATTGTACTTTTTTAATTCCTCGATATATTGATGTTCTTTGATAATCTGAAGTAAAGCGGCTTTATTCTCATCACTAAAAAATAAATCGTCTAGAGCAATTTTTTCAGTATCAATTACGGTAAGATCATTCAGGTTCATCTGCTTATTATTTGCTGCAAAATTAAGTTTTATTCTGCAATGTTTTCGTTCCAGATTTCTTTCCCTAAAAAGCGGTTTCCGAATATTGAAGTACCAATACGAACCATATTCGAACCTTCGGCAATGGCAAGTTCTAGATCCTGAGACATTCCCATAGAAAGTTTTAAATCGGTTAAACCTTCAATTCCTTCCGAATAAATTTCATCCCGAATAGTTCTTAAAAGTCTTAGAGACGGAATCATTTTTTCTTTCTCCACATCCAATAAACCAATTGTCATTAAACCTTTAATAGTTAGCGTTTCGTAAGTTTTTATTTTTTTGATGAAAGATAAAACCTCTTCTGGCGGTAAACCAAATTTACTTTCTTCATAAGATGTATTCACTTGTACAAAAACATCCAATTTTCTGTTTTGGTTTTGAAGCTGTTTATGAAGTTCGTCAGCCAGATTTATTCGATCCAAAGACTGAATGCAAGTAACGTATTTCAGCACGTCTTTTACTTTGTTGGTCTGAAGATGTCCAATAAAATGGCGTTCGACGGGAAGATTTTGCAAAATATCATTTTTATCCCGCAACTCCTGCATTTTATTTTCTCCCATTAAATTTTCTCCAGCTTCAATCGCAATGCGTATTTTTTCTGCTGGAACCGTTTTGGTTGCCAATAAAAGCTGAACATTAGCAGGATTTCTTCCGGCAATTCGACAAGCGTTTTCGATGCGCTGATGTACTTTAATCAAATTAAAAATAATATCGTTTTTCATATTGCAAAGCTATGTCTAAAACATAAAATCGTACTGGACCAGTACATCTCAAAAAATGAAGAAACTGGATGATTTTAAACTTTTAAATCCAATATAAATTTGCATCATTAAACAATAAAACTTAGTCCCTTAGCGGCTTAGTAACTTAGAAACTAAAAAGAAATGAAAATAGCAGTTTGGGATACTTACGTAACCCGCAAAGACGGAAAAATAATGCACTTTGATATTTTGGTAGATGAAAACATCAACGATGCAGAACAAGTATATGAATATGGTAAAATATATCTAAAAAGTGTAGCTCAAGAAGGACAGGCTTTGTCAGCAAAAGAATGTCGTTTTTGCCACATTGATAAAGCGCCGATTGAAGTTGAAAATCAGATTCGGGAAAATGGGTTTTCTATTATTGAAATGGAAAACTGTAATTAAATTAATTTAAACACATAGAAACATAGATTAATATATTTATTTGAAGAAGGTAAAAAAAATGACTCATCATTTAACACATAGACTATGTGCTTTAATATAAGTGAAACGCCTTTCAGCAGTAGCAAAACTATGTTTCTATGTGTTTAAAAAACTTTTATAAAAGCTTAGCAATCGCTTTGATTCCTTCTTCCATTTGTTTTTCTGAAAGGGAAGCATAACCTAGGCGAAAACCCTTAATGGTTTCGTCAAAACTAAATCGATCTGGGCTCATAATTTGGATTCCTTGCAATTTCAGCTTTTCAAAAATCTCAAGAACGTTAATCTCTTCTTTTGGAACAATCCAAAAAGCAAGTCCGCCTTCGGGTTTTGTAAAAGTAATTTTATCTTGAAGATATTGATTTAGCAAACTTTCAAAATAATCCCTTTTGCTTTTATAAACCAAATTGGCCTTTTTAAGATGACGTTTTATTTTGCCTTCATTGATGAGATTTAAAATTGCTTCTTCCATAATATTGTCGCCTTGAACATCAATTATTTTTCTATGGTTTCCGATTTTCTGAATGTTTTCTCTTGAACTGGCTACATATCCAATACGCAGCGCAGGGGCAACAATTTTGCTGAAAGTGCCAATATAAATATAGTTTTTCAAAGCTGCATAACTGGAAATTGGAAGTATTGGACGCTGGCCAAAATGAAACTCATTATCATAGTCGTCTTCAATAATCGTAAAATTGTATTGATTAGAAAGTTCAATCAGTTTTAATCTCTTTTTTAAAGACAAAGTTACCGTGGTCGGAAATTGATGATGAGGTGTTACATAAATGGCTTTTATATTTTTATGCTGCAGATATTTCTCAACCTGATCAATATCCAATCCGTCCGAATCTACATTTACAGGAAGTAATATTGCGCCAGCATTTTCAAAAGTTTCCCATGCGGGTTTATAACCTGGATTTTCAACCAAAACAAAATCACCAGATTTTAAAATACAATGCGAAGCGAGATACATAGCCATCTGACTTCCGCGCGTGATACAGATTTGATCCTGCGAAATACTCATGCCTCGTTTAAAATTCAGCATTTGAGCAATCGACTTTCTAAATTCCAAATTCCCCAATTCACTGCTGTAACCCATAATCTGCCAGCGCGATTTTCGGCTGAAGAGTTCGCGATATGCTCTTGCCAGATCATTCATAGGAGCCAATCGGCTGTCTGGAAGTCCGTCATCAAAAACTAGGAAGGTTTTAGATTCTTCAATTATAATTTCGGAATCTTTTTTATTTTCTGATGAATGATTGATGCTGGGAAGTGAATCGGTTACAAATGTCCCTTTTCTATCAATCGTAATAAGCCAGCCTTCGGCAATCAAAACATCCAAGGCTTCCACAACTGTATTTCGATTAACTTTTAATAATTGGGCAAGCTGTCTGCTTCCAGGAAGTGCATTTCCACTTACTAATTTTCCAGTTTTTATGGCATCAATTATAGCATCGGCAATTTGAAGGTAAATTGTCTTCTCTGATTTTTTATCGAGCTGAATTTCTAATGGCCAAGGTCGAAGCATCTGGACTGTTTATTTTGGGTGAATTTGTTTTATAAGATAGTCCAAATATAATTTTTTATGATGGATACACACTTTTATTTGCATTAAAAAAACTTATTTTGCTGTTTTTTAGTCTTTTACAAACACTTTGCTGAAAGTTAGAGTTTTAGTTTTGCAGCTTTAAATGAATGATTATTAATGCTTTGAAATTGAAGCGATATATTTATGAAAATAGTAAACTTATTATTCTTGCTTACCATGTGTTTTTGGGGAAATCTCGAACCAAAAGAAAAAAAAACTTTAATTGATATGGATGAAGAACGCTTTAATCAGCAGATTGAAAATGTCAAAAAAATGAGCGCTTCTGTTGCTTATAATTCTAAAATTGCATTTTTTATCGATATGAAGATTAAATCGGGTAAAAATAGATTCTTTGTTTATGATCTAGTAAATAATACAGTAATTGATGAAGGTTTAGTTGCAAACGGTTCTGGTTCTGAAACCTGTATAAAAGGAGAACTTAAATTTAGCAACGAACCCAATTCAAATTGCACTTCACTTGGACGTTATGCTATTTGCAAAGCGTATAGAGGTATCTTTGGTAAAGCATATGTTTTAAAAGGATTGGATCCAACGAATAATAATGCTATTAAAAGAATGATTGTATTGCATTCGTATTCAGCAGTGCCAGAAGGTGAGCAGGATCATTACATTGCTCTTAGCCACGGTTGTCCCATGGTAAGTGAAACATTTTTTAAAAGACTTGAAAAAATAATTGATACTTCGAAGTCAAATATTCTCTTGAATATTTATTATTAATCAGAAAGAATTATTTTTTAAAGGAAACTAGATTTGAACGCAGATAAAGCAGATTCGCTATCGCGAAAACGCAGATTAACGCAGATTTTTTTAAATCAGTTTTTTTCCGCGTTTTCGCGATAGCGAATCTGCTTTTATCCGTTTCTAATTTTATGGTTCTTTTTTATTTAGGAAATTTTGAGTTAAAAAAGAAAGTATAAAAAAAACAATTTTAGATTTAAAGAAATTGGCTACGTCATTTTTTTGAAATTTAATAACAATACAATTTTAACGTAACAGCGATTTAAATCTGATATTTTAAAAAATTCATTTTATTTTAATCACGAATCTTGCTTAAGCTTAAAAAATAAAGCGGTTTGGCACTTAGAATTGAAAAATACACAAAGTTATGCCGACTATGGAATTAAGGTTTATTGCAAAGATAAAAAGGTGTTGTCGAGAACAAATTAGGATTATTAACGGAATTTATTAAGTTTGTTGCGAATTATTCAATCTTCATAAACTGCCATCATTGCCAAATTCCATCTTAAATCAGGATCAGATTTTAATCGATCGTCTTCGCGACGGCGATGAATCGGCATTGACAGAATTGTATAATAAATTTTGGCAGGCACTTTTTATGTCGGCTTATAATGTGATTAAAGACAAAGAATTGTGCGAAGATATCATTCAGGATATTTTCATGAATATCTGGTATAATCGCGAGAAAATCGAAATTCATATTTCGCTAAAAGGATATATGTATGCTTGCGCGAGATATCAGGTTTTTAATCATTTGAGAAAAAATAAAGACAAAGTTCATGTTGAACTTTTTGATGATTTAGAAAAACGTTTCTTATCTACAACTCCAGAAACACAATTAATGCACAACGAATTGGTGCAACAGCTGAATTTAATTATCGAATCGCTTCCAGAAAAATGCCAGGCCGTTTATAAGCTGAGTCGTGAAGAACAGCTGAGTCATAAAGAAATTGCCGAACGACTTAATATTTCTACAAAAACAGTCGAAAACCATATTACAAAAGCATTGAATACGATTCGATCTTCTATGGGCGAAAGCATGAGCATGGCGATGATTTTATGGCTTTCAAAAAATATCTTTTAGCAAAATTAAAAATGAAGTGGTTGGGTTGATGGTGTGTGGTTTTTCTTCTTTTTTAATTCTTTTTCAAAAAAAATCAAAAAAAAAATCAATTTGGACTAGGGGGTATATTCCTTTTTGGTTACTTATCTCATATACTCCCGAAATAATACAATAAAAAATGAAAAAAGAGGATTTCTTACTGTTACTAAATAGATATCTTTCCGGTGATACCAATCTCGAGGAGAATAATAAATTATTGAATTATTACGAAAGTTTTCAAACCGATAAAGATTGGGATGAAACTTTAGGATCTAAAGGAGAGCTTGAGTTTAGAATGAGAGCCCGTCTTCAAAACGCCATTCAATCTGAAGAATCTAAAGTAATACCAATTCAACCATTTTATACCAAAACAGCTTTTAAACTGACTGCAATGGCGGCGTCATTGTTATTGCTGATTTCAATTTCATTAATAGTAAGCAAAACAAATCCTCTTAAAATTGAAACTCCGCAAGTGGCACACAAAGAAATCTTAATCGGAAGCGATAAAGCCACTCTGACTCTGGAAGACGGTTCTGTAATTGCATTAGAAAAAGGAAAATCATATACCAAAGGAAATGCTTCTAGTAACGGAGAAAAATTGGTTTACAATTCTAACGGAAAATCTGTGGCAATTGCCAATAACCTTTTAACGATTCCGAGAGGCGGACAGTTTTTTGTACAGCTGGCGGACAGCACCAAAGTGTGGCTGAATTCTGAATCGCAATTAAGATATCCGGTTGCTTTTGTTGATGGACAAACCAGACAAGTAGAATTGGTTTATGGAGAGGCTTATTTTGAAGTATCGCCAAGTACCAAACATAAAGGTTCAAGATTTAAAGTAAAAACCCAAGAACAGAATGTTGAGGTTATCGGAACTGAATTTAATATTAAGGCGTACAGAGACGAACCAGCTATTTATACCACTTTGGTAGAAGGAGTTGTTGCTGTGAGCAATGCTGCTAAAAAGCAAATTCTGACTCCGAGCCAGCAGTCTAAAATAACGGAGTATAACGGAAATATCAGTGTTTCTGAAGTCGATGTTTACAATGAGATTTCTTGGAGAAAAGGTTTGTTTGTGTTTAAAGGAATGCCTCTAAAAGATATTGCGAGAGTATTGTCAAGATGGTATGATGTTGATATCGTGTTTGCAGATCCAGCGCTTGGCAATGTTAAGTTTAATGGGGTTTTAAATAAGAATCAGAAATTAGAAGATATATTAACCACGATCAAGAATATTAATTTTATTAATGCCTATGAGAAAAAAGACAATAAGATTATAATCAAATAAAAAAGAAAAGGGATTAAAGTTTAGACCTCTCACCGTACTGCGCTTTATCCCTTTCTGTGTATCAACCAGTAAGTCAGTTTTATTAACCAACCAACCAATTAACATGTAAATTTATGAAATTTAAATTAACCAGTGCCTATTTCTATTTTAGAAAGCGGCTAATTATTAACATTATGAGAACTTTTATCTTCTTGTTTTGTACTACAATTTTTGGTTTTTCTCCCGTAAATCTATTTTCACAAAACACGAAAGTTGTAATTACAGCTGATAAAACAGTATCTGTTGACGAAGTTTTTGACATCATTACAAAACAGACCAATTATACTTTTATTTATCAGGAAGATTTATTTAAAAAATTGCCTAAAGTACATTTGAAAAAAGGAAAAATTAAGGTAAATGATTTATTGGAAGCCAGTTTCTCTGATAAAGATTTTGACTTTAGTTTTTCTGCTGGAAATACGATTATTGTAAAAGAAAGAAAAGCAGAGAAAGTTGTCGTTCAATCTAAAATAATCGAAATTAAAGGAACGGTTACCAATGATAAAGGAGAGCCTATTCCTGGGGTTAATATCAAGGTAAAAGGTACAGGAGCTGCCACTCAAACTGATTTTGATGGTAAATATACCATCATGGCTCCAGACGATGGGCAGATTTTATTTACTTATATAGGACATCGCGCGCAAATTGTTGATGTTAATAACAGAAAAGTAATTAATGTAAAACTTCAGGAAGAGCGAAAAGAACTTGAAGGAGTTGTTGTAAATACGGGAGTTACAGTTCGAAAAAAAGAATTGATAACTGGTGCAGTAACTATTTTTAAGGGAGAAGAATTAAGACAGATTTCTACGCAAAATGCGGTACAAGCTTTAAAATCATTAGATCCGTCTTTCATTGTTGTTAATAATAATATTGCAGGTTCAAACCCAAATATTCTGCCAACAATAGAGGTGAGAGGGCAGACAAGTTTAACAGCCAATCAGGTTGACAGCCAATTTAGAGATGATCCAAACCAGCCTTTGTTTATTCTGGACGGATTTCCAACTACTTTACAGCAAGTTGTCGATTTAGATATTAATAGAATTGCAAGCATAACTTTATTAAAAGATGCGGCTTCAACTGCATTATACGGTTCTCGTTCTGCAAATGGTGTTGTGGTTATCGAAACTAATAAACCTATTCCTGGAAAACTGCAGTTTAATTATACTTACAATTCATCGTATGAATTGGCCGATTTGAGTGTATATCATTTAATGAATGCCGCACAAAAACTAGAATTCGAAAGGCTTTCTGGAGCATTTATTGTTAAGGATGGAAGTGCTGAAACAACACCATTAACTTGGGATAAAGAATATAACAGACGTCTTGCAGCTGTGCGTAGCGGTGTAAATACATATTGGTTAAACGAGCCGATTCAGATGGGAATTACATCGGGACACAGTTTGAATTTTGGCGGAGGTTCTGATGAATTTAGATTTAATATTGCTGGAAATTACAGAACGCTTACCGGAACAATGAAAGGTTCTGAGCACGATACTTGGGGCTACAACACGACTTTAACTTACAGAAAAAACAAATTAAGTCTTAACAACCAGTTTTTTGTTTCTGGAGGAACTAATCAGGAATCTCCATATGGTTCATTTGAAATTTGGGCAAAAGCAAGTCCGTATTATCCAAAATATAACGAGAACGGAATCATAACACGTTATATGGACGGAAGTTCATTGCCTTTAACGAGTTTGCAAACTATTGTAAACCATCCTGCAAATCCGCTTTACAATGTATTTTTAGGAAGTTTTGATAAAGGAAAAAATTTTGATTTTACCAATAACTTTGCGATCAATTACGATATAAACCCGCATATTAAAGCAACTGGAGCTTTGTCTGTTTCGAGATTAGATAGCCACAATACGGTTTTTGTTTCTCCAGACGATACGCGCTTTGTAAATAATATTTCAACAGAAAAAGGATCTTACAGCAGTTACGAAGCTATTACAGATAAGTGGAATGCGAATCTTGGTGCAACTTATTCTAATGTTTTCAAAAGTGTCCACTCTTTCAACTATACCATACGAGCTCAGGCTTTAGAAACAAAAAACAATTCTTATAAAACATCTTTAAGAGGATTTCCTCTTGGTGTTGGAGGAAATCCAGCATTCGCTTTTGGATATGAGCCAAATGGGAAACCAGAAGTTTATACACAATTGATAAGAAGTGTAGATTTAACCAATCAGATTAACTACGCTTACGACCGCAGATTTTTATTCGATTTTACTCAAACCATTTCTGGAGCAACAAACTTCGGGACAAACAAAAAATACTCGCCTTATTGGGGAATTGGTTTTGGGTGGAACTTAAACAATGAGTTTAAAATGAACGAAGATATTGTCAATATTTTTAAAATACGCGCCAATATCGGTCAGACTGGAAACCAGAATTTAGTTGGTTTTGCTTCTTATGATGTATATGCTTATAACGCAAATACAAACGTTTTTGGGGCAGGATTGGGAGTTTCTCAAATTGCAAACCCAAATTTAGAAGCGCAAAGAACCAAAGATTTGTCTTTAGGTCTAGATCTGGCTATGTTTAGAAACAGATTAACGATGACTTTGGGCGCATACAAACGTAAAACATCTCCACAGATTGTAGCTATCGACCTTGCGGCTTCTACAGGACTTAACGGTTATCCTTTAAATGTTGGGTATTTAACTACTCAAGGATTAGAACTAAAAATGAACTACAATTTCATCTACGATTTGAGTCGAAATTTTGTTTGGGGAATTGGATTAATGGGAACTACTGGAGACAATGAATTAGGAGGTTTCGGTAACGCATTATCTTCTCTAAACTCTGAAGCGCAAAAAACAACCAGCTTAACGAGATATTATGACGGAGCAAGTAGCAACGATCTTTGGGCTGTACCTTCATTAGGAATTGATCCTGCAACGGGTAAAGAAGTTTTCTTAAAGAAAAATGGCCAGACTACTTTTGATTTAGATAAAAAAGATGAAGTTGTAATGGGAAATTCTAGAGAAACGGCTACAGGAGTGGTTTCTACAAACTTAAATTACAAAGGATTTAGTTTTGGATTGTTTGTACGTTACAGTTTTGGTGCAGAGAGATTTAACTCTGCCTTATACAACAAAGTAGAGAATATTTCGAGAGACAATGTTTTCGATAATCAAGATGTGCGAGCTTTCACAGACCGTTGGACAACTCCGGGTCAAATGGCGCAATTTAAAGCAATTGGCTTAACCAATAATACGCCAATTTCGTCACGTTTTATCCAAAAAGACGATTATATCTCTGGAGAATCTATTCGCTTAGGCTACCGTGTTACAGATAGAGCTTGGTTAAAAAGAGCAGGTTTAACCGCATTAGGATTTAATGCTTTGGCAAATGAATTCTTCCGAGTTTCAACAATTAAAGCAGAACGTGGTATTGATTATCCTTTCTCAAGAATATATTCTTTGAGTCTTAATTTATCATTTTAATAAAGAGATTATGAACAAGTATTTATATAAAATTACAATCCTTTTGCTTGCATCTTTAACTGTAATAAGCTGCAGTGATTTTTTGGATGTTGTGCCACAAGATAAAATTTTAGAAGATCAGGCTTACAGCTCGGAGGCAGGTGTGCAGAATGTGCATAACGGGCTTTATCTTCAATTGGCATCAAATAGTCTTTACGGTAGACAGCTCACAATGGATGCTGTAGAAATCTTAGGGCAGCAGTATAATATGTCAGGATCGCATGTTAAAAACAAAATATCGACGTACTCGTATGAAGAAACAATTTCTAAAACTGCTTTTGCTGGAATTTGGGAAAGTGCATTTACAACCGTTTTGTCTGCAAATAAATTTATAGAGAGTATTGAGGAACATCCTGAAGTTATTTCAGCAGAAAAAACAGCTATTTTAAAAGGAGAAGCAATCGCCATTCGTGCAATGATACATTTTGACATGTTAAGAATGTACGGGCCAATTTACAAAGTAGCGCCAGCAGATCCATCAATACCTTATTATGATGCTGCCGTAACTGTAAATAAACCGCTTTTGCCAGCTCAAGATGTTATTGCCAAAATCATAGCCGATTTAGATGCTGCAATTGTACTTTTAGCAAAAGATCCCATATTGACTACAGGAAAATATACGGGTTCTACGGAATTTGATTCGAATCCGTATTATTCTGTAAATCGCGGACAAAGGATGAATATATTGGCGGTAAAATGTTTAAAAGCAAGAGTTCTGTTATACGCTGGAGATAAAACGGGAGCTTATGCTGTAGCAACTGAAGTTATAAATTTCGTAAAAGGACAGCCTGTTATTACTTGGACTCCATTCTTGGAAGCTACTAATACTTCTAATCCAGATCGTATTTTTTCTTCAGAAAACTTCTTTGCTCTTAGCGATCAAACTTTATACCTAAAACAAAAAGCACTTTTTGATTCAAGTTTAGATGATTTTAATATTTATGCTCCAATGTTGAGCAGAATAAATGCTGTTTTTGAGTCCAATGATAATGATTATAGAAGTTTGCCAAGCTGGAAAATTCCAATTTCGGGAGGAAAAACCCAGAAGACATTTTTTAAGTATGAAGATGTAACAGACAAAACGAAACTTTTCCGTTTTCAGATTCCGATGTTCAAACTTTCAGAACTGTATCTTATTGCAGCAGAAACAGCACCAGTTCCAGCAGACGGTATTGCTTTTTTAAACACACTTCGATTTAATCGAGGTCTGACCAATTTGGCCGCTAGTGCAGTGTTAGCTACAGAAATTACAAAAGAGTATAGAAAAGAATTTATTGGCGAAGGGCAATTGTTCTTCTATTACAAAAGAATCAATTCTACTGCAATTCCAAATGGTTCTGCTTCTTCAGGAAATGTTACCATGAATGCAGTTAAATACGTGGTGCCATTGCCAGACAGTGAAGTTAATTTTCAAAACTAAAAAAAGTAATCATGAAAAAAATATTGATTTTAAGTATCACTTTTCTATCGCTGTTAGGATTGACATCATGTGATAAAGAAGAAATTGAAGTTTACTCAGATACAGATAACATTTATTTCTCGCGTGCTATATTTCCAGAATATAAAAACGGACCGCTTATAGACAGTACAGGCTTTAGTTTTGGTTTGGATAAAGCAGCCGTTGTAGAAAGAATTTATCCTCTTGAGATACGTGTGCAAGGAAAAGTAAGCGATGTAGATCGTGCTGTTAAACTTACAGTTGACCCAACAAGTACAGCTGTTTTAGGCACTCATTTTATATTGCCAGAAAATATTGTAATGCATGCAGGGAAAGAATTAGACACTGTTTTTATCAGAGTGCTTAGAACCCCTGATATGAAAGATAAAGATCTGACAATGGTATTAAATCTGGAAGAAAATGAATTTTTTACCACCAACATGCAATCTAAGGTAACGAATGTTCTTACTGGGAAAACTAGAAGCTATATTCGTTTTAAATTGTCATTTAATGACAAATTATCAACACCAATTGGATGGCAGGCTGTATTTGGCGTATTTACCGCAAAAAAATTCTTTTTAATGTGCGAGCTTATGAATCTTGAACCAGAAATGTTCAATCAGACTCCTGGCTCACCAGGGCTCTCAATTCCTGAAACGCTCTATTATGCAAGTTTTATGAAACGTTATCTCGCCGATCAGAAAGCCAATGGCAATACTATTTATGAGGAAGACGGAAAAGAAATGTTATTTCCATAAAACCATTCTTTAATTTAAAATATAAAGCGATGTTTAAAAATATAAAAATACAGTTAGCTGTACTAGGACTTCTCTTATTAGCTTACGGCTGTGTAAGTGATGAAGGAAATTACGATTATAATGCTATAAATGAGTTTAATGTAACAGGAATTGAAAAAGAATATACCGTTTACACGGGAGATTATTTTAAGATTACTCCAGAACTAAATCCGACTCTAGATGATGGAGCAGATTTTGATCGTTATGAATATAAATGGGTTGCATTAAATCCTGGGAAATTGGCCATCGAAGCTAGAACGACTATTGCTACAACCAAAAACTTGGATGGTATTTTAAAATTACCGCCAGCTAAATATGAGTTATATTATTTTATTAAGGATAAAGTAACCGGAATTAATTGGCAGCAGCCTATCATTACCTTAAATGTGGTTTCTTCTATTTATGAAGGCTGGCTGGTTGTTGGAGATGCAGATGGAAAAGCTCGATTGGATATGGTTTCGATAATTCCAGGAATTCCGCAACCGCGTATTATAAATGATGTATTAGATGCGGCTGGATCTGCATTAAAATTAAAAGGAAAAGCTGTAGATGTAGAAACTTTTAGCGGGCCTTTGCCAGGAAGTGTTATTTATGGAATCTATGTAACAGCATCAGAATCTGGAACAGCAAGATTAGAACCCGATTCTTTTGAATGGAATCAGACCATGAATATTGCATACGAAACTGTTGGTGGAAGTTTTCCAACAAATTTTGCAGTAGATTTTATGAAATGCCCTATCGGATCAGAAAATTTACTGTATAAAGATGGTGATATTTATTATTACAATAGAGCACTACAAATTAGATATGGATTGCCGCAAAATAAAGTAGATCTTGAAACTAAAACTTTCTATGCAGCTCCTTTTATCGCAGAAGGTTCGTCAGCAGGAACTCCTGTCTTTTTTGATGTCGAAAAACATCGTTTTCTGCGTTACAGCACTTCAAAAGGAATTTGTTCGGCAATGCCTCCTGTTACAGCTTCTGCAACAGTATTAGATTGGAACAATACAAACTGTGAGCTGGTTTATATGACCACATCAAATTTTAATTTGAACGAAAGCTTTGCCGTATTAAAGAATATTTCAACAGGTAAATTCTATTTGCTTCGTTTTAATTCAAGTACGGTACAAACCTATTATAAAGAAATGCTGAATGCTCCAGATTTAGACAAAGCAACAAAATTTGCCGTAAGTCCAGATGCAGGATATTTGTTTTATACAGTTGGCAACAAAGTCTATGAATATGACAGCGGCACACAATCTGCAAAATTAATGTTAGATAAAGGCAGTGAAGAAATTACTTATCTAGGTTTCAGCAAAAGAGGGAAAAAAGAGATTATCAGTAAATTAATTGTCGGTTCGTACAGTACAACAGGAAAATTAGAATTGTACACCGTGCCGCCTGTAAACGGAAATTTAATTTTGGAAAACAGTTATTCAGGATTATGCAAAATTGTTGATGTTGCATATCGTGTGAGATAATTATAAAACCTAAAAACCAAACCGAATGAAGAATAAGCCTCATTCTTCATTCGGTTTCTAAAAACCACATTTTATGAATCGATTTATTAAAATCGCAAGCGCAGTTTTGCTGCTTGCCTGTCCATCTATTGCCTTAAAAGCACAAGCGCAATCCACTCAAGAAAGCTGGGAACAAGCTAAAAAACAAGCACAAACAGAGAAAAAATTAATCTTTGTCGATTTGTATTTTACAGGCTGTATGCCATGCGCACAAATGGACAAAGAAGTATTTCCAGATCCAAAAGTTGCTTCGGTTTTAAATGCTGATTTTGTCACTTTCAAATCAGATATTTTGAAAGAAGAAATCGGTAAAAAGCTATGCATGAAATATGGCGTTACTGGTTTTCCAACTTTTTTATTGATGAATGGCGACGGAAAAATAATTGACATTGCAGGCGGTTTTCACAACGTAGAGCAATTTACAGCCTTACTTCAAAACGCAAAAGACGCAGCCAAAAAAGGAATATTCAAAAAGTATAGTCCTGAAATCAATGAAAATGATTATCCTGATTTTTACAAACAAGCGTATTTAAACGGAAAAAGAAATGTTCCTTTTGAGGTTATCGATACATATTTAAAATCTAAAGATCCTTCTGATGAAATTTCTTTTGTAATTGTTACTGGATTGCGAGTTGGAAAACAATATGATGATGCATTTCTTTTCAATAGTAAAAAACTGGCGAAAGATTACGGAACATGGAATGTGACAACACACGTATTTTCCATTTTACAGCGCAAGAAAAAAGAATTCGAAAAAAAGAACGATTTAAAAGGATTTACAGAATTAGTAAATGAATCTAAAGAACTCTATACGCCAGAAGAATTCACAAAATATTCGGGTATTTTACTGAAAGATTTTGGAGTAGAAAAAGTGGTAGTTAATCCGTCGGCTTCACACAAGTAATCGAAATGAAAAAGATACTATTCTTTTTAATATTGATTTTTGGCTGTAAAATTCATGCTCAAAACAACATTCAGAAATCTATTAAAACTTTCGAAAAAGCTTTTCAGAACAAGAGTTATGCTGAAATTAAAGATCTTCTGGCGCCGCAATTTACTGTTGGCGTTGGAGATTCTTCTTCAAACGAATTTTATCTGAATGGTATTTTTAAAGCATTTCCAGCTTTAGATTCTATTCAGATTGGAAAATCTGTGGCGATTAAAAATGAAACATTTGTCTTGGTAGATTTCTGTTTTAATGGAAAAGAAAAAAAGCCGTCTCAAATTGTTTTCAACTCAGAAAATAAAATACTGTACGTGACTTTTTTCGATGGTTTATATAAAGTGGATCGACATGCAGCAGTAAAAGAAGTAGCAAGCATTCCATTTGAAATTATCGAAAACGGAATCGCTCTTAAAATAAAATTAAACAAAGCCGATCGTGAGTTTTTAATGCTCTTTGATACGGGTGCCGACGGAATGGCGCTCAATCCAGATAGTGCATACAAAGCTGGCGTTGTCGTTACCAAAAGCAAATCGGCTTCTGTAGTTGGCGGAAGTCAGCAAGTGCAGTATTCGGCAGACAATACCATTTATATTGGCGATCAGGTTCTGAAAAATCAAGGCTTGGTTATTTTTCCGAAACATGGGGTTTACGACGGATTGTTTGGTGCAAACCTGCTTCGCAATTTTATCACTTCTGTCAATTTTGATACGATGACGATTGACTTGTACAATTTCGGAAATTTTAAGTATTGGGGAAAAGCAAAACCATTAGTTTTTGATTATAAATCGGGACTTCCGGTAGTAAAAATGAATCTGACTTTTGAGGATAAAAAAACAGTCGAAGGCAGTTTCACTTTTGATACTGGAGCAGGTTACGATTTAATTGCTTATGGACCTTTTAATCATAAAAATAATCTCGAAGCAAGCTTAAAAACCGAATATTCGTCAGTCAATTATAGTTTGGGAAAACAAACCAAAATTGTGGGAGGAGCCATTCCAAATGTTGCCATAAACGGGAACAATTTTCCCAACGTAACAATTGCCTTGCAAGAATATGACGAAGCTAATAAAAACTGGGCTTTCGCCGATGGTTCTCTTGGAATTGACTTGATCAGACGATTCAATTTTACAATCAATTTATTGGATAAAACCGTTTATCTCGAACCTAATAAAAGTTTCAAAAAAGCGTCTTCTATCTATTTGAGCGGACTTATTTTAGATTTTGACGAAAACCAGAATCTTCTAGTAAAAAGAATTATCGATCAGGAAAATGAAGATTTGAAGAAAGTCAAAATTGGCGCAAAAGTCACACAAATCAATGATTTTGAAGCCAAAGATTTATTGAATCCTGAAAATCTTAAAAAGCTGAAAGAAACTAAAGAAAGCAAAGATTTTATTATCGAACAAGGCGATCAATCCATGAGAATTTCAATTTAAAACTATCAACCAAAAAACAAAGAAACAATGAAAAAACACATTTTTTATTTCATTTTAACTTTCCTAACAGTTCAAATGAGTTTTGCTGCAAACCTTTCAGAATACGCAGTAATTAGAGGAACAATTTCAATTCCAGATTTCAAAGCAAAAGAAGTTACGCTTTACAATGTTGAAGATGGAAAGCCAGCCGTTGCGGCTACTGCAAAAGTCAATTCGCTGGGGGAATTCGGCTTTATGGCACCAGTTTCAGCTGCTGGCTTTTATTATGTAGATTATGGTCAATTTAAAAGCAGAAACCAATTAATTCGTTTGTATCTAGAACCTAAATTAGATCTTAATCTGGTTATCAATAAAGAAAATTATTTTTTAAGCGGAAAGAACATCGGACAAAATGCTTTGGTGCAAAAAGCAAACGAAATTTACAACGATTTTGCTCCTTTCGCTAGATTAGGAGGAAATGTAACCTATGTAGAATTTTACCCTTTCATTGATAAAGGAGTGGCTAAAGCAGATGAATTTTCAAAATCTATTAAAACAAAAGATGCCAATTTCAATAAATTATTAAAATTAGCTGTTGCAACAGATGTAGAAGAACTAACGTATACTTTTTTCAGAATGCCAAGAACTGCATTTCCTGACAAAGACGATCGTCCAGCAGTGATTAAAACATGGCAGACAGACAAGAAATTTACAGATCCAGATTTGTTAAAATTAGCAAATGGAGTTTCTTTAATGACAAATTATTTTTTCTACGTAAGCGTTAATAGCGGTGCGGCACCAAAACGCATAGATTTAACAGAATCGATTACGCATATTACTGATCCAGCTTTAAAGGATGCGTACCTTCGTGAAGAAGTGGCAACTTCAAGAATGAAAATTGAAGAATACGAAAAAATTGCGCCAAGCATTAAACCTTTCATGATTTCTGATGCGAGCAAAGCATTTTTAGTAGAATATGAAAAAGTATTGCATAAAAATGTAGGGCAGAAAGGTTTAGATTTTACATACAATGACATTAACAATAAACCAGTATCGTTTTCAGATTTTAAAGGTAAATTTGTGTACATCGATTTATGGGCAACTTGGTGCGGACCTTGTAAAGCTGAGATTCCTCACATGAAAAAAATCGAAGAAGATTATCACGGAAAAAATATTGTTTTTGTAAGCCTTTCGTTAGATAAACCAAAGGATGCACAAAAATGGAAAGATTATGTTACCAAAGAACAATTAAAAGGAATTCAGCTAATGGCTGATAAAGATTTTAGTTCTGATGTGGCTAAGAATTATGATGTAAATGCAATTCCGAGATTTTTATTGTTTGATCCAAAAGGAAATATTATCAATGCAGATGCACTTCGTCCGTCAAATCCAGAGTTGAGAGAGCAACTGGATAAATTATTGAAAGGTTAATTAATAGCTTTATGAAATACAGCAAAAAAATATCAGTTTTACTGCTTTTTATCGGAAGTTTAACTTTCGCGCAAGCGCAAAACTTTAAAGCAACAGATCCGATTGCAGTCAACCAAAAAATAAAAAAAGGATTGCTGCCAAACGGAATGACGTATTATATTTATCCGACAGATGTCAATAAAAATACGGCAAGTTATTATATCATTCAAAACGTTGGTTCGATTTTAGAAAACGACCAGCAAAAAGGTCTGGCGCATTTCTTAGAACACATGGCGTTTAACGGAACGAAAAATTTTGAAGGAAAAGGAATTCTGAATACGCTTCAAAAACAAGGTGCTGTTTTCGGAAGAAATATCAACGCGTACACAAGCACAGACGAAACGGTTTACAACCTAGACAATATTCCATCAAAAGATGGCGGAGTTGTCGATACTTGTTTGCTGGTTTTGCACGATTGGTCTAATTTCTTATCGCTTACAAATGAAGAAATTGATGCCGAACGCGGTGTAATTACCGAAGAATGGCGTACGAGACAAAATGCAAGAGCTAGAATTTACAATCAGTTAGCGCCTTATTATTACAATAATTCGCTTTATGCAGATCGCATGCCGATTGGCGATATGGATATTGTAAAGAACTTTAAATATCAAGTTTTAAAAGATTTTTATAAAGATTGGTATCGTCCAGATTTGCAGGCAATCGCAATTGTAGGAGATATTAACGCAGACGAAATTGAAGCAAAAATCAAGAAACTTTTTGCAGATATTCCGACGCCAGTAAATCCTAAAAAGCGTTTTGAAATCGCGATTCCAGAAAGAACAGAACCAACTTTTAAACTGGCTTTAGACAAAGAAATTTCGGCTTCAAACATTAGTTATATGATTCGTCATACGGCTGAAAAATCAACAAATACTTATGCCGAATTAGAAAAATCTACTCAAAGAAGTCTTGCTTTTTCTATCCTAAATAATCGTTTGGTAGAAATGGCACAGAAACAAGAATGCCCATTTAAAAGTGCCTCAATTGGATACCAAAATTTTTCCCGTTTGAATGATGTCTGGATTTTGAATGTTTCGCCAAAACCAGAAAAACAAGCCGAAGCTTTTGCAATGGTCATGAATGAATGGGTTCGTGCGTACAAATTTGGTTTTTCTAAAGGAGAAATTGAAAGAGCGGTTACAGAAAACATTTCGGGTTACGAAAATTATTTAGAAAAACTAAATGAGATTTCGCATAAGGATGTTATCGGAATGGTGAAGGATGATTATCTAAATCACGAAGTTATTGCCGATCCTAAAGCTGAATTTGAAATGGTAAAAAACATTTTGAAAAATGTGGACACCAAAATTCTTCAAGAGCAAATCAGTAAATTATATACGGCACAAAATCGTGTTGTAGCGGTTACAGGTGTAGAAAACGAGAATAACTTAACTCAAGAAAAAGCTTTTGATATTATTCAGAAAGCCGAAAACGATGCTTCGTTACAACCTTATGTGGATACTTTTGAAGGAAAAACTCTTTTAGGAAATCTGAAAATCAATTCAGGAAAAATTGTTTCAGAGAAAAAAGAAACGGCAATTGATGCTACCACTTTTGTATTGAGCAATGGCGTAAAAGTGCATTATAAATTTGCCGATAAAAACAAGAAGCAAGTAGATCTGAAAGGTGAAAGTTTTGGAGGATCTTCTTTGTATGAATCTCAAGATTTACCATCAGTTAGTCGCGCAAGCGAATTAGCTCTAATGTCTGGAGTTGGTGAGCTGTCAAATGTTGATTTGACAAAAGTTTTAAAGGGAAAAATTGCTGGCTCTTCTGTAGATGTAGGCTCTTTGAAAGAGACTGTTACGGCATGGGCAAATGCAAAAGATATCGAAACAATGATGCAATTGGTTCATTTGCGTTTTGTGCAGCCAAGATTTGATAATCAGATGTATGCGCTTATGAAGCAAAGATTAGAAAATTCGCTTAAAAACAGGGCAAATGATATCAATGCAAAAATGGGAGACAGTTTAATGGATGTGGTTTACGGGAAAAACAATCCAAGAATTCTGCCATTGAATCAAAAATTTATCGATGATTTATCTTTTGATAAAATGAAAGCTTTCTATTTGGATCGTTTTGCAGATGTTTCAAACTTTGAATTTTATATTGTTGGAGATGTTACGCCAGAAGTTTTAAAACCTTTGTTAGAAAAATATATTGCGAGTATAAACGGAATTAAACGTAAAGAAAAATTTAAAACAGACATTCCGAAATGGACATCAAATAAAATTGATAGAGATGTTTTCATCAAAATGGAAACACCAAAAAGTTCTGTTCGAATTTCCTTTTTAAAAGATCTTGCTTTTTCTCAAAGAAATAGAATTTTGGTTTCGTATTTAAGTGATGTGCTGACTTTACGTTATACTGAAAGTCTTCGCGAAAAAGAAGGCGGAACTTATGGTGCACAAGTAAGAGGAACTATGGATAAACTTCCAATTTCAAAGGGAAATCTTCAGATTAATTTTGATTGCGATGCCGACAAAGTAGAACATTTACTGCCAATTGTGTATCAGGAAATTGATAAAATCAAGAAAGGAGAAATCGCTGCTGAAGACATTGAGAAAACAAGAACAAACTATTTGAAATCGAGAGAAGACAGCAAAAACTTCAACAGTTACAGCATGAACTTGATTTATAACTATTTTGAGAATGCTTACGATATGAATGACCCTAAAAATTATGTTGATATTGTAAAAAGCATCACTGCCAAAGACATTCAGGAATTTGCTAATTCATTTTTGAACAAAGCAGATTCTTATGAAGTAGTTTTTAAACCATTAAAATAATCTGACCCCTTTATTTACTAGAGTTTAATTTGTATTTCCCTATCAAATAGTTATTTTGAATTAGTAAGCAATTTAGTTTGTATAGCGGATTACTTAGAGGGTTGTTTTTTGCTATTCAACCCTCTTTCTAAAGATTTTTACCCATGAAAAAGAATATTTTTTTACTGGGCTTTTTCCTGCTGTTTTCCATATTCGTAAAGGCTCAGATATACAATCCCATAAAATGGAAAACCAGTGTCGAGAAAATTTCCGATACTGAATACGAATTGCAGGCAAAAGCCATTATAGAATCGGGCTGGCATTTGTACAGTCAGGAAGTTGCAGATGGAGGACCGATTCCAACTCATTTTAATTTTATAAAAAGCGCAGATTTCCAGTTAACGGATGCTGTAAAAGAAGAAAAAGGAAAAACGGTTAACGATCCTGTTTTTAAAATGCAGATTAAGTTTTTTGAAAAGGAAACGACTTTTAGACAACGTGTTAAAATACTTTCGTCCAAACCTTTCAAAATTAAAGCAGAGGTTGAATTTATGGTTTGTAATGATGAAAATTGTTTGCCGCCAAGTTCAGACGAATTGGAGTTTGCCGTTAGCCATTCCGCGAAAGCGAAAACTTTAATAGAAGCTGCTGAAAAGGAAGAAACAAAAACAGCAGTAATAGATTCTTCGGTTAGCGAAATAAAAGAAAAAACAGAAGAAATTGTTCCTGCTGAAGCTGTAAAAACACCTCAAAAAGAAATCCAAAAAAGAGAACCTAAAACCGAATCTAGAAGTTTATGGACGATTTTTCTATTGTCATTTTTCTCTGGATTTGCAGCATTGCTAACGCCTTGTGTTTTTCCGATGATTCCGATGACGGTGAGTTTTTTTACCAAACAAAGTAAAACCAAATCGCAAGGAATTAGAAAAGCCGTTTTTTACGGAATCGCCATTATTGCCATTTATATCTTTTTGGGGGCTGTTGTAACTTGGGTTTTTGGAGCAGATTCGCTTAATGCACTTTCTACAAACGTTTGGTTTAATCTGATCTTCTTTGTGCTTTTAATGATTTTTGCGTTTTCATTTTTAGGCGCATTCGAAATCATGCTCCCAAATGCATGGGCAAACAAAGTCGATTCGCAAGCCGATAGAGGTGGAATTGTCGGAATATTATTTATGGCTTTGGCTCTTGCAATTGTGTCTTTTTCTTGTACGGGACCAATCGTAGGCACTTTATTGGTGGAAGCCGCTTCTCGCGGAGGAATTGCACCTTTTGTCGGAATGTTTGGTTTTTCTCTGGCTTTGGCTTTGCCATTTACTTTATTTGCTGCTTTTCCGGGCTGGCTGAATTCGCTTCCAAAATCGGGAGGTTGGTTAAATTCGGTTAAAGTATTTTTAGGATTTTTAGAAATGGCTCTGGCGTTTAAATTTTTATCCAATGCCGATTTGGTTTTGCAATTGCATTGGCTGGAAAGAGAAACTTTTCTAGCAATTTGGATTGCCATTTTTGGAACGCTAGCTTTTTATTTGTTCGGAAAAATTCAGTTGCCGCATGATAGCCCAGTTTCAAATATAAGCGTTGGAAGATTGGGATTGGGCGTTTTGGTTTTGGCTTTTACCATTTATCTGATTCCAGGTATTTGGGGAGCGCCTCTTAAAATGATTAGCGGTTTTCCGCCACCGATGCATTACAGTGAAATTCCGAATGGATTAAATAATTCCAGTTCAAAAGAAATAACGCAAAATCTTCCAGAAGGAGCAGAGCTTGGACCGCATAATATTATGGCTTTTACCGACTATGATTTAGGTATGAAATATGCCAAAAAAATAGGAAAACCGGTTATGATAGATTTTACAGGTCACGCTTGTGTAAACTGCCGAAAAATGGAGGACAATGTTTGGTCTGACGAAAAGGTTCAGAAAATCTTAAAAGGCGATTTGGTTTTAATTTCACTTTATGTAGATGACAAAAGAGAACTGAATCCGCATGAGCAGATTACTTCAAAACTGACGGGAAAAAAATTAAAATATATTGGACAGAAATGGAGCGAATTCCAAACGCTGACATACAAAACCAATGCACAGCCATTTTATGTTTTGGTAGATCATAATGGAGAAACGCTCAACGAAACTTCGGCTTACAACCCAGATGTCGAAGAATATTTGAATTGGCTGAAAAAAGGCGTTTCTAATTTTGAGAAAAGCTAATAAAAAAGATGTCTTAAAAAGATTATATGTCGCTCCGCTGGAGCTTTTTGATTCTCAAAGATAATCTTTGCTATAAATATTCTGCTCCGCTGGAGCATTTTCAGAAAATAAGACTGATTCATTTTGAATCAGCCTTATTTTTTTTTATTTTGAAGTAGAAAGCTCCGGAGGAGTTTAATATTTATAGATAATAAATGCCAAAATATGAGAGAGCTCTGGAAGAGCGACATATTTATCTCTATGAGGCTTTTTTTACATATTTGTTTGTTCCGCTAGGAACATTTCGTTGGTAGTAGTAAAATTTAAAGTCAGCTGATCCAAATGCCCAAAGAAAAAAGTATCTAAAACCTGCTGGAATACAGGATGTGCGTTTTCTACCTGAACAAATAAGCTCATAGAAGAATGCAATTTTTTGGCGCCTAAATCTCCTAAAATTCCCTCAGCCGATTTTTTGTTTAAAGTCAGTAAAAGCTTCGAAATCTCAATTAAATGTTTCGACAAAATCGGATGATTTAAAAATTCTGTGGCTTCTTTTAAATCGGCAACAGCATAATAATCAGAAATAGTGCTTTTTCCTAAACCTTTAATCTGGGGAAAAATAAACCACATCCAATGCGTTTCTTTTTTGCCTTTTTTAATTTCAGAAAGAGCAGTCAAATACAATTTGTTTTGTGCGTCTAAAAATCGGGTCAAATCATTCTTAGCGTAGATCATGTTTTGATTCTGTATTAAATCGTTTATATATGGAGTTTCTTTAATAGGTAACACGGTTGCACTGCTTTAATATTCTTTGTCAAAATTTTCGAATATCAAAGGTAAAACACGCATTTTAGTAGAAGTTATAGAATTGCAGTTGGTCGTTACATAATTCCGATAGCGGTGTAAGAATGCCTTGTTAATATAATTTTAAAGTTTTGAACCGTTCTAAATTCTAATGTTATTTTAATGTTCTAAAAAAAAATAGGCTCTAACTTGCGCCCTCATAAAAATTACAGTAAACACCTTAAATCATTGATATTTTGATTCAAAAACGATGTGATTTAATTAAACTTTCGGCCTTTTAGAATTATGTTGAACAAAATTAAAAATAGCTTTTTATGTAAATGCCTTCAGGCGTTACTTGTCGGCTATTTTCTAATTAGCAGTTTAAATATTTTTAATAGTGTTGGAAGAATCTTAAGCGATAATGCTGAAACGTATACTGTAAAAGGGATTACTTGCAACTTCTTGAAAAAGATCTTCAAATGCGACGGAATTCCAGAAGAATTGGACGATTACAAAACAAAGGATACTAAAACAGCCAAATTAGCAAAAGGAATTCCTTTAATGGAATATCTGGTTTCATCAGAATCGCTGATGCCTAATTTTTATTTTTTAATAGAAGCTGAAGGTAAAAAATATATTGATAATACAATCTTCTCGTTTGGTTTTCATGGTAAAATAGATATACCGCCTCCTCGATTTAATTCATAAATACTTGTTTTTTAGGGATTACGATAAAAATCTTAATCCATTACTGCGGTTTTTGCCGTATATTTATTCTATGTAATAATCTTGTATTTATACTTAAATTCATGACACCACTCAAACGATTTTACAACTTATTGCAGCTAGATAAGCGCGATGTTTATCAAATTATCTTCTATGCTGCGTTTGCAGGGATAGTAAATCTTTCTCTGCCTTTGGGAATTCAGGCCATTATTAATTTTATTCAAAGCGGACAGCTAAGCGTTTCATGGATTGTTCTCGTGATTCTGGTTACGGTTGGTGTTGGTTTTGGAGGAGTGCTGAACATTTTACAGCTGCGTATTGTAGAAAATCTGCAGCAGCGAATTTTTGTTCGTTCCTCGTTTGAATTTGCCTACAGATTGCCCTTAATTAAATTTAAAGAAATGTACTCAGAGTACGCTCCAGAAAAAGCAAATCGTTTTTTTGATACTTTGATGGTCCAGAAAGGAACAGCAAAATTGCTGCTGGATTTCTGCACCGCATTCCTACAGGTAGGTTTGGGAATTATTCTTTTGGTTCTTTACCATTCATTCTTTATGGTGATCGGACTTCTTTTTATTGTCATTTTATATGTCATTTTTAAATTTTCGTACAAAGACGGTTTAGAAACCAGTTTAAACGAATCGAAATTTAAATATAAAGTTGCAGCATGGCTTCAGGAAATTGCGCGAAATAGAGAAAGTTTCCGCAGAAAAGGAGCTTTTGAATATGCTTTGGACAGAAACGACGGCTACGTAACCAGCTATGTAAATTACCGAGAAAAACACTTTCAGGTAATGAAGAAACAATATATTCAGCTGACTATTTTTAAAGTAATTGTTACTGCTGCCTTATTATCGATCGGTGGTTTTCTGGTAATTCACCACCAAATGAACATAGGGCAGTTCGTAGCAGCTGAAATCGTAATTGTATTATTAATCAACTCGGTAGAAAAAATCATCTTCGGATTGGAATCTTTTTACGATGTATTGACCTCTGTTGAAAAAATTGGCCAGGTGACCGATATGGAAACTTCATGTATTCCTCAGACTTCAGGCAAAACAGAAAACGGAATCAATATCGAAACTGAAAGCATCAATTACCATTATCCAGAGCACAATAAAAAATCGCTTAAGAATATTAATTTGAAAATTTCTCAAGGCGAAAAAATTATTCTTACCGGAACAAATGGTGCAGGAAAAAGTACTTTGCTTCGACTTCTTTCGGGAGTTTTGGAGCCAGTAAGCGGTGCTATGTATGTTACCGATAATTATATGAATCGTCTTAACGAAGATACATACAGAGCTCAGGCGGGAACTTTTTTGCAGGGCGATACACTTTTTGCAGGAACAATTCGCGAGAATATTGTTTTTGGAAATGAAGAACTAAATAGTGATGATTTAAAATGGGCTTTAGATAATGTTGGACTGACACCATACATTAAAACTTTCGAAAACGGACTGGAAAATCAAATCCATCCCGGAGGTCGTGAACTTTCTGCTTCTGATGTTCAAAAAATTCTTTTGGCCAGAAGTATTGTGGGTAAACCAAATATCTTATTCTTAGAAGATCCGGTTGATAAAATGGACGAAATAACGTCAAGTAAAATTGTTGATTTTTTACTTTCTGAAGAAAACGACTGGACTGTTATTGTAACTTCTAAAAATGATATTTGGAAAAGCAAATGCAGTCGTATGATTACGATTGATGACGGAAAAATTATTAACGACATAAAGCTTTAATCATGCTCAACCTATCTAAAGATAACAACGTACTTATAACGCCGGGCAAATACAAATCGATTACAAGCGTTGCCCGAAGACCTCATTACGAGATTTTAAATAAAGTCATAATCGGATTTTTGATTTTTGGTGTTGCCTGTCTTTTTTTGCCATGGACGCAGAATATATCGGGAACAGGTTCTGTCACGACTTTAAAACCAGATCAAAGACCACAAACGGTTCATAATGCCATTGCAGGACGTATCGAAAAATGGTTTGTAAAAGAAGGAGATTATGTGAAAAAAGGAGATACAATACTTTACATTTCTGAGATCAAAGAAGATTACTTGGATCCTAATTTGGTTAACAATACCAAACAGCAGGTAGACGCCAAAAAAATGGCCGTAGAATCGTATGGCGATAAAGTAAATTCGCTAGATGTTCAAGCGCAGTCTTTGAATACAGAAAAACAATTGAAATTACAGCAGGCGCAAAACAAAATTCGTCAGTCGCAACTGAAAATAAAAAGCGACAGTATGGATCTTGTTGCGGTAAAAACACAGCTTCGAATTGCAAAAACACAATTTGACCGTTCGACAGCATTAAACAAAGAAGGTCTAAAACCAATGACAGATGTCGAGCAGAAAAGATTAAAACTGCAAGAGTCTGAAGCGTATGTGATTACGCAAGAAAATAAACTGCTGAGCAGTAAAAACGAATTGATTAATGCAAGAGTAGAAGTTAGCAGAATTACTGCTGAATATGCTGAAAAAATATCAAAATCAAGAAGCGATAAATTTACCGCTTTAAGCACACAGTACGACACAGAAGCTCAGGTTAACAAACTAGAGAATCAATATACCAATTACAGGTTGAGAAACGGTTTGTACTATATTACAGCGCCACAAAGCGGTTATGTAAACCGTGCTTTATTGGCTGGTCTTGGAGAAACAATAAAAGAAGGAACTCCAGTAGTAAGCATTATGCCTTCTAAGTATGATATTGCTGTAGAAACGTATGTAGATCCAATCGATTTGCCTTTGGTGCATCGCGGGGCAAAAGTTCGTGTTTGGTTTGACGGATGGCCTAGAATTGTATTCTCTGGATGGCCTGGGTTGTCTTACGGAACTTACGGAGGTAAAGTTGTAGCGATAGAAAACTTCATTAGTCCAAACGGTAAATATAGAATTTTGGTTTCGCCAGACGGAGAAGATCGCCATTGGCCAAAAGAATTGAGTATTGGAGCTGGAGCACAAAGTATTGCATTGTTAGAAACCGTTTCGGTATGGTATGAGATTTGGCGAAACTTAAATGGTTTCCCGCCAAACTATTATAATTCAGGAGAAAAAGAAGCAAAAGGAAAGGAGAAAAAGTAAAATGAGAAATCTTGTAAAATTGTTTTCTTTCTTATTTCTATTGAGTTTTTCTACACTGCAGAGCCAGAATTTTAATGAAGAAGAACTCTCTTTTGTGGAGTTTTTGGGATACGTAAAAAAATACCATCCGCTAGTAAAACAAGCCAATCTTGAAGTAACCAATGCGCAGGCAAAATTGATGTTGGCTCGAGGCGGATTTGACCCAAAAATTGAAGTAGATTACAATAAGAAAGAATTTAAAGGCACAGAATATTATTCGGTACTAAACAGCAGTTTCAAAATTCCGACTTGGTATGGAATTGAAGTAAAAGCTGGTTTTGACGATGCGGAAGGACAATATCTTAACCCGCAAAACAAAACGCCAGAAGCAGGTTTAACTTCGCTTGGAATTAATGTTGCTTTGGGGCAAGGAATGTTTATCAATCAGAGAATGGCTGATGTCCGTGAAGGAAAACTTCAGGTAAAACTAAGTGACGCACAGCGAAAACTGAGAGCTATTGAAATCTTATATCAAGCAAGTGAAGCTTATTTTGAGTGGAGAAAAAGCTACAACGAAGCTGAGCTTTATAAAAATTATTTAGGTTTTGCCAGCACTCGTTTTGAAGGCGTTAAAAAGCTGATCGCAGCAGGTGATGCACCGGCAATTGATAGCGTTGAAGCTAAAATTACGGTACGAAACAGAGAACTGAATGTTGAAAACGGAAACCTGAAATTAGCTAAAGCAAAACTGAAACTGGCTAATTTTTTATGGATTGAGAATGTTCCAGTTGAATTGGGCGAGTTGGTGAAACCAGAGCAGAACTTAATTCAAACTATAGAAGAAACGTTGAAGACAGATGCCATGATGGTCGATGTTGAATCATTAGACGCACACCCAAAAATTCAATCTTTAGAAACTAAAATGGATATCTTGGAAGTCAATCGCCAGCTGAAAGCCAATTCGTTACTTCCGAAAATCAATGTGGGTTATAACTACATTTCAGAACCCAATTATTGGAATAATTTTAATGCCGATGATTATAAGTTCAATGTCGATTTCAGCTTTCCTATTTTCTTAAGAAAAGAACGCGGAAGTTTAAAGATGGCAAAACTGAAAATTCAGGACATGCAGTTTGACATAGACCAACAGCGCTTAGAACTTAAAAATAAAGTAAAAGCGCAGCAGACCGAAATTGCATCATTAAGAAAACAGAAAGTCGTAATTGACAATCTCGTAAAAGATTATATGACAATGCTGAACTCAGAAGAAAAATTATTTTCATTCGGAGAAAGTTCGATTTTCTTGATCAATTCAAGAGAAAACAATTTGGTTAGCGCAAAATTGTCGCAAATAAGTTTAGAGAATCAGTTTTATCTGTCGAATGCCGAATTGTACAAGATATTGGCAAATCCAGATTAACAAATTTCGATGTATAATTGGATAGTTGAAAATTTATAGGAACCTAATATGCCGCTCCTCTGGAGCTTTTGAATTAGGGACCATAGATTTATTAGCTATAAATATTTTGCTCTTCCAGAGCTTTAAAAAGTCACGGCGGGATTATATAGCGGTAGTCCCAGCGGGACGAAATATTTATAGAAATGTATGATTGATCTATAAAATAGCCTCAGAGGGGCGAAATATCATGTGTACACAAAAATAACAGTCAGCTTTGTACCTGTCTGCATTTTATTAATTTTCAGAATTTGAGTTTAAAAAAAGCTTTAGATGTTTGTCTAAAGCTTTTTTGTTTTGAAGAAATGTTCAAAAAGCGGTTTCATATTATAACATGAAACCGCTTTTTTTTAAAGTAAAAAACATCTTTATTTAAATTTGATAGACTTTCTTATTTCGAAGCCATATAATTTAATATTGACGAATTATGAGTTTATTAAAAAAGAGTTTCCTTGTATTCTGCTGCATCATTCTTTCTCAAGTTTTAAAAGCCCAAGACGCACCTTACACAATGGGATTTATTCCTGCATCTATAAGCGAAGTTGACGTTGCTTTTCCGTTAATAGAAAAATGGAATTTGAGCGGTCAGGCAGACATGCAGCTCGTTACACAAGGCGCTTACACAAACGGAAATCCTTTTGAATATACACAGCGAAAAGTAATACGCCCTTGGATTATTTATTCTGGTTTTAAAAATATGAAGCTTTGGTTAGGATATGCACACAATCAGAAATATGCGATAGAAGAAGCGGGAAATTACAAAACTTTAGAAAATAGACTTATTGTTATGGGAACCTATACGCAGGAAATGCCCAAAGGATCTCTTTTCGAACAAGTGCGATTCGAAACCAAGTTTTTTGATGATAGAAATGGCAATCACCAAACAATACCAAGAATAAGAGCACGTTTTGGAGTCAATCATTATTTGAGACAAAGCAAAGAAAAACCAATTTTTCTGGCACCAAATATTGGCTATTATACCGAATTGATGCTGAAATTTGCCTCTAAAGATTATGCCGACGAACATTTCGATATTTTCAGATTATCAGTTTATTATACTGCCGGAATTACGCCGAATATTCATTTCTTGGCAGGCGTAATCGGTCAGATGCAGTTGCGAACAAACGGAACTCAATTTGATGTTTACTATGGACCAATGGTTTCATTAAAGTATAGCGTAAAACCAAAAGAACGCGAAACATTTGATAGCGTCGATGGAGGCGCAGATTAATAGTTTTACTTCATTATTTTTCTTCAATTTTATTTTTGAAATCTTTTTGCACTACTTTTTAAAAATAGTTCTTAATATTTTAAAATAATTTAATATTAAAGACTGTATTTTTATGCTGATTTAAAAAATAATTTAAATTTGTTGTGAACCAAATTAGGAAAGCAATGAGTTTAAAAGATTTATTGGATAATAGCAAAGACAAAAGCTTATCCGAACAAAAGTGGCATTTGCTTAGACAGTCAATTGTAAAAAGATTGTTGTCTGGCGGAAATTCGACTATTGCAGAATTGAGTACAGAACTGCAATCCAGTGTTCCTACAGTTACAAAAGCAGTCAATGAATTGTTGGCTGAAGGTTATGTGGTCGACCTAGGAAAAATAACCAATAGTGGCGGACGTAGACCTTCGTTGTTTAGTATAAATCCGACCTGTGCCTATTTTTTAGGTGTTGAAGTTGGACTTACAACTATGTCTATTGGCCTCCAGAATATAAAGAACGAATTAGTAAGCATTGAGCTAGGAACTTCCTTCGCTTTAGAAAACACACAAGAATCACTTCTCAAATTCTGTAGTTTAATTAACTCTTTTATTGAAGATAGTTCTGTCGAAAAGAAAATGATAGTTGGAGTCTGTATCAATTTCTCTGGTCGCATTAATTCGATGGAAGGCTTTAGCTATAATTATTTTTTTAGTGAGAATAGACCATTAACAGAAATCATTTCAGAACAGCTGAATCTTCCAGTTCATTTAGAAAATGATACGCGCGCAATGACTTTTGGAGAATATTGCGAAGGTGTTGTAGACGACGAGCAAAATATCATCTTTGTCAATTATAGCTGGGGAGTTGCAATCGGAATGATTACAGACGGAAAACTTTATTACGGAAAATCAGGTTATTCGGGAGAGTTCGGACACAGCACGATTTTCAATAATGAGATTATGTGCCAATGTGGAAAACTCGGCTGTTTAGAAACCGAAATTTCAGGTTGGTCTTTAATCAATCAGTTCAAAGAAGCCATAAAAGATGGCAAGCAGTCTAAAGTGGTATTGGATGAGAACTCACCTGTATTACAGCATCATGCTATTATTTCTGGAGCAGTAAACTTAGAAGATACTCTTTGCGTAGATCTTGTAACGCAGCAAAGTGAAAAAATGGGACGCTATCTTTCTATTTTGCTAAACATCTTCAATCCCGATCTTTTGGTCATTGGAGGAGATTTCGCACAACTTGGCGATTATGCACTTCTGCCAATACAATCAGCTTTAAAAAAGTATTCGCTTGGTTTAGTAAACCGCGATATGAAGCTTAAAAAGTCAACATTAGGGCGTCGCGCGGGAGTTATCGGTGCTTGTTGTGTGATTAAAGAGAAGCTATTATTCCCTTTGATTAATAATTAAATTCATAAACTAAAACGTAGTTATTAAATTATTTTAATAACTAATGTTGTTATTTTAAAATAATTTATATCTTTACAAAATAATAATAAATTGTTTAAAGAAAGTTTACATTTAATTTTTAGCGATTAGCTGTTAAAAAGAAAACTTTAGAATTAAGATTTGATGTTCAAAACCAAACTAACCATTTGGAAAAATATATTGTTTTTAGATCATAAAAAAAGCCAGCCAATGCTGTGAACATTGCTGGCTTGTTCTTCTTGAGAACGGTGATTTAGGAATAAATAAATTGACCTTAACAAAGTTTTATTAACCAAACCATTACAAAAGTATGAAATTATTGCCTAAAAGTAAGCCTAAAAATTTTAGGTTTACTCCTAAACACGTAAAAGTTATTAAACTTACGTCTACGTTACTTTTAGCTTTTACTATGCAATTAGCATCTGCTAAAACAGAAAAAAGCGTTGTGTTTACGGATAAAAATGTAAAAAAGAACAATCCCGTTCAGAAGAAAGTTACTGGAAAAGTGACTAACGAAAAAGGAGAATCTCTTCCAGGTGTAAATATTGTTGCTAAAGGAACAAGTGTAAGTACTCAAACCGATTTTGATGGAAATTTTGCTTTTGAAGTTCCAGATAATGCCACTACTTTAATCGTAACTTATATCGGATTACAAGATCAAGAAGTTGCTATTACCGGAAGTCCATTGAACATTGTCTTAAAAGAAATAGGACAGCAAATGAACGAGGTGATTGTAGTAGGATATGGAGCTCAAAACAGAAGAACTTTAAGTACTGCGGTTTCTAAACTGGATAAAAAAGTTCTTGAAAATGTACCTTATTCAAACGTTACGCAATCTTTACAAGGAAGCGTTACAGGTTTGGTTGTAAAAACTTCTTCAGGACAGCCAGGAAAAGCTTCCAATGTAATTGTTCGTGGAGGTACTTCAATTGATAATCCTTCTGGCGCAACTCCTTTATATATTGTCGATGGTGTTATCAGAAACCAAATCGATGATATTAACTCTTTAGATATTGCTTCACTTCAAGTGCTTAAAGATGCTGCTGCAACTTCTATTTATGGTGCACGAGCTTCAAATGGTGTAATCATTGTCACGACAAATACAGGTAAGGCAGGAAAACTAAAAGTTACTTATAATGTTTCAACTCAAAACAGTAGAATTGGTAAAAAATACAATTTTATGGATGGAGGCGATTACATCAAAATGCAGCGTGAAGGATTGTACAATGCAGCCGAACTTGCTGGACTTTCAACCACTACTGGTATCGCGCGTTTAGGACAATTGACTGGTGCAACACCTGCAGGTACAGGAAATAATCTAGAAAATAATACTCCGTTTGCTACTTTATTAAAGTCTAATTTATCTGCAGAAACCATAAGTACGCTTCAGGCAAAAGGATGGCAGGAAATAGCAGATCCTTTAAATGCGAACAGTACAATTATGTATAAAAGCACCGATTGGAATGATATTTTATTTCAAGATGCTATTACACAAAGCCATACACTTGGTTTTAGTGGAGGAACAGACACAGGCGTATTCGATTTGAGTTTAGGATATTTAAAAGGTGATGGTATTACGATATTCACAGGGTACCAAAGATTTACCAGTAAATTAAACGCTTCTTTAAAAGTTGCAGACAATTTTACAATTAACGGACGTGTTTTATTCTCAAAAGCAAGCAACAATCAGGTTGTGGCTAACAGTGTAGTTTTCAATAGATATTTAGGAAACTCACCAACTACAAAATTATATTTAGAAGACGGAACTTTAGCTCCAGGACAAAACAACATTAACGGAAATCCATTGTACCAGATGGGGAAAGTTAAGGGGAAAAATGAAAACGATAAGCTTCAGATGAGTGTAGATGGTGAATTAAGACTTGCAAAAGATTTTACTTTCACACCAGCCATTTCGTTATACAGCGAGAACGAAAATGACAATACTTTTCAACAGGCATTTTTAAGCGGAAGCAGCGGTTTGGTTGATAATACAAGAACTGCAACAAGATTGAGCAATCAAACGTATCAAGTGCAATACGAAGGAGTTTTTGCTTATAAAAAAGATTGGGAAAATATTGGAAACTTTGATGCTAAACTAGGAGTTTCAAAATACGATAGAACCATTAAATATTTTAATGCAGCAGGAAAAGGAAGCCCCTCAGATTTAGCGCAGACTTTAGACTCATCTCCAATTCCGGTTTCGGTTTACAGCAACAATACCAAATTGGTTTTAAATAGTGTTTTCGGACGTGTTAATTACGATTATAAAAACAGATATTTTGCAACAGCTTCATTTCGTTATGACGGTTCATCAAGTTTAGGACCAGACAATAGATATGGGTTCTTTCCTGGGATTTCGGCAGGATGGAATATGCAGGAAGAGAAATTCTGGGCCAATACAATGCCAAAATTCTTTTCTTCTCTTAAACTTCGTGGAAGTTATGGTGTAAACGGAAACTTAGGAACTTTAGGAGATTTCCAAGCTGGAGGATTATATGCAGGAACTACAAACGGACTTCCAAATAGTTATAATGGACAATCGGCGATTATCAACTCTCAAATTGCAAACCCAGGATTGAAATGGGAACAATCTGAAACGATAAATGGTGGTTTTGATATCGGATTAAACGAAGATAAAATTAGAATCATTGGAGATTTCTACAATAAATTGACATCAGACTTATTGACGAATCTGACATTGCCTTCAAATAGTGGTTTCTCAACTGTTTTAACCAATTTAGGAGGATTAAGAAGTAAAGGTTTTGAGCTAGAAGTTCAGGCAAATGTTTACAATAAAAATGATTGGAAAGTAAATGTTGGAGCAAACGTTTCGCACAATACCAATACAGTAGAAAAACTACCATTTAATGGAAATGGAAATAATAGAATTGGAGGAACTGAGATCTGGGATGCAAAAAGTGGTAAATATGTTTATGTAGGAGGTTTACAGGAAGGACAAAAAATTGGAAATTTCTACGCTCATAAACAATTATATATTCTTTCAACTCAAGCAGAAGCAGATGCATACAACGCAAAAGTTCACGATACTTATGTAACGAAAACGGCTGCAAATGGCGGTAATCCAGATGGAAGAAAATTTGCTGGAGATGCAGTTTTTGAAGATACAGACAATAACGGAATCATTGACAGCCGAGACAGACAATATATGGGGAATATGTTCCCGACATTCGTAGGAGGTTTCAATTTTGATACTTCATACAAAGGTTTCTCTCTAACAGTTAGAACAGATTATTCTTTAGGAGCAACAATTTACAACGAAGCAAGAGCACGTTTCTTAGGTCAGTTTCAAGGTAACTACGGATTATTGGCAGAAAGCGCACAAGCATGGCAGAAAGAAGGAGATATTACAGATGTTCCTCGCTACCGTTGGGCAGATCAGACAAACCAGAATAACTTATTTAGATCTGAAGCAAGTGGAGCTGCATACAATACCAATATGTTTCAAGGTAACAGCCGTTACTACGAAAGTGGAGATTACTTATGCATAAGAGAAATTACTTTCAGTTATAGTTTTCCAAAAACACTTATCGAAAAAGCAAGTTTAACATCACTTCGTCTGTATGTTACAGGAAGTAATTTATACTACTTTACTAAATACAAAGGATTAAGCCCAGAGGTACAAGGTATTGACGGAGGATCTAGTTTAGGATTAAACGCAGCTGGTTCTACAGGAACTTACCCAGTGCCTAGAAACATTATTCTTGGTTTAAATATCAGTTTGTAAATTTTTAATTAAAAAATCATGAAAAAGAAATTTCTTTTATACACAATACTTTTTTCAAGTCTTTCTCTTTTTAATTCTTGTCAAGATGATTTAGAATTAACATCTGATAGTGTTATTACATCTGATAGTTTCTGGAAAACAGAAGATGATGCCAAAGCAGGCGTAAACGGAATGTATGTTAACTTCAGAATCCAAACTCAGCAAAATTATTATTTGTTAGGAGGAGCAAGAAGTGCCGAAATTACTGGCGGAGTTCAGTCTCCTTTAACATTGGCAAATTACTATAACAACAATCTTACACCACAAAATATAGATGTAGATTGGGCTGGTTTGTATACTGTAATTCATTCGGCAAACTTGGTTTTAAAATATGTGCCAAAAATTACATTTAGTCCATCAACAGTAAAAGAGCAAAAAAGATATATTGCTCAAGCCTATACCATGCGTGCGTTATGTTATTTCATTATGGCGCGTTCTTGGGGAGGAGTGCCAATTGTAACAGAACCAACAGAAAATACCAATCAGTCGCAATACATTATTCCGCGAAATACGATTGAAGAAACATTTACATTTATTAAATCAGATATTGATCAGGCCATTGCTAATTTTCCCGATGCAAACAATAACAAAACGCAATTGGCTCTTCCATCAGTTTATGCTTTAAAAGCAGAAGTGAATTTATGGACAGCAAAACAATTAAATGGAGGAACAGCAGATTTAAATAATGCTTTGGCAGCAATAAATGCAATTCCGGGAACACCGACTTTAATGCCAAGTTTCAAAGATGTTTTTGCTTTTGACAAAAAAGGAAATGCCGAAGTGCTTTTTGCAGTTCGTTATTCATTAGCCGATTTAACGTCATCACTACTAGATAACTGGAATCAGTTTATGTTTGTTGGACCAAGTGATTTTGCACCATTAACATCAGCACAGGCAACAGCTGTTTTCGGTACATTAGGAACAGGTTCAGGAAATGCTGGTATTTCGAGAGTACAGCCAGACATTACAAGATTCAATTTTGCAGCTACAGATACCAGAAAAGACGCAACGTATTTAACTTTATATAACGGTACAACTCCAGTAGTTACAGGTTTGGTAAAATACAACGGAACTGTAGACGGAACAATCAGAAGATTTGTGAGTGATATTATTATTTACCGTTGGGCAGATATTTTATTAATGAAAGCAGAGATTAAAAACGCTTTAGGTCAGGATCCAACCACAGAAATGAATCTGGTAATGAAAAGAGCTGACGCATCGGCTTCATTTACAAATGATACTCCGGCAGCAAATGACGATGTGATTTTAAGAGAGCGTTTAAAAGAAATGGCCTTTGAAGGAAAATCATGGTGGGATATTGTTCGTTTTAACAAAACAAGCATAGTTCCGTCAATGGCAGGAAAACAAGTATTGTTTCCAATTTCTCAAAACACAATCAATTTCAATCCTAAAATTGTTCAGAATCCAGGATATACCAATTAAACGAAACAAAGAATAAAAAAAACTAAAGTTTAAAATCAAACTGGAAATGAAAGCTTTTCCAGTTTGATAAAACGAAAAAATTAAAAATAAAAGTCATGAAAATCGAACATTTACAAGGTCTTATTTCAGCTCCATTTACTCCATTTGACGAGAGCGGAAAATTGGATGTGAGCCTGATTCCAACTTATTATACTTTTCTAAAAAGAAATGGCGTAGCAGGTGCATTTATAATTGGTTCTACTGGCGAAGGGGTTTCGATGTCATTAGAAGAGAAAAAAACGGTTGCAAAAGCATGGGCAGACTGCTCCAATCATGATGCTGACTTTAAAGTAATGGTTTTTTTGGGTGGAACTTGCTTAACAGATTGTATCGAGCTGGCAAAATATTCGTATGAAATAGGTTTATATGCAGTTTCAATCACAGCTCCGTTTTACTTTAAACCTGGAAACGTAGATACGTTGGCAGAAATCTGTATCAAAGTGGGAGAAAGCGTTCCAAACATGCCATTGTACTATTATCATATTCCTGTTTTAACAGGAGTTAATATTCCGATGTTTGACTTAGTGAGAGCTTTAGACGGAAAATTGCCAAATTTTGCTGGAGTTAAATATACGCATGAAGATTTTATGGATTTCCAAAGCTGTATGAGTTATGCTGATGGAAAATTTGATATGCTTTGGGGACGTGACGAAAATATGCTATCGGCATTGGTTTTAGGGGCAAAAGGTGCAGTTGGAAGCACTTTTAATTATGCTGCTCCTTTATACTACGATCTAATTGATGCTTTTAATAATAATGATTTAGTGAAAGCTAGAAAATTACAGCAGAAGTCAATTGATATGATTCGTTTCTTAGGAAAGTATGGCGGAATCTCAGTTGGAAAAGCCTACATGAAATTGGTTGGACATAATTTAGGAGAATTCAGATTGCCAGTCAAAAATATGAGCGCAGCACAATTTGAATTGTTCAAAAAAGATGTTGAAGGTTTAAATTTCGACGCCTTTAAATCAAAATAATACGTTTCGTTTTCGGCTAAAACAAACAACTATGAATCGATTTTTTTCTTTCTCAATCCTTACTATTTCAATTATGTCAGCAACAGTTGGTCTTTCGCAGCAAAAAAATATTTCAAAAATAGAATGGCAAAAAGCGTCTCAGCTTCAAAATGCCGATGGAAGTCTTTCTCTAGGTTTTGCAGGACCAATTAATGGCGTGACAAATGATGTTTTGATTGTAGCTGGAGGAGCAAATTTTCAAGATAAAATGCCTTGGGAAGGAGGAAAAAAACATTATTCAAAAGAAATTCATGTTTTAGAAAAAAGCGATAAAACCTTTCATTGGAATAAAAAATCAACAGCAGAATTACCAGAACCAATTGCGTATTGCGGCAATGTTTCAACCAGTTTAGGAATCGTGTACGTTGGAGGAGAAAACGAAAATGGTTTATCCAACAAAGCACATATTTTAAATTGGAATTCTGAAAAAAATGAAATTGAAATAAAAGCATTACCTGATTTTCCAATCCACATAACCAATATTGCTCTTGTAAATGCAAGCAATGTAGTATATGCAATTGGCGGCGATGAAGCCACAAAAAGTTCCGATTTGGTTTTTAGTATTGATTTGAATAAAACACAATTAGAATGGAAATCAGAACAAAAATTACCTTTTGCATTAGCAAATTCAGTAGCAGTGGTTCAGAATGAAGTCATTTATGTTGTTGGAGGAAGAACCAAAACAGCTTCTGGAATAAGTAATTTACACAACACAACATTGGCTTTCAACTTAAAAAAACAAATTTGGGAAACTAAAGCCGTTATAACGGACGGAAAGGAAACGACCAACTTTTCTGCAGGAGCAGGAGTCGCTTTTGGGAAACACAATATCATTATTACGGGAGGAGATAACGGAGAAACATTTCATAAAATAGAAACCTATTTATCTCAAATTTCAAAGACAGCTTCAGAAGAAGAAAAAGCAAAATTAATTGCTGAAAAAAATATCTTAAATACAACACATCAAGGATTTTACAATGCCGTTTTATTGTACGATACTTTAAAAAATAAATGGTCAAAAATTGGTGAATTGCCATTTCTGGCTCATGTAACGACAACAGCAGTACTTTGGAACGATAAAATTGTTTTATCAAATGGAGAAATTAAACCTGGAATTCGTACACCAGATGTTATGATTGGAACTGTTGAATAAAAATAAAAATTAAGTTAAGTTGCTTTGATTATTAACCTGATAGGTTTTTAAAACCTGTCAGGTTTAATTAAGGAAGTCTAATAAAAACCAAACCAAAAATCAACCAAAACCAAAATGAAAAACTCTAAATATTATCCTTGGCTCGTAGTCGCGTTACTTTGGATTGTAGCTTTATTAAACTACATGGACAGGCAGATGCTCGCAACCATGAGACCATCCATGGAAAGTGACATTCCGGAATTAGTTTCAGGAGAAAATTTTGGGCGTCTGATGGCTGTTTTTCTTTGGATTTATGCTTTAATGAGCCCAGTGTCTGGAATTATAGCTGATAAATTAAATAGAAAATGGTTGATCATCGGGAGTTTATTCGTTTGGTCTGCTGTAACGTATGCAATGGGATATGCCAAAACTTACGATGAGATTTATTGGTTAAGAGCCATTATGGGCGTGAGCGAAGCGTTATACATTCCAGCAGGATTGTCTTTAATTGCCGATTATCATCAGCAGAAAACAAGATCGCTTGCCATTGGTATTCACATGACAGGACTTTATGTAGGTTCTGCTTTGGGAGGTTTTGGGGCTACAATTGCGGCACGCTATTCTTGGCATTCAACTTTTCATCATTTCGGAATTATTGGAGTAGTTTATTCGGTTATTTTGGTTTTCTTTTTGTACGAGAAAAAGACAAAGATTTTTGATCCCGAATTCAACAAAACCCATGAAAAAGCTCCTTTGCTAAAAGGTCTGGCGTTACTATTTACCAATATTTCTTTTTGGGTAATTCTGTTCTATTTTGCGATAATAAGTTTACCGGGATGGGCAACTAAAAACTGGCTTCCAACACTATTCTCGGACAATTTAGGAATTTCTATGGATCAGGCTGGACCTTTGGCAACCATTACAATTTCATTTTCTTCTTTATTGGGAGTTGTGTTCGGTGGAATTTTATCAGATAAATGGGTTCAAAAAAATATAAAAGGAAGAATTTATACCAGCGCGATTGGTTTAAGCTTGACCATTCCTGCATTACTATTGATCGGATTTGGGCATTCGTTGTTTCACGTGGTTGGCGCAGTTCTGTGTTTTGGTATAGGATACGGAATGTTTGACGCAAATAATATGCCCATAATCTGTCAATTTGTTTCTTCAAAATATCGGGCGACGGCTTATGGTATTTTAAATATGACGGGGGTTGGCTGTGGCGCATTGGTCACCTCCTTATTAGGGAAATCAGCCGATGCTGGTAATTTGGGTTATGGTTTTTCTTTGATGGCCGGTATCGTCCTGATTGCCCTTATCACGCAAATTAGCTTTTTGCGTCCTAAAGTAAATGATTTCGAAGGAGCTTAAGTCAAAGTCACCTTTTTTTAAAATTAGATTGTTAGTTGCTTTTTTGGTTTTATAAGCCCGGGCGGAGCTATGCCGTTTCGCTCGGCTCATAACACCTCAATTTTAGTACAATGTAAAGAAGAATGAGAACACAAAAACGAAATTTACTACTGCTCATAACAGCATTCATTTTCCTATTTAATTTAGGAATGAATGCGCAGCAGACTGCTATAAAAGTAGCTTGTATTGGAGATTCTGTTACAGCTGGCTATCTTTTGGCCAATCCGAAATCAGAATCGTATCCTTCGCAATTGCAGGTTTTGATGGGAAGTCAATATGAAGTGAAAAATTTTGGTTACAGCGGTGCCACTCTTTTAAAAAAAGGAAGTAAACCTTATTATAAAACTAAAGAATGCTCTGATGCCATTGCCTATCAGCCGGATATTGCGATTATCCATTTGGGACTAAATGATACCGATCCGAGAAATTGGCCGAATTACAAAGACGATTTTAATGCCGATTATTCTTGGCTGATTGATGCATTAAGAAAACAGAATCCGAATGTAAAAATCTTTATCTGTCGTATGACTCCGATTTTCAATGAACATCCTCGTTTTAAATCGGGAACACGAGATTGGTTTTGGCAGATTCAGGAACATATTAATGAAATTGCTAAAGCAAATAAAGTCCATTTAATTGACCTTCACGAAAAATTATATTCACGTCCAGATCTTTTTCCAGATGCCTTACATCCAACAAAAGAAGGAGCAAAGATACTAGCACAAACCGTTTACGAGAATGTTACGCAAGATTTTGGCGGATTAAAATTGCCTGCTGTTTTTACGGATAATATGGTTTTACAGCGAAATCTGCCGATTGTAATTTATGGAAATGCAAACGGAGGAGAAAAAGTGGAAGTGAGTTTTGATAAGCAAAAAATAACAGTTTCAGCTAATGAATACGGAAAATGGAAAGCTGTTTTTCCTGCTATGAAATCGGGAGAAATACAGCAGATTTCGATTTCAACTTCCAATCAAAATATCACTTTAAAAAATATTCTAATTGGAGATGTCTGGTTTTGTTCGGGACAATCGAATATGGCTTTTCCTTTGAAAAAAGCAGAAAACGGAATTTCCGAATTAAAAAAAGCTGCAACAAATACAAAACTCCGATTATTCAATTTTGAAGTTATTCAGGAAACTGATGAAAAAGCTTGGGATTCTCTCACTTTAGAAAAAACAAATCAATTAAAATACTTCTCAGGAAACTGGAAAATTTGTGATTCAATAAGTACCAAAGATTTTTCGGCAGTGGCGTATTATTTTGGACAAAATATTGTTCAGGAAGAAAATGTGCCAATTGGTTTAGTTCAAGTTGCGGTTGGCGGTTCTCCAATCGAATCTTGGATCGATCGATATACTTTAGAACATGATGATAAAGAAGTGGATGTATTGACCAACTGGCGAAAATCTGATTTTTTAATGCCTTGGGTTCGATCTCGTGCTGACGAAAATTTAAAAAATGCTGTAAATCCAAAACAGCGTCATCCTTACGATCCTTGTTACAATTATGAAGCTGGAGTTTCTCAGTTTACCGAATTTCCAATTAAAGGATTTTTATGGTACCAAGGAGAAAGCAATGCGCATAATATAGAACTCTACGAACATTTATTGCCAGAATTGGTCAAAAGCTGGCGGAAAGCATGGGGAATTTCATTACCGTTTTATTTTGTGCAGCTATCAAGCATAAACCGTCCGTCTTGGGCATTGTTTAGAGATGTACAAAATAGAATTCAGAAAAAGATTCCAAATAGTGCGATGGCAGTCAGTATGGATTTTGGCGACGAAACCAATGTGCATCCGATAAAAAAAGAACCCATCGGAGATCGATTGGCATTATTGGCTTTAAAATATACGTACGGAAAAAAGATAACTGCCGAAGGACCAATACCAATAAAAGCCATTCAAAAAGGAAATGTTATTCTAGTTTCTTTTTCAAATGCAAAACAACTATTTACAGCAGATAAAAAAGAAGTAATCGGATTTGAATTAGTAACCGATAAAGGAATTCGGATTGAAAGTAAAGCAATAATTGTAAAAGATCAAGTGCAGATTAGCATTCCGAAAGACCAGAAAATAAAAGAAATTTTATACGCCTATAAACCTTTCACAACAGCAAATCTGGTAAACGAAGCCAGTCTTCCATGCTCCACTTTTAGGCTGGAACTGGATTCTGTGCACCAAAACTAGAAAGCATCTTTCTCTATATATATTTTCCTTTAGATGAATAAAATTTACATCTAAAGCGATTTCACCTATCAACATAACAGAACCTGAATCGAATTTCAGGTGTAAAAACATATATTAAAATGAGCTATTCAAAAACTGATTTAATAGAATTAAAAGAGTTTTATCAGAACCAATTATTAAATAATACAGTTCCATTTTGGTTTCCGCGTTCAATAGATACTAAGCATGGTGGTTACTTACTGATGCGGAACCAAACTGGAGATTTAATAGATACCGATAAATCAGTTTGGTTTCAAGGGCGTACTTCATGGCTTCTGTCTACACTTTACAACACAATCGAACCAAAACAAGAATGGCTTGACGGTGCAAAATCTGGAATTGATTTTTTAAACAAACATTGTTTTGATACAGACGGAAGAATGTTTTTTCATGTCACACAAGATGGAAGTCCGATACGCAAACGCCGTTATTATTTTTCTGAAACTTTTGCAGTAATTGCTTTGAGTGCTTACGCAAAAGCGAGCGGAGATGAAGCGGCCGCAGAACAAGCACGTCATCTTTTTGGAGAATGTATCAAATACACCACAACTCCAGGTTTATTAGAACCAAAATATACGAATGTAAGACCTTCAAAAGGAATTGGTTCTCCAATGATTATGATCAATACAGCACAACAATTAAGAGAAAATATTGGCGACTCGCGTTGTGATGAATGGATTATGAAATGGATAGCCGAAATCGAAAATGACTTCGTAAAGCACGATATAAAATGTGTGATGGAACAAGTTGCCCCAGACGGTTCTATAATTGATCATATTGACGGAAGAACATTAAATCCTGGACATGCGATAGAAGGCGCGTGGTTTATTCTGCATGAAGCAAAATACAGAAATAACGATCCGCATTTAATTGAACTAGGCTGTAAAATGCTCGATTATATGTGGGAACGTGGCTGGGATAAAGAACACGGAGGAATTCTATATTTCCTTGATGTTTATGGAAATCCTGTTCAGGAATATTGGCAGGATATGAAATTCTGGTGGCCACATAATGAAGTGATTATTGCAACCTTACTGGCTTATACCATGACAGGAAATGAGAAATATGCAAAATGGCATAAAATGATTCACGATTACTCGTACAGTAAATTTCATGATAAAGAAAATGGCGAATGGTTTGGCTATTTGCACAGAGATGGCAGCGTAGCGCAAACCGCAAAAGGGAATCTTTATAAAGGACCATTTCATTTGCCAAGACAGGAATGGTGCTGTACACAAATATTACAGGAATATCTAGAAAATAATTAAAATTCGTTTCTTCCGATTATCCGCAATTCAATCACGGGAAGAGAGTATGCATTTTAGATAAGAAACAGAACAATCAAGATTTATTATAAAAACGGAGAAAATACTTTTTTGCCTCCCAGTTCTTTATCAGCAAAAAATGCAGTTGAAGTAAAAGATCTTTTAAAAATTAATATAAATAATGCTTCTGGAACTGCAAGTATTAAATTATTTGATTTATCTGGAAAATTAATCCGATCTACCTCTGTAAATTTGAACGAAAAAGAAATTTCATTTTCATTAGCAGATCAGCCACAGGGCATTTATCTCTTAAATGTAAATGATGCAAAGACTTCAATTAGCAGTAAAATTATAAAGAAATAAATTAAAACATGAAACAAGCGATTGTAAATGCTGTTGTGCATACAGGCGATGAAATAATTGAAAATGGAGTGGTAATTATTGAAAACGGAAAAGTTATTTCAGTGCAAAAAGAAATCCCAAATGATTTGGAAAAAATTGACTTGGGAGGAAATCATCTTTCGGCAGGATTTATAGATATTCAGATCAATGGAGGAGAAAGACTCTATTTCAGCCAGACTCCAAACGAAGAAACGATTCAGGATATTTATGATGCAAGCCTTAAATACGGCACAACGCATGTCTTACCTTGCTTGATATCTTCTTCAAAAGAAACCATTTTAGAAGGAATTGAAGCGGTTCGTTCTTACATGAAAAAACACAATAATGGCGTTATCGGAATGCATTTGGAAGGACCATTTTTAAACCCATTGCGACGCGGCGCGCATAGTATTGATCAGGTTAGAAAACCAACCGATGAAGAATTGGATGAAATTATCGAAAAAGGAAAAGATATCATCAAAGTAATTACAATTGCTCCAGAATGTTTTACAGAAGAACAATTAAATAAGCTGATTGAAAGCGGAATTACTATTTCAATCGGACATTCGACTATTTCGCACAAAGAAGCACAACCTTACTTTGCAAAAGGAATCAATCTGGTAACACATTTGTTTAATGCCATGACACAGTTTGGACATCGCGAACCAGGTTTGGTTGGAGCCGTTTTTGAAAACGAAGATGTTTATGCTCCAGTTATTCTAGACGGCGCACATTGCGATTATGCTGCTGCAAAAGTGGCATACAAATTAAAAAAAGACAAATTCTTTCTAATAAGTGATGCAACGTTTTTAGGACGAAAAGTAGAAAATTTTAAATGGGATAATTTTGACGCTCATTTAGAAAATGGTTTTTACAGAAATGAAGATGGCAATCTGGCGGGAGCAACAATTTCAATGGCAGAAGCAGTGCAAAATGCTTACAATCATCTGAATGTTTCGGCTGATGAAGCAATAAAAATGGCTTCTACAAGAGTCGCTTCTGCTATTGGTATTCAAGATAGAGTTGGAAAAATAAAATCTGGATTTCCTGCCAGCTTTGTCAAATTCAATGCTGATTTAAGCGAAATAGAAACACTTAATTTTTCTTAAACAGATTCATTTATTTTATAATGATTAAAGAAAAAAAGTTTCCAATTTTAAGTCAATTAAAAGAATGGAAAGTAATTTTTATTGGAATTATTTTCGCTTTTTTGTGGGCATCTGCCTCAACAGCCACAAAAATTGGACTTCATTCTGCACAGCCTTTTGTGATTTCTATTTTTAGATTTTTAATTGCAGGAAGTATCATGCTTGTAATTTCACATATTATAATGGCAAAACGCCTGCCTCAAAAAAAAGAGTGGATTCAAATCAGCATTTATGGTCTGCTGAACATCACTTTTTATTTGGGGTTGTATGTTATTGCCATGCAAAAAGTATCCGCTGGTTTAGGGAGTTTAGCAGTAGCAACTAATCCGGTTTTTATTGTTTTGATTTCTGCAGTTTGGTTATCTCATAAAATCAATTTTAAAAGTGTAATCAGTTTAGTGTTTTGTTTTTCGGGTGTTTTTTTTGCGGCCTATCCCTTATTACAAAGCAGCTTTGCAACTCCCGGCGGAATACTCATTTTAATTGTCAGCATGATTGCTTATTCACTTGGAACTATTTATTACTCCAAACAAGAATGGAACGGATTACACATTTTAACCATAAACGGCTGGCAGACCATAATTGGAGCACTATTTCTGCTTCCAGCTTTAGGATTGACTTACGAATCGGATAAAAATACTTTTAATGCCGATTTTTGGTTTTCGACCGCGTGGTTAGCAATTGCTGTCTCCATTGGAGCCATTCAGTTTTGGCTGTATCTTTTAAAGATAGATCCAGTAAAAGCTTCGTATTGGCTTTTTCTATGTCCGATATTCGGATTTTTAATCGCCTATTTTGTTGTCAATGAACCTTTGACTTTATATACTTTACTCGGTGTTATCTTCGTTATATTAGGATTGTATATCAATCTTTATTCAAAAAAACAAAAGAAAAAAATAATATAAGATATTTGAAAATCAAAGTATTAAGTAATTTAAAAGTATAGTGTAAGTATACAAAATTCACAATTAGTAAACTTATACTTCATATTTTTCTTGCAATATACTTGTTTTTAAAAATCATATTTATAGTTTTGCACCATATTTTTAACCCCAAACCTACTGACATACTGATGAGAAAAAACACTCACTTTTTTGTATTTGCCCTATTGGCAAGTATTATTTTTGGTTGTAGTGACGACGGAGATTCGTACAAGCCAAATTATCTGCCAAGCATTGATGCTACAGCTTTACCAGCAGAAAACAAACCAATGACCATGTTTGAAGATGATGAAAGTCCTTCAAAAATGTATGATAAAACAGACCGTTGGTTCCGCGTAAACGAACCGCTTCAGGTTATCCAAAAAGGAAAAGATTCTGTACAGATTTCGTTGTATTCTCCAGTCGGACTTACAAATGTGAAAATCTATGCGAAACTTCCAAATTATGATAAAAAGTTTGTGCTTTACACTTTTTCTAAAATACCAGCTTTTCATCGTTCGTTTCATAAACTTCCTTTAACAGAAAAAGCAAACGATTATTTATTAGAAACAGGAAATACAGTAACGATCGAGAAAATTGAAGGATTCTCTTCTGGAGCAATTCAATTTTCAGTAGAATCGGATGATCCTTTATTTCTAAAATTCAAAAAAATAAAATCAAATCATTTGGTTCAGTTTCATGATGGATACCACATTAATGAAATGGGTAAATTTCTTCCTATGAATCCAGCTTTGGCAAAAGAAGCAATTACCATGATTATCAATTATTCTTATGCGCTGAGCCATCCAATGTATTACAGCACATTTACCAATTTTGATAAATACAAACAAGAACAAGCCGCTGCAGCTGGAACAGGCATAAACGGTGCGTTAAACTGGCACGGAAATGCAGAAGATAAAGACGGTGTTTATGATTATTATTCTAAAGAAGAAATCGAAAAAATATATTGGAATTATCTAGACAAAAGAACCGTTTGGATGGCAATGGTTGGAGGAGATTCTGCTTGGGGCGGAGGAAATCTAGCATCGCAATGGGAATCGGGTTACGTAACGGGACATTGGGTTGGAGAAATGTCGGTTTGGTCGCACGAATATTCGCATCACATCGGTTTTAGCCACAGCAGTAATTTAGCAAATAGTGGTGAAGGCGGTGGCCAACAGGAAATGCTGACAGATTTCTATAAGTATTTAATTTATCTGAATGATCTACCTTTTACAGATCCGGACGTTTTGAAAACGTATGAGAAAACAAATTACGTAAGCGGAAATTATAAAAAACCAGTGTTTAAAATTAATCCGAAAAATCCATTTTTAGTCAAATACAAAGGCGAAGGAAAATGGAATTAAAATATAAAACAACGATGAAAAATATTTTGCCCCTGATATTTGCTCTTTGCTTTTTTACCAATTGCAGTAAAGACGACAATGAGACCAAAGACTATAGTTATTATTACCCAACAGATGAAGCTTCGATTACAGCAGAAAACATTCCAGGGAGTGCTGAAGCATTTGATCCGAAAGGAATCGCAGTTGCAAACGAGAAACTATACGTTATCAACGGAAATGTTTTAGAAGTATTTAATGCTCTGACATTAGCGCACATTAAAACAATTAAAGAATATACAAAAGGAACAACAACAATTCCGTTAACAAGCCTGACTTCGGTTGCGGTTGACAATGGTCGTATTTATGTTGGAAGTACAGAATCTAGATTATTTGTTTTTGATGAAACTACAAATGCTGGAATCAGTACGGTTGGAAACGGACAATGGTGGCAGACTTTTGTACACGTTTTTGGTGTTGTAGTAAAAGACGGATTGATATTCGTAAAGGAAAAAGAAAAAAGCATTAAAGTATTTGAAACTTCTCAGATTACAGAGACAAGCAATTGGAATTTAGAGCCAATCGCTAAATTAAATACCATAAATGGCTACACAGAAGTATATTCTATGGATGTGTATGGTGGGAATCTTGTGGTTGCAGGAAGAGATGCGAAAAGTTATCTGTACTATGATATTGCAAACATTAAAGCAAATGCTAAGAATTCGCTAACAACTCCAATTGAACCAGATAAATTGCAATTTGTAGACATAAAACCAATTGCAGTTTCTTTTAGTAAAGATTGGGCGGTAACTACAGAAAATGAAGGAAGCACATCTTATTTAAGATTGTATCCAAAAGAAGAATTTATCAGAAAAAATTATAAAGCGGTTTTGAATGCTTCAGATATTTTTGGCGAGAATAAGTTCGGAACTATTGTAGGAACTGCACAGCTTGATGATCGTATTTTCTTATCAGATAATACCAATAAGAAAATTAGAGTGGTAAAACTGAACAAATCGGCAATTGCAGAACAGAACAATTAAGTTCTAAATGTCAATATTTTAAAATCCAAATTCCAAGCTAAATTGGAATTTGGATTTTTTTATTTAAAATAACCTACTATATTGATAGGGTATTAAAAGTTTTGATAATTTATAGCTAAAAATTAAAAATAACTGTTTAAATTTGCACTCGCTATGAAGAAAGATAACCAGAAAATGAATAATTATTATCGTTACAGCATGATGTGCTGTGCTATTGTAATGGTATTTATTGATCTGGCTTAATATATAAAATGATAAAATTTATTTCAAGAAAGCCTTTCAACTAATTAATGGAAGGCTTTTTTGTTTTTAAACTGTAAAGAATGATTGAATTAAAAAATGTAACCAAAACTTTTCATCAGAAAGACAGAATTGTCGCTGCTTTGTCTGATGTCTCTTTAAAGGTTCCTGAAGGGAAAATTTTTGGTGTAATTGGAACTTCCGGAGCAGGAAAAAGTACGCTGATTCGCTGCGTGAATTTGTTGGAAAGACCAACTTCTGGCGAAATTATCGTTGACGGAAAAGCTTTAATGCAGTTATCAAATGCTGAATTGGCAATTGAAAGAAGACAAATCGGAATGATTTTTCAGCATTTTAATCTGCTTTCTTCGAGAACGGTTTTCGAAAATGTGGCTTTTCCACTAGAATTGGCAGGAACTTCAAAAAGCGAAATCAAAACTCGTGTTTTAGAATTATTGCAATTGGTTGGATTGGCAGAAAAAGCCAACGATTATCCGGCAAGTCTTTCGGGTGGTCAGAAGCAAAGAGTTGCTATTGCAAGAACTTTAGCCAATAATCCGAAAGTTTTATTGTGCGATGAAGCAACAAGTGCATTAGATCCTGCAACAACAAGATCGATTTTAAATTTACTGAAGGACATTAACAAACGTCTTAATATTACTGTTTTACTAATTACGCACCAAATGGAAGTGGTAAAATCTATTTGTGATGAAGTTGCGGTTATTAGTCACGGAAAATTAATCGAGCAGGGAAGTGTTGGAGAAATCTTTGCCGACCCGAAACATGAATTGACAAGAGAATTTATTTCTTCTTCGCTTCATATCGAAGTTCCATCTGTTTATCAGGATAAATTACAAAAAGAGGATAATGGAAATCTGAATCCGTTGTTGAAATTGGAAATGACAGGAAAATCGGTTAACGAACCTGTTATCTCAGAAGTTTCAAGACTTTTTGATACCGATTTTAAAATCGTTAGCGCACAAATGGATCAGGCTGGCGAAGTGAATTTTGGCGTAATGCTGATCGAACTTTCAGGAAAACGTGAAAATTACGATGCTGCCATTCAATATTTTAATTCAAAACACATTAAAACAGAAATTATAGGTTATGTCTGATTCTCTTATAGATTTATTGTTAAAAGGAACATGGGAAACCATTGTTATGACTTTTGTATCAGGTTTTTTCGGGTTTTTGTTAGGACTTCCAACAGGAATTTTATTGTTCTTAACTCGTAAAAACCAGATTTTAGAACAGCCAGTTTTAAACAGAACATTATCGATAGTGGTAAACGTTTTTCGTTCTATTCCATTCATTATTTTAATCGTTTGGATGATTCCGTTTACACGTGCCATTGTTGGAACTTCAATTGGTGTGAGTGCCGCTTTGGTTCCGTTGAGCATTGGTGCGGCGCCATTTATTGCTCGATTGGTAGAAAATAGTCTGTTAAGTCTTCCTTCAGGATTAATTGAAGCGGCTAGAGCATTAGGAGCAACTCCTTTGCAAATTGTGTACAAAGTATTATTGCCAGAAGCTTTGCCTTCTTTAATCAATGCAGCTTCAATTACTTTAATCACTCTTGTTGGATATTCTGCAATGGGTGGAGCTGTTGGAGCAGGCGGTTTAGGACAAGTTGGATACCAGTACGGTTATATTGGTTATGATGCTGTAACAATGAACTCGGTTTTGGCTTTATTGGTCATTTTAGTATTCGTGATTCAGTTTGCGGGAGATAGATTATCAAAACGATTCGATCATAGATAAGATTTAGTCAAAAGTCAAAAGTCAAAAGTCAAAAGTCAAAAGTCAAAAGTCAAAAGTCAAAAGTGAAATGTTAGAAGTTAAAATTTAAAAAAGATATAAATTATTATGAAAAGAAATATTTTAAAAATAGCTGGAGTTTTGGCTTTGGCGCTTGTTTTATCCAATTGCGGGAAAAGTAAAAATAACGATCCTCATTTTATAAAAGTAGGGGTTGCTTCTGGACCAGAATTGAAAGTGGCGGAAGCGGCTAAAAAAGTAGCAAAAGAAAAATACGGTTTGGAAGTAGAACTGGTTTCTTTCAACGATTATGTGATTCCAAACGAAGCTTTGAGTCAGGGAGATATTGACGCAAATGCTTTTCAGCATAAACCGTATTTAGACGAACAATCAAAACAGCGTGGTTACAAATTGGCTATTATCGGAAAAACGTTTGTATATCCGATTGCAGCTTATTCTAAAAAAATAAAAAACCTTTCTGAATTGAAAAATGAAAGCACAATTATTATTCCTAACGATCCAACAAACGGAGGACGTTCTTTATTGCTTTTACAGAAAAACGGATTATTGAAGTTGAAAGATGGCGTTGGTTTATTGCCAAAGGTAACTGACATTATGAGCAATCCTAAAAACTTAAAAATTTTAGAATTGGAAGCGCCTCAATTGCCTCGTGCATTAGACGACGAAAATGTTTCAATTGCTATCATCAACAATACTTTCGCTTCTGCAGCAGGATTGGTTCCTTCTCGTGATGCTTTATTTGTTGAAGATAAAGAATCGCCTTATGTGAATTTGGTGGTAAGTCGTGAAGACAATAAAAACGAAGAAAAAGTAAAACAGTTTTTACAAGCTTTTCAATCTCCAGAAGTTGAAAAAGCAGCTGAGCAAGAATTTAAAGGCGGAGCAGTAAAAGGCTGGTAATTTTTTTTTAGTTATGAGTTATGGGTTATGAATTATGAGTGTTGCTAACTCATGATTCATAACTCATTTTTTTTTGTCCTATATGCACTTATATTCAAACATAACTCTTAGTTTCAACCACGAGAATACATCATTATTTGCATAAACTCATAACTCATATTTTTTTGTCTTTACGCATATATATTCAAATATAACCCGTGGTTTCAACCACGGGAATACGCGGTTATATAAACCATAAACCATTCACAATTATATAAAACAATCTGTTGATTTTGTAAGGCTTACCTTTTTTGATTGAACTAAATTTAGGTTCAATTTTAAAACAAAAATCATGAGAGCGATTTGGACAGGTTCGGTAAGTTTTGGGTTGATTAATATTCCGATAAAAATGTTTTCGGCTGTAGAGGAAAGCAGTCTAGATATGGATATGTTGGATGCAAAAGATCATGCCAATATCAAATTTAAACGTGTTAATGAAAATACGGGCAAAGAAGTAGATTACGCCAATATTGTAAAAGGATATAATCTGGAAGGCAAATATATTATTCTGGAAGATTCTGATTTTGAAGCCGCAGATGCCATTAAAACCAAAACAATCGATATTGAAAGTTTTGCTTTCGAAAAAGAAATCCAAAGTATTTATTATGAACAGCCGTATTATCTAGAACCCGATAAAGGCGCAATGAATGCCTACGGATTGCTTCGCGATGCGCTTGAAGCTTCAGGAAAAGTAGGCATTACAAGATTTGTACTGCGAAATAAAGAAAGCCTAGCAATTTTAAAACCGTACAAAAATGTGATTGTTTTAAATCGAATTCGGTTTGAACAGGAAATTAGAAGTACGAGCGAATTGAAACTGCCGCCAATGTCCAAAAAAGCAACAAAAGAAATGGATATGGCAGAAAAACTGATAGATCAGCTAACAGAGAAGTTTGATATTTCTGGGTTTAAAGACGAATATACTGCCAAGCTTTTGGCGATCATTAAAAAGAAAGCAAAAGGAAAACCACAGAAAGCAGCTCCAAAACTAAAAGTGGTACACAAACAAAGCGACGATTTAATGGAAATGCTGAAAGCAAGTTTAGAAAATAAAAAGAAAAAATCGTCTTAACTGTTTTGACTATTTTCCAGTTTGTGAATAATCTTTTTAATATTGGCGCCTTTAGATAAAACGGGTTTCCATAAATCGCCTTTTTTCTCAAATCGCTTTAATACATTTTTGATGGTAAATTGCGAAGGATGCAGTTTATCATTTACCTCACTCCATTCTAAAGGCGTAGAAACTGTAGCGCCAGGTTTTGGACGAACAGAATACGGCGCCGCCAAAGTTTGTCCGCGTCGGTTTTGTAAAAAATCGATATACAATTTGTTGTTTCTCTTTTTGATGCTTCTATCAACCGTCGTGATATCAGGAAGTCTGGATTGCACTTCTTTGGCAATCAATTCGCCCAGAATTTTTATAGAATCATAATCATATTGTGCTCCAAGCGGAATGTAAATATGAAGCCCAGAAGCTCCAGAAGTTTTGCAGAGGCATTCGGTTTCCAATTCGTCTAAAACTTCCTTTACAACCAAGGCCGTCTGAACCACTTGCTTAAAATCATCTTTTGCAGGATCTAAATCAATTACGAGCCAATCTGGATTCTGAATATGTTTGATGGTCGAGTTCCACGGATTCATTTCGATACAGCCTAAATTGGCCATATAAAGCAGCGTTTCTTTATTATTGCAGATTAGATAATCAATATCGGCATTGTTGGATTCTGAGAAGATTTTTTTGGTTTTAAGCCATTTCGGAATTTTATCAACATCAACATCTTTCTGATAAAAACTTGGAGAATCAATTCCGTTCGGGAAACGATTCATCGACTCTGGTCGATCTTTTAAATAGAGCAAAATCAGTTCTGAAACTTCATTATAATAGTGCACAATATCGCCTTTTGTAATCTTATCTTTTGGAAAATAAATTTTATTCTGATTAGTGAGATGCAAAGTCGTTTTACCAATTTTTAGATCATAATCATTTTCGGCTTTGTGTTTATTTAAATGTCCCATTTCAATTAAATTAGAATCTTTATTGCTATTGTTATTTCCATTCTCATTGCCATTAAAATTAACTTCATCGGCCTTTTTATCAATCCTTATTCCGAGATAAACCGGATGCCTCAAATGTTGATCTTGCGTCCATTCTGAAAATTTTACCTGACAGACGACTTTTGGTTTTACCCATTGAATCGGGTCGCGCAAAGGAACTTTTTCATCAAGCGGAGATTTTTCAATAAAATGCGGTTTTAGTTTAGTGTATAATTCTTTAAGGATTGCTTCTGTAAAGCCAGTTCCGCATTTGCCAATATAATGGAGCTTTTTGCCATCATATTGGCCAAGTAAAAGAGCGCCAAAATACTTTCTCGAATTTTTAGGTTCTGTGATTCCAATAATAATTGCTTCTTCTTCATTGGCGGTTTTTATTTTAAGCCAGTTGGAACTTCTTCTATTTACAGTATAAGTGCTATCAGATTTTTTGGCAATGATTCCTTCTGTTTTGTTTTTAACCGCTTTTTCAAATTGTTGTATTCCGTCGCCAACGGTATGTTCAGCATAAAAAACATTTGAAAAAGAATATTTATTGAAGAGAATTTTCAGCAGTTCTTTTCGTTCCAGAAGCGATAATTCGGTAATCAGATTTCCATCCAAATTCAATAAATCAAAAACATAATATTTAAGATTTCCGATTCCGGTTTTCATATAGTTTTGAAGCAGCTGGAAATCGGCTTTGCCAGCATCATTTTCTACCACAACTTCGCCATCCAAAACTACATTATGATCTATTTGTTGTAATTCTTCGGCGATTGGTTTGAAATTTTCAGTAAAAGAAAGCTGATTTCTGCTGAATAGATCTACCTGCTGCGCATTAATGACAGCAATCGTCCTATAGCCATCGTATTTATTTTCGAAAACCCATTCATCATCCTCAAAAGGTTTTTCTCGTACGCTGGCTAGCATGGGTTTTAGAAATTCAGCTTTTTCGGTTTTTGGATTGGTCTTTTTTTTTACAGCTTTTTTCTCAACCGTTTTTTCTTCTGTTTTTGAAGCCTGTTTTTCAGATTTTTGTATTAGCTGTTCTAAACTTCTTTTAGAAATAACCGATTTATTTTTTTCTAAAATATCTTCAGTAGAAGCATATTTGTCATTTTTCTTGATTAAAAGCCAGGCATTTTCTTGTTTTCCGTGAAGTTTCACTAGAGAAAATTCGCCTTTCAGTTTTTTGCCTTTTAGAACAAAACTCAAACGTCCTTTTTCTAAATCGCTTAATAATTGTTTTTCGTCAGAAGCTGTTTTTTCATCCGAAGTATAGGTTCCATTATCCCAAACAATTACATTTCCAGCGCCATAGTTTCCTTCTGGAATTGTGCCTTCAAAATCTTTATAACTGTAAGGGTGATCTTCGACCATCATGGCGAGACGTTTTACATCAGGATCCATTGACGGACCTTTTGGCACTGCCCAGCTTTTTAAAACACCATCCATTTCTAGCCTGAAATCATAATGAAGATGCGATGCAGCATGTTTCTGCACGACAAAAATCAATTCGTTTATCGATTTTTCAACTTTTCCTTTTGGTTCACGGGTTTGTTTAAAATCTCTTTTTTGATGGTATTTAGACAGTGACATAAGTTTTCAAAAGAATTAAAGTGGTTAATGATATAGAGTAAAGCGTCGTTGCTGTGACAGCAAAAATAATATGGGCAAAGAACAGCTGAATATAATAACCTTTAAAATCAATTGGGGGTTGATGATCGGTCATTTTAAATATGATAATCCAGCTGAGTATGCCAATTACACCACTGATAACTCCTAGTAGGAGAGCATTGAGTGGAGAAACTGGTAATATATTCTTTACCCATACTATATGATATCCCATAACAAATAGAAAACCAATAATGTAATGTATCAGCCAGCCCCAAGTTTTCTGAGATTCTTCGGAAAGGCTGATGTTTGTTTTTTTTATAGCAAAACTCAATAAAACAGGTTCTTTATACAATTCTCTAAAATTCTTCGATATAACATAACTAAACAAAGTCATAGCCGACGTCGCCCCAATAGAAATTAAAATTACTTGTATAATGGTGTAAATCATATGGAACTTGTTTTTTGAAATAAAATGCTAAGTCAAAGTTACTTTTAAAAAGAGTGTTTTCTGTTATAGGATTAAAAAAACGACTTATATAATTATCAGTAAAACATTGATTTCAAATATATTATGATTCGAATAATATAACCCTTAAGCTGAATTGTATAAATTTTAACTTGAAAAGCCATCTAACTTTGTTAACCTATTGTTTGAGAAATATCACAAGCTTCATTGAATGATAAATGTAAAATCAACAGAAAATGAAAAATTCAAAAAAAACAAATCAAGACAATTCTGATGGAAAACAGAACGATTTAGAACAGAATAAATCAAATGCCGAAAACGAATTTTTAACCACTAACCAAGGCGTTAAAATAAACGACAATAACAATTCTTTAAAGTCAGGAGAAAGAGGCCCTTCTCTTTTAGAAGATTTCATATTACGAGAAAAAATCACCCATTTTGATCACGAAAGAATTCCAGAACGTATTGTTCATGCACGAGGTTCGGGAGCGCATGGTTATTTTGAATTGTACAATAGCATGGAAAAATATACCAAAGCAGGCTTCTTAAACGATAAGAGTATCAAAACACCAGTTTTTGTTCGATTCTCGACTGTTGCTGGTTCTAGAGGATCTACCGATTTAGCTCGAGATGTTCGCGGTTTTGCTGTTAAATTTTATACGCAGGAAGGTATTTTTGATTTGGTCGGAAATAATATGCCTGTATTTTTTATTCAGGATGCCATGAAATTTCCAGACTTGATTCATGCTGTTAAAGCAGAACCGCACAATGAAATTCCGCAGGCTGCTTCGGCACATGATACCTTTTGGGATTTTATTTCGCTAATGCCAGAATCGATGCACATGATTATGTGGGTAATGAGCGATAGGGCGATTCCAAGAAGTTTAAGAATGATGGAAGGTTTTGGAGTGCATACTTTTAGATTTATTAATGAGAAAAATGAATCGCATTTTGTAAAATTTCATTGGAAACCAAAATTAGGCACACACGGAGTTGCTTGGGATGAAGCACAGAAAATATCAGGAAAAAATTCAGATTTTCATAAACAGGATTTATGGGAAGCCATAGAAGCAGGAAATTTTCCAGAATGGGAATTAGGGGTTCAGATTATTCCTGAAAGCGACGAACATAAATTTGATTTTGATTTACTTGATCCAACCAAATTAGTTCCAGAAGAATTGGTTCCTGTAACGATTGTCGGAAAAATGGTTTTGAATAAAAATCCAGATAACTTTTTTGCAGAAACAGAACAGGTGGCTTTTCACCCTGGACATATAGTTCCTGGAATTGATTTTTCAAATGATCCTTTATTGCAAGGCCGATTATTTTCGTATACTGATACGCAATTATCAAGATTAGGAAGTCCAAATTTTCACGAAATTCCAATTAATAGAACCATTGCGCCAATGCACAATAATCAGCGTGATGGACACATGCGTCAGGAAATTGCAAAAGGTAAAGTGAGTTATCATCCAAATTCTTTAGGAGGCGGATGCCCATTTCAAGCCAAAATGGATCAGGGCGGATTTGTAAGTTTTAATGAACGAGTAGATGCTCATAAAGTACGAGCGAGAAGCAACAGTTTTTCGGATCATTTTAGTCAGGCAGCGCTTTTTTACAACAGCCAAACGCCTATAGAACAAGATCATATTGCTAGTGCTTTGTCTTTTGAATTGGGAAAAGTAGAAACGGTTTCGATTAGAGAAAGAATGCTCGGACTTTTAAATCAGGTAAATACTGATTTAGCATCAAAGGTTGCTAAAAATTTAGGAATTCCAGTTCCGAAAAATATTGAAAAACCAATAAATCATGGGGTTGGAGCAGACGATGAAGGAAATCAAGAACCTACAAAAGTAAAACCAAATGTAGGGAGTTCAGATGCTTTGAGTATGCTTAAAAATCCAACCATTTCCAATACAATTGCAACTCGACAAATAGCTTTTTTATGTACGGATGGTGTAAGTGCAGATTCAATAAAAGTAATGAAAACGGCCTTGCAAAATGCAGGAGCAAAAGCCGTTATTATAGCACCGCATCTAGGAACTATTGTTTCTGCAGAAGGAACAGAAATTCCAGTAGATCAGACATATAAAATTGCGGCATCGGTACTTTTTGATGGCGTCTTTATTCCAAGTGGAAAAGGAATTGCAAATCTTTCGAAAATAAAAGAAGTAAAAGAGTTTTTAAATGATTCGTATCATCATTGTAAATTTATTGCAGCTGAAGCCGAAGGAGTACAGGTCTTAAAAAATAACAGTGATATAAAATCTAAAGACCCGGGAGTTTTGACAAGTGAAAATGGCGCAGACAAATTACTGGCTACTTCGTTTATAAAAGCTTTGGGAAGACATCGTTTTTGGGAAAGAGAAAAAAGTCTGTAATAAAATGAAAATGGCTGTCTTTTGCGACAGCCATTTTTTTTAGAATAAACAATTATTCTGTGCACATTTATATTTCAATATAACCCGTAGTTGAAACCAGGCGCTATGTTTTGTTTTATGGATTGAAAAATTATTTCTCTAGAATTATTTCCAAACTCTTACTCAAAATAGAAACGGCTTTTTCCATTTCTTCTTTCTCCAAATGTCCAAATCCTAAACGGGTCGCGGTGAGGTTTTTGGTTTGATATAAAATGGTTTTTGGCAGAAACAAACCATGTTTAGAACATTCTTTTTGAAACTGAATCAGATTAAAATGATCTAGCCATTCAACCCAAATTGCCAATCCTCTTGGTGGCACTTTAAATTTGATTTTGCCTTTGAGTTTTTCATTAAGAATTGAAACAAAATGATCGCGACGTTCTTTATAGATTTTTTTATTTTTCTTAGAAAGACGGTGCACTTCGCCTTCGGTAATCCATTCGGTTAAAACCTGTTCTTTTATAACATCAATTCTGGGTTCTAAGATGTTTTGATGCTTTTCGAGTTCTTTGATAAATTCGGCAGGTGCGGCGACAAAACCGTAACTGAATCCTGATGGTAATGATTTTCCGAAAGAACCAATATAAACCACTTTCTGATTAGAGTCAAAAGCAGCTAATGGCAAAACAGGATTATTATCATAATGAAATTCAAAATCGTAATCGTCTTCTAGAATCACAAATCCGTATTGATTGGCCAATTCCAAAACTTCAATTCTTTTTTTAGCGCTAAGCGAAATAGTGGTTGGATAATGATAATTGGATGTTAAATATAAAACTCGAATTTTGGTCGTTTCACAAATTTCTTTTAATCGTTTAGTATCAATTCCGTCTTCATTTACCGGAATAGAAATGATCTGCGCTCCCGTATTGGTAAGCGTCATGTTTGACATATAATATCCCGGCGAAGCTACGATGACTTTATCGCCTGAAGTAATAAGCACTTTTGTAACCAGATACAAAGCGATTTCGTGACTGCTTGTTGTAAGAAGGTTAGAAGTCGAAATACGAATTCCTCGTGTAAGATTCAGATAATTAGAAAAATGAGTTTTAAAATTCGAATGCGAACGAAGTTCTATCTGTTCGTAAGTTTTAGAGGTTTTTCGTCTTTTTAATTTCGAAACATATAATCTAGCCAAAACATCGGTTTGAACCAATCGTAAATCGGGCATTCCATCATTAAATTGATACGGCAGATTACTGATTTCAATCGGACTTTCAAGGATAGTTGAACGCTGAAAACTGAAACCAATATTGTCTGGAGTGGTATTTTGTTCTTTCGAAATACTAATTTCAGCTTTGTTTTTTTGTTTTTGCTGTGATAAAATAAAAGTTCCTTTGTTCGGAAGTGTCTCAATCCAGCCTTGTGATTCTAAATCCTGAAAGGCTTTGATTAAAGTGTTTCGGTTAACAGAAAGCACTTTACATAAAATTCTAGTGCCAGGAAGTTTGGTACCTTCGGGAAGAAACCCTGTTTGTATGGCTTTGATAAATTCAAAAACAAGCTGCAGATAAATAGCAGTGCTTTCTTCTGGTTTAAGCTGAATAAAGCTTTTAAAAGGAATTTCAACCGGACTATCCATAATTTATAAACTGACACTTTTGTTGGTACGGCAAGATACTGCTTTTCTTAAAATTTTTAGGAAAAAAGAAAAGTGATCTTTACATAAGTGCTAGAACGATGACCAAATCAAACTATTAAGTCCGGCTGAAATATTATTTAACCGACTTACACTTTAAAAATCAGTTTCTTTTTGTAGAAAATCCATAAAATGAACGACCAGAAAACAGCATAAGATAAGGCATAAGCGAGTGATGCATTTAAAGGATTTTCAAAACAAGGAACAATTCCGTGGTTATATATATACGCTTGAAGTCCAATTTCTTCTCCAGCTTTTTCGGGATCGGCTACTTTTATGCCACTTAAAACTCTCGGAATTATTCCAGAAAAGAAAAATACGATCATCGGGTTCACGCCCCAAATCAGGAATAATTTCGTCCATTTTTTATGTCCTTGAATATCGATTATATAATACAAAAGTGTTAAACATAAGGTTGCAATTCCGGCTGTGTATAAAACATAAGAACTTGTCCAAAGTGATTTGTTAATAGGGAAGAAGATGTTCCAAATTAAACCTCCAATTACTAAACCAGTTCCTGCAATGGCGGTCTTTTTTACGATTTCCATTTTATCGACAGATAAATTTAACAGCTGACCAATGTACATTCCTAAAATTCCAGTTCCAATGGCTGGTAAAGTGCTTAAGATTCCTTCTGGATCCCAAGTTTTAGATGAAGCCCATAAATGTCCGTTTAGAAGTGTATCGTCTATCCAAGCGGCAAGATTGGTTCCTTTGTCGAAATTGGCAGGACCAAATCCAGGAACGGGAACAAAAGCCATTACAAGCCAATATCCAATTAAAAGTATGGCTAAAACTAAAAGCTGTGTTTTTAAATTAGTTTTTAAATACAAAATAGAAGTAAAGAAATACACAATCGCAATTCGCTGTAAAACGCCAGGGATTCTGGTGTCTTCAAAATGTTCAAGTCCGCTAAATGATAATGAGATAAGAATTAGAAATACTCCAACTGCAAGAATGGTTTTGACTTTCATTGAAAAGTTTCCTAAAAGGGCATAAGCAACGGCAAAAGCAATTACCAATCTTAATCCTAATAACGGAATTCCTTCCAAGCCAAATAAATGGATTCTGCTGAAAACACTTAAAAATAATCCTAAACAGAAGATTCGCAGAGAACGGACTAAAATTTTATTGAAAACACTTCCGTCAAAATGTTTTACAGGCATTGCAAACGGAATAGCCGTTCCCATAATAAAAACAAAAAACGGGAAAACTAAGTCAGTAGGCGTACAGCCATGCCATTCAGCATGTTCCAAAGGCGGGTAAATAGATGACCAGCTTCCCGGATTATTGACAATCGTCATTAAGAGAATAGTAAATCCTCTAAAGACATCGAGTGAGGTTAAACGTTCTTTTGTCATTGGGTTTATTTTTTTTGGTTGTTAGATTTTTTTTAGATGAAAGATGCAAGAAGAAAGATTCTTTGGACTTTGCTTTCAGGTTATTTTATGATAGCGTCTTGAATGATCTGCTGGATTTCTTCTCTGATTTTTCCTTTGGCTAATTTATTTTCGTCATTTACTACTTCTGGATACGTTCTGTTGGATAGAAATACATACACAATTTCGGTTTCTGGATCTGCCCAAGCCAAGTTGCCTGTAAAACCTGTGTGGCCAAAACTGGCTTCAGAAACACAGTCGCAAGTTGGTCCGCCTTTGTGTACTCTTTTATCAAATCCTAAACCTCTCAGGACGCCTTGATTTTTGTAATAGCACGTATTAAAAGCATCAAAAGTCTGTGGAGAAAAGTATTGAATTCCGCCATAATTTCCTTTTTGAAGATAAAGCTGCATCATTTTGGCTACATCCATCGCATTAGAAAATATTCCTGCATGACCTGCGACTCCGCCTTCCATTGCGGCCGCCATGTCGTGTACATAACCTTGAATAACCTGATGTCTGAAATAGTTGTCAATTTCGGTTGGTGCAATATTGCTTTTGTCAAATTTGTCTAATGGATTATAAAGCGTATTGGTCATTCCTAGTGTACTGTAGAAATTTTCTTGGCTCAGCTCTTCTAATTTTTTATGTGTTTTTCTTTCTAAATATTCTTTTAAAATGATAAAAGTAAAATCGCTGTATTTGTATTCTTTTTTTAGCGCTACAGGACTTTCAGCAATGATTTTCATAATCGTATCATGATAATCATTTCGAATATAAAGATTGTCGGCTACTTTTGTTGTAAAACCGTTTTCTGCTGCTTTTCGATAGTATTTTTCAGAAGGCTGATTGTTGCTGTCTAAAGTTGCTTTGTAAAACGGAATCCAAGCCTGAAGTCCTGCGTAATGATTTAACAGATCTTTGAAAATGATGTTTTCTTTGTTTGTTTTAGCAAAAAACGGCAGCATGTCTTTCAATTTGGTATCCAGCTCTACTTTATTTTTATCGTACAATTGCATCACATTTGGCAATGTCGAAATCATTTTTGAAATTGAAGCTACATCGTATAAATCCGAATCAGTTACTTTTTTTCCGTAATCATAAGTTTGCGCTCCGTATGATTTCTGAAAAATAACATTTCCTTTTCTGGCCACTAAAACCTGCATTCCTGGTGCCATTTTACCATCAATTGCTTTTTGTGCCACAGCATCGATTTTGGACAGAATTGCCGGATTCATATTTACATTTTCTGGAGCTGTAAAAGCCAGACGATTTAGTTTTTCGGTAGTCAAACCATCATTTACATGGAAAGCATCATTTATAGAAACAGGCAATTTTCCTTTGGCTTCGATGGCACCAAAAAGTAATCCTGCCGAAACAACCTGACTAATATCTGAGTTTTGATAGGAAACTACCAATCCTTCAATATCATCAAAATTATTAATAGATAATAACGAATAAGGTTTTGCAAAAATGTCTAGAATTACTTTGTTGTGTTTTGCAATTTCTTTCAACCAAAGCATTTCTTGTAATGTGAATTCTTGTTTTTCCCAAGCTTTATTTACTTTATGATAACTGATAATTACCTTGTCAAATTTTTTCAATTCTTTATTCAGACTGTCAAGATTGGTGTCTTTGACTTCTGTAATATTAGTGTATTTTTTTAAGGTCGAAACGAAAGTGCTATTGGTGTCTTCACCCAATTTTATATAGGCGATTTTTTCGCTTAAATCTTTTATTGGAAGAATTTCTTTTTCGTTTTTTAAAACTGTAATCGCATTTTCATATAGTTTATAATGTAAAGCATCATTTTGTGACGGATTCAAATCATTATACAAATTATTTAAATCAATCGGTTTGTATTTATTTAATCCTGCTTTGTATTTAAAATGAAGAATTTTTTTAACCGAATGTGCCAATCGTTCTTCTGTAATTACTTGCGTATTGTAAGCCTCTTCCAATTTCTGAAAAGCAACGGGTACATTTTCTGGACAAAGTAAAATATCGTTTCCTGCTAAAATAACAGCGATTTCTAGATCTCCAGGACCTTTAAAATTAGCTGCACCTTTCATAGCCAAACCGTCTGTAAAAATTAAGCCATTAAAACCTAATTCTTTTTGAAGCAGATTGGTTACCACATTATAGGAAGCAGAAGAAGGACAATTTGGCTGTGATTCTAAGCTTGGAATATTAAGATGCGCTACCATTACAGAAGCTAAACCTTCGTCGAATAATTTTTTGTACGGATAAAGTTCGACCAATTCCATTCGTTCTTTAGAAAAATTAACGGTAGGCAAGGCGTGGTGCGAATCGGTTGAAGTATCACCATGTCCAGGAAAGTGTTTTCCGGTACAGAAAACGCCATTTCCTTGTATTCCTTTCATTAAAGCAAGAGCTTTTTCGGTTACATTGACCTTATCTTCACCAAAAGAACGGTTTCCAATAATTGGGTTTTTCGGATTGGTATTGATATCTAAAACTGGTGCAAAATTGAAATGAACGCCGATTCGTTTGTTTTCGGCTGCCATATTTCTTCCCACATTTTCAATTAAACTTAAATCTTGAATAGCGCCCAAAGTCATATTCCAAGGATAACGATACGTTGAATCTAATCTCATGGCTAATCCCCATTCGGCATCGATCCCGATCATTAAAGGAACTTTTGCTTTTGACTGATATAAGTTGGTTAATTTCGCTTGACGAACTGGTCCACCCTGAAAGAAAATAACGTTTCCTATTTTATAATCTTCAATCAGTTTACTAATCTGATTAACATGTACAGAATCTTTGTTTGAATAGGCAGAAATCATAAACAATTGCCCGATTTTTTCCTGTACCGTCATTTTGTTATAAATACTATCAACCCAAGCCGTTTCTTTATCAGAATCTTTAAAGAAAGTTTTTTTGTCTGAAGTGTTTTTTGGTACGTAAACAACAGTGTCTTTTAAAGGGATATTCTTTTTATCATCTGCTGCACCATTATTTTTTTTGGATGCGCAATTGGTAATTAAAAATATAAAAGCGGCGTATAAACTGATTTTTATAAATGGATTTTTCATATCATTTTTTTAAGAATCAATTTGAGTTTAATGTATTTAAATTCAAATTGATTCATCAATAGTATTAAGCTGAATTAGAAACTTATTTCTTTTTCACTGCGTGAACTGGTTATAAATAATCCTAAATAAGTAATTAATCCGTTTAGTATAATTAATTCATTATCAAAAACATATCCTGCGAATAAAACTTTAGAATATTCATTGATGAAATAAGTGAATAATGGAGAAAGCAAGCAGATAAATGGAACCAGTTTATCGTTTACATGTCTTGATTTTTGGAATAAACCAAAAGCGTATAATCCTAACAATGGACCGTAAGTATAAGAGGCAACTTTAAAAATCATTCCGACTACAGAACTGTCATTGATTGAGTTGAAAATCAGGATGATAAAAAAGACTAAAACAGAAAAACTGATATGCACTAAATGTCTGATTCTTACCGTGTTTTTCTTATGGCTGTTTTCTGCTTTGTCCATGCCTAAAAAGTCAACGCAAAAAGAAGTTGTTAAGGCTGTTAAGGCAGAATCGGTAGTTGCAAAAGTGGCAGCAATAATTCCCAATAAAAATACAATTGCGGGAACAAGTGCTAAGTGATTTAGTGCAATTTCAGGAAAAAGTAAATCGGTTCTTGGTTTTCCGGTAACTAAATCGGTTGGAACAGCGATTCCGTTTTTGTTTGCATAGATATATAATAACGCTCCAACACTCAAAAAGAAAATATTAATGATAACAAATATTCCTGTAAAAGTGAACATGTTTTTCTGTGCTTCGCCAATGTTTTTACAGCTCAAGTTTTTTTGCATTAAATCTTGATCTAGACCAGTCATAGCGATAGTTACGAACATTCCACCCAAAATTTGTTTTACAAAATGGAATTTACTTCCCATAAAATCATCAAAGAAAAAGATCTTAGAATAATTACTGTTTTTTACTTCTTCAAATGCGCTGATGGCAGTTAAATCCATACGATCACAGATGAAATAAATAGTAAGAAAAACAGAAGTTACCAAAAAGAAAGTCTGTAAAGTATCTGTAATAATAATTGTTTTTAGTCCGCCTCTATATGTGTAAGAGAAGATTAACAGCAATGAAATTAAAACAGTAAACGCAAAAGGAATATGATAAAAATCGAACACAAAACGCTGTAAAACGATCACGACCAAATACAATCTGAAAGCAGAACTTATCGTTCGGCTGATTAGAAAAATAGAAGCTGCTGTTTTGTAGCTGAAAAAGCCCATTCTTTGCTCTATATATCCATAAATCGATGTTAGATTCATTCTATAGTATAAAGGCAATAAAAGTTTTGTAATGACAATAAATCCAAGTGCATTTCCTAAAACAAACTGAAAATATTTAAATTGCTCACCGCTTGGCGCGCCAACTTCTCCAGGAACAGAGATAAAAGTTACTCCAGAAAGAGCAGTTCCGATCATTCCGAAAGCCACTAAATACCATTTTGAATTTTTATTGGCAGTAAAAAAGGCTTCATTTCCGCTGTCTTTTCTGCTGACTCTGTGCGATATATAGAACAATGTTCCGAAATAAATGATAATAAGGAGAAGAATGGTACTTGGTGTCATTTTATAGTTTTGGTGATTTTTGGTTTTTTAAAATAATTCAAATCAGGAAGATTTTTTAATTGACCTGACGGATTTTAGTCTGTCAGGTCGGTGTTAAAAACTCCAAAAAATGAATTTATCCAGTTTTTGAATTTGTATAAATCTATAAAAAGATTTTGATAGTGAGGTTTTTAGTTTTCCTGATTTTTAGTGTGCGCTAATAAAACAGCTCGTACACTTTTATGTTTTTGCAACAATTCGTCGGCTGCCTCATATTCTAAATCAAGTTCTTCCATGATCATTTTAATGGCGCGTTTTACCAGTTTTTCGTTAGAAAGCTGCATGTCAACCATTTTGTTGCCTTTTACTTTTCCTAATTTGATCATTACCGAAGTAGAGATCATATTCAAAGTTAATTTTTGAGCTGTTCCTGCTTTCATTCTTGTACTTCCTGTTAAGAATTCAGGACCAACAATTAACTCAATCGGATAATCGGCTTCTTGAGCGATAAGTCCGTTGCTGATGCAAGAAATACTTCCTGTTTTGATGTTGTGTTCTTTAGCTTTTTTAAGGGCTCCTAAAACGTAAGGTGTATTGCCGGAAGCAGCAATTCCGATAATCATATCTAAGCTTGAAATTTCGAATTTTGCCAGATCTTTCCAAGCTTGTTCGGTGTCATCTTCCGCATTTTCTACTGCTTTTCTAATGGCAGTATCTCCACCAGCAATAATTCCGATAATCATATCATGCGGAACGCCAAAAGTTGGCGGACACTCCGATGCATCTAAAATTCCGATTCTCCCAGAAGTTCCAGCTCCGATATAAAATAATCTTCCGCCCAATTGCATTTTTTTTACAATGGCTTTAACCAGTTTTTCTATTTTAGGAATTTGCTCTTCAATAATATGCGGAACTTTTTTGTCTTCTGTATTAATGTTTGTAAGAAGTTCTTTCACGCTCATTTGATCCAAGTCTTTGTACAAAGATTCTTGTTCAGTTTCAGGATTTTTATTTTTCATTTTTCTTTTTTTTTGATTGTTGAAACTAAAATTTTTCAATTTCAGGATCTCTATTTTACATTAATAGGTTGCTGTTTTTTCTATAATGGAATTTAATTTTAAAACATAGAAACACAGGTTTTGATTTTTGTTTAAAAAGGTAACCAATCTTTAAAAAGCAAACCAAAGAGAACTACATTTCTGCATAGCAATATATATGTGTGTGTTTATGCTAATGAAACGCTTTTGTGTAAGTCTATCAAAGTCTATGTTTCTATTGTTTAAAAAATTAAGTCTAAGGGAACTGAATTAGAAATATTATTTATAAATCAGATATTTTGTTCGCATTTTTTTGAAAGCTTCAAGATCTTTTTGCCAAGATTGTCTTATCTGAGTTTCAGAAGCGCCGCTTTCAATTTGCTGCTGTAATTTTTTTGTTCCTGCCAGTTTGGTAAAAAATGCATTGAAGAATTTTGTTTTATCGCTCGTATTCTGATACGCTTTAATAAGCCATTTCAGTTCTAATTGTTTCAATTTCGGATAAGCAGTCAAATCTTCGCCAAAACATTCTTTTCCATTGTATAAAGGATCTTTTGCGCCAAAATTGGGTTTTGGAGTAAAACTGAAATTGGTTTTGGTTAAATAGGGAGAACCGTAAATTTGAAATTGTTTTTCAGTTCCGCGTCCCATACTCACATTTGTTCCTTCAAAAAGACATAAACTTGCATATAAATTTATAGACTGGTCATTTGGTAAATTCGGAGATGGTTTTACCAATAAACTGTATGGCATTGTTCTGCTGTAATCGACACAAGGAATAACCGTTAGTTTACATTGAGCGCCATCTTTTAGCCATTTTTCTCCATTTACCATTTTAGCATATTCACCGATTGTCATTCCGTGCAAAAGCGGAATAGGGTGCATGCCAACAAAACTGGTAAATTCTTTTTCTAAAAGCGGTCCGTCGACGATAGAGCCATTTGGATTTGGACGATCAAAAACAATTAGTGGAACGTTATTTTCGGCACAAGCTTCCATTACATAATGCAAAGAAGAAATGTAGGTATAGAATCGTGCGCCTACATCTTGGAGGTCAAAAATCATGACATCAATTCCAGATAACTGCGCTGGTTTTGGCTTTTTATTGTCGCCATAAAGCGAAATAATCGGCAAGCCTGTTTTCTGATCTTTTCCATCAACAACATGTTCGCCGGCATCGGCTGTTCCTCTAAATCCGTGCTCGGGAGCAAAAATAGTCTGAACAGCAATTTTTTTCTCCAATAAAAAATCAACGACATGGGTCTTGTTGGATAAAATTCCAGTCTGATTGGTAACAATTCCGACTTTTTTATCTTTTAATAGCGGAAGATATTTTTCGTAATTGTCAGCTCCAGTTTTTATAACAGTGTTATTGATTTCTGCTAAAATATCGGTTTTATTGGGCTGAATGGTTGCCGAATATGACGTAGCATGAAACAGAAATGCTGTAACAAAAGCACTTTTTGCTATAAATTTTATCATTTTAAATACAGTTATTAGTTAAAGACGAATTGCACTAATAAAATTAATATTTTATCGGAGTATATGAATGTTTAAGGCAGATTTGGGGAATCTAAAAACTAACAAGATATAACCTGCATGAATCAGGATTAATTTTTCTATTTGGTCTTTTTATTGGTCACAATGCGTCTAAAAAGAGTATTTTAAATACTGCCTCCGAAAAGTCTCACGTCGGAGGCAGTTGTATTAGATGTGGTATTTTAGTTTTTACCTAATTACCAGCCTGGGTTTTGTTTCAATTCTACACCTTCTGCAGCGTATAAATTGATATCATTTGTCGGAATTGCACTCAAGTAATTTTTTGGTGATATAAATAATCTTGATACACCAGCTGCATAAGGAATTACATATCCTTGTGCGTTTACTTTTGTTTTAGAGTTAGTTCCTATTAAAGCCATTATTCTAGCTCCTAAAATAACATCTGGATTAGAATTAGTATCCAAATAATCTCCTTTTTTCCAACGCATAAGATCTTCTTTTCTCATTGTAGTCCAAGCCATAAACTCGATTCTACGCTCACGACGAATCTCCCAAATAATTGGATTCACAATTCCTGAAATTTGTTCTAATGAAGCTGTTCTTTGCGGGTCATCTATCTGAACGCCGTTTGCACTTGCGCTTGCACCATCTGTAGTCAAAGTTGCAATTCCAGCACGTGTACGAACTTTGTTAAGTGATAAATTTAGATCTGCAGTAGTAATTGTTCCTAATTCTGCACATGCTTCAGCATAATTCAAATAAACTTCGCTTAGTGTGAAAACTGGAGCGTCAATTTGATTTTGTCCAATTGTGGTAACCTCTGTACCTGTAGTAGCAGGATTATTATACAATTGGAATACATAACCTGTTATAGAGGTTAAACCGTTATAAGGTTTGTCAGAGTAAGCATAATCTGCTGTACTGAAAGCTTTAGCAAATCTTGGATCTCTGTTAGCAAAAGTATTTGCAATAGTGTTGTCTCCTAAATATTGAGCATTGCCAGTTTGTTTAATAGGCAATCCGTTAGTAGTTACATAGCTTTCTGCAGCAAATTTTGTTAATCCGTTTTGAACAGTAGATGTATTAGTGTAGGCTTGGATTCCGTTTCCTAAAACACCTTTTATGTATCTTTTTGTTAAGATTACTTCAGTATTTCCTAATAATTCAACAGAATTGTAAAGAGATTTCCAATCTGTGTTTAATTTGTAAGCGTTGTTATTCATTACGGCTAAAGAAGCATCTTTAGCTTTCTGAAGATACGCATTTCCATTCTGACCCAAATTGTATTTTCTGTAAGTACCTTCACCCAAACATACTCGGCTTAATAATGCATAAGCAGTATATTTGTTTACCGTTACATTGCTATCATCAACATTTAATAACAACGGAATCGCTTCTTCTAAGTCTTTAATTACATTGTCTATTACTTCTGCTCTAGATAAAGCAGGTTTGTAGACATTTGCATCGCTTTGAGCTAAATATTGGTCTGTGTATGGTACATCGCCAAACTGCTGTGCTAAACGAAAATAAGTGTGAGCTCTAAAGAACTTAGCAACACCTATGTAGTGATTTTTCTTTGTCTGATCCATAGGAACATTTGGCACTCTTTCTAACATAAGATTGCAACGACGAATCAAAGTGTAATACTCATTCCAGTTTGAGTTAGTTGCATTTGGAGCTGTTAGAAAGTTCGTGAAAACGTTCATCGCCAAGTTGTCATCTATTAAACCTGTTGCAGAAGCATGAAAGTAAAAATCAGCGGTAGTACCAGCATTATTTCCGTATCCATTAAAGGTATTATAGTTCAACCAAGAAAATGTTTTTACGTTATTTTCTGAAGTCCAAAAATTGTTGTCAGTGAATACATCTTCCGGAGGTGTATCCAAAAAATCTGAACAGCTAACAGTTAGACTTGCAAAAGTTAGCAAGGCAACTGATAGTTTTATCTTAGAGTTTATGATTAATTTTCTCATCTTAATTAATTTTTGATTTTTAAATACCTTTATTAAAACGCAAGTTGTATACCAACCGACCATGTTTTAGAGTAAGGGAAAGTTCTTCCCCACATTGATTCACTTTCATTAATTTCAGGGTCTACCGGTAATTTACTGCTTTTCCAAGTAGCTAAGTTGAAACCTGAAACGTATGGTCTAATTTTATCAAATCCAGCCTTTTGAGAAATACTTTTTGGGAAAGTATATCCAAGAGTCATCGATTTTAAACGTAAATAAGACATATCTAATAAATAACGAGTTTGTGCCACAAAATTGTTTGATCCAGGCGCATAAGTTCCAAAAGCATTAGTTGCATGTCCAGGGTATGGATTAGGGAAATAGGCATCTGTATTTTCTGCTGTCCAGTAATCATTTTGGTTCTGATACATAGCATCTGTTCTGTTGTAGAAAGGCAATACTAAGTCTGAAGTTGTCCAGTAGTCACGTTTTCCAACTCCTTGGAAGAAAGCATCAATATCAAATCCGTATAAAGCACCACCTAAACGAACTCCATATTGGTAGCGAGGTGTAGTGTTACCAATAACTTTTAAATCTCCAGGTTTAAGAGCTGTTCCGTCACCTCTTGAGATTACCCCGTCTCCATCTAAATCTTTATACATTACATCTCCAGGGCCAAATTTAAACGCTCCACTTCTTATATTTTTATAATCAATACCGTTTACTATTAATCCTGTCGCATCAATTTGATCTGTTGTTTGAATTAATCGGTCTGTTTCCAATCCCCAGATTTCACCCAATTTTTGACCTGAGTAAAAAGATGAAGTACTGATTAACTTAGCAGAGTTGTTCCATTCTGTTACTTCTGTAGTATTGTCTGAAAGCGTAAGATCTGCGTAAACACTGATGTCTTTGTTGATTTGTTTATTAAAGTTAAGAGCAAGTTCCCAACCTCTCGTTCTTAAGTTTCCAGAGTTTGTGTTGGCAGCAGCCTGACCAAATGAACCTGGAAGTGTTTTTCCTGGAGCTAACATTCCTTTTGTATCACGTTGGTAGTAATCAAATGTTAAACCTAACATGCTAAATATTCTAATATCAATACCAATATCTTGAGTAGTTACCTTTTCCCAAGTTAAATTCGGGTCAACATTTGTTGGCTGATTAACAGTCGGAGGAATAGTTGTACCACTACCGATCCAATATGGGTTAGGGTTAGTAGTAACGTTAGTCATAACTGGTAAAAAGGCATTGTTGGCAATATTTTGATTTCCGATTGAACCAATAGATCCACGAATTTTCAAATCATTTAACCAGCTTTTTGTTCCTTCCATAAAGCTCTCTTCTGAAATTCTATATCCAACAGAAGCAGAAGGGAAGAATCCCCATTGCTCATTAGTAGGGAATTTTGACGAACCATCATAACGTCCGTTTACCTCCAATAGATATTTACCTTTGTAATCGTAATTTACACGTGCAAAAAATCCTGCAATTGCATATCTTGATAAACCAGGATTTAGAATGTCATTAGCAACAAGAGGCGAAGTAAATTGGTCGCCAATAGCTAAGTTAAATTCTGGTTTGGTTTTGTCCAAAAGTGTATTTCTACGAGCATAAGTTCTTTCTTGATCGTACCATTCTGTATTCAAACCACCTAATACTTTGAAGTTGTGATTTTCTCCTAATGTCTTAGTATAATTTCCAAAGATATTGGCTACGTTTCTAGTGTAAGATGTTTTCGCTTGCGCAACAAAATCGTTGGCAGTTTCCATTGAAGTAGGTTTTCCGGCAACTAAATCAGCAGCACTTGTCCACCAGTCCCAAAGCGGTACTTGACCACCATTCATTTTTAGGCTTGAAAAATTGGTATTAAAGCTATATTCTCCAACGATATTAAAGTCTTTTGTGATTTGAGCAGTAAGTCTTCCGCTTATCCTCATATCATTTGATTTACTTTCGTTTTGAGATGCGTTTGCCATATAACCAGGCGCATGTCTAAAGTAAGTTCCATTATAAGTTCCATAAGGGAAATAAGAACCCCAACGCATATAGTACCCAAAATATCCGTTACCAGCAGTATCAATACCATTGTTGTAGTAATTAAAAGGAGAATCATATTCTTGGAAAGTTCCCAATACTTTAAAATCTCCAGTAAGCCAGCTTGCTAACTCCGTTGTCATACCAAGATTAAGATTGAATCTTTGGTTGGTTTCATTATTGATTTTCATTACACCATCTTGATTAGAAAGTCCTAACGAAACAATAAATGAACTTTTGTCGCTCAAAGAACCTTGAGCTGATAAATTATGAAGTGTTTGTACCGCATTCTTTTTTAACATTTCATCATGCGGATTCCAAATTCTGTAGAAATATTCTTTTCCTCCAATAACATCAAAATCTTCTCCTAAGATCATGTTTTTGTCATTTGGATTTCTTGTTGCAGCATATTTTTCTTTCCAGTTAATGATGCCTGGCAATAATGTTTTGTAGTTCATACCGAAAGATTCTGGATTCGCATTTCCAGCTCTAGCCTGCGCATCAATCATTGCGGGAAGCTCTACAGTTGGATCATTAAATTGAACCAAAGAAATTGGGTTGCTCCAACCTGTATTATTGCTATAAGCGAATCTTACTTTTCCTTTTGAATTTTTACCGCTCTTAGTAGTAATTAAAATAACTCCAAATGCAGCACGTGCACCGTAAATAGAAGCAGAAGCAGCATCTTTAAGCACAGACATAGATTCTACGTCTTCTGCATTTAGCATCGACAATTCGCCTGGAACACCATCGACTAAAATAAGTGGTGATCCTTTAGCTTCTCCATTTATAATAGTTCCAGCTCCACGAATGTTAACATTTGATCCCTTACTGATATTACCAGAATTAAAAGTAATATTAAGTCCAGGAGTTGTTCCTTGCAAACCTCTTGTGATATCAGTAATAGGCACACTTCCTAGAGCTTTTTTTACATCTACTTTTGCAACCGCTCCCGTAAGATTAGCTTTTTTCTGAGAGGCAAAACCTACAACAACAACTTCGTCTAGTTTCGAAGTGCTTTCTGAAAGGCCAACATCTATTTTCTGTTGGCTCTCCACTTTAATAGATTGGGTTTCGTAACCCATGTAACTAAAGTTTAGAGTTCGTCCCGGTGCTACAGAAATACTGTAGTGCCCATCAAAGTCAGTTGTAGTACCGTTATTTGTTCCCTGAATAACTACGCTGACTCCAGGAATTGGAATTCCGTCTGCTTTGCTTTTTACTGTTCCAGTAACTGTTTTTGCTTGTCCAAATGCTGCTTGAATGCACAAAAACAACACTGAAATAAAGAGTAATTTTTTCATGATTAATCTGGTTTTTTATGGTTGTTGTTGAGCAAATATATTTAATTATTGCATATAAATGCATTATTTTGAATTTTTTTTCGAAAAATAATTTGAAAAACGCAAAATAACGCAATTTTTTAGAAGAAAATAATTATTGAGTTTATTTTAAGAATCTTATCGATGCATGATTTTGCAGTTTTTAGGCTATTTTCTGATATAGAATGAAATATTTGATATATTTGTGATAAATTTTAACTTTTATAAAAAAATGCTGAAGGCCGAAAGACATAAATATATAATGACTAAACTTATTGAAGACCAAAAAGTTGTTACAACAGATTTAGCTTTGGCTCTCGATTTGTCTGAAGATACAATAAGAAGAGATTTGAACGAGTTAGACAGTAAAAAGCTGTTAGAAAAAGTATATGGCGGTGCGGTTCAGGTTAAAGAGAAGTCTGCAAATGTATTTGATATAGCAATAGCTGCAGAAGAACAGAAAAAACAAATCGTGACAAAAGCATTGTCTCTACTTCATGACGATCAGGTTATTATAATGAGCGGAGGAAGCACCAATTTGGTTTTTGCAAAGTTAATTCCGGCCGATTTAAAGGCTACAATATATACGTATAGCTTACCGATAGCCATGCAATTGTCTCAGCACCCTAATATCGATTTGATTTTTATTGGTGGAAAAATGCAGAAAAACGCAATGGTAACAATAGGTATGGATGTAATTCAGGTGGTCTCAAAAATTAAAGCCGACATTTGTTTCATTGGCGCCAGCAGCATTAATATCAAACAAGGACTTACAGAAGTAGGTTACGAAATCTCAATCGTCAAAAAAGCAATGATAGAGGCTTCTGACAGAGTGGTTTCCATGTTTGCTTCAAATAAATTAAATACCAAAATGCCGCACGGCGTATGCGATCTTACGCAATTGGATACGATTGTGACAGAGTTAGATCCAGAAGATGAAAAACTAGACGAATATAGAAAATCTGGAGTGTTTATCTTATAACTTTAAACTTATACAATGTGGTTTTTGCGTTTTGTTGCGTTATTTTAATTTTATTATGTTAAAAAACGCAAAATAATGTATTTGTATGCTTTTTGTATCTATATTTGTTAAAACTAATTTTATTAGTAAGATATATTTATGAAAATCATTTCTTGGTTTAGTTGCCATTTCTTTGGTGCTTTAAAGGAAGTTCAAAGCTTTTAAAAGGAACTTTAATAAATATTGAATTCTAATAAAATTTAGAATGTGTTGTTTTTGCCAAACTGATTTTAGCGAAGTGCAGAAATAAAACATTTATTAAAGAACCAAAAGCAACAGAACCAAATTAAATGTCCGATTCTCTCCAACTACAAGAATTAGAAACTTCACTAGAAGGAACTCTTTTTTATGATGACCTTCATAAAAAAATATATGCCACAGATGCCTCTGCCTATAGAATTATGCCGCTTGCCGTGGCTATTCCAAAATCAGAAAATGATATTAGAAATATTATTCGGTTTGCTTCAAAAAATAAAATTTCTATAACGCCACGAACGGCAGGAACTTCACTTGCAGGTCAAACTATCGGAAGCGGAATTATTGTCGATGTTTCTAAACATTTTAATAAAATTGTTTCTTTTGATCCTAAAAAGAAAACCATAACGGTTCAGCCTGGAGTAATTCGCGATGAACTGAATTTGTATTTAAAACCCCACGGACTGTTTTTTGCGCCAACGACATCAACAACCAATAGATGCATGATTGGCGGAATGGTCGGAAACAATTCGTCAGGGACAACTTCGATTCGTTACGGTGTTACCCGAGATAAAATTGTAGAAATAAAAGCCGTTTTAAGTGACGGAACTACCGCAATATTTAAAGATTTAACTTCTGAAGAGTTTATCGAGAAAACCAAAGGAGATTCTTTAGAAAATAAAATTTACAAAACCATTTACGAAGAACTTTCGAACAAAGAAAACCAAGAAGAAATCTTAAGAGAATTTCCAAAACCAGAAATTCATAGACGAAATACCGGTTATGCGATTGATGTTCTGCTAAAATCAAAACTTTTTTCGGGAACAGAGGATACGATCAATTTAGGAAAACTCCTTTGCGGAAGTGAAGGGACTTTGGCGTTTACGACAGAAATTACTTTAAAGGTAGACGACTTGCCACCAGTAAACAATATTATGGTTGTGGCGCATTTTCATACCATTCAAGAAAGTTTAGAAGCTGTCGTTACTGCAATGAAACATCATTTGTACACTTGCGAAATGATGGACGATACGATTTTAGACTGTACCAAAACCAATAGAGAACAAGCTAAAAACCGATTTTTTATTGTAGGTGAACCAAAAGCAGTTATTATGCTAGAAGTAGGATCGCACATTAGTATGGAAGATGCCGAACTGCAAGCTGATGCATTAATTAAAGATCTTGAAAATAATGGCTTCGGATATGCCTTGCCAAAAATTTACGGAACAGATATAGACAAAGTAAATGAGGTAAGAAAAGCAGGTCTTGGACTTTTAGGAAGTATTGTGGGAGACGATAAAGCAGCAGATTCTATTGAAGATACAGCGGTTGAATTGAGCGATCTGCCCAATTATATTGCCGATTTTGCGGCGATGATGGAAAGGCACGGACAAAGTGCCATTTACTACGCACATGCTGGAGCGGGAGAGCTACATTTGCGTCCGAAGATAAATTTGAAAACGAAGGAAGGATTACATCAGTTTAGAAATTTATCTACTGAAGTAGCTCATTTGGTAAAAAAATACAGAGGTTCGTTAAGCGGTGAACATGGCGACGGAATTCTACGTGGAGAATTCTTGCCGTTTATGATTGGCGATAAAAATTACGAATTGCTAAAACGAGTAAAAAAAGCGTTTGATCCGAACACGATTTTGAATGTTGGGAAAATTGTAAACGCTTCGAAAATGGATGAAAATCTTCGTTTTGAAGCGGGACGAGTAGAGCCTGAAATAAAAACGATTCAGGATTTCTCGGATAGTTTAGGGGTTTTACGTGCCGCCGAAAAATGCAATGGTTCTGGCGATTGCAGAAAAATGCCATCAGCAGGCGGAACTTTATGTCCGAGTTATCGTGCTACAAGAAATGAAAAAGATACTACGCGAGCACGTGCCAATGCTTTACGCGAATATCTAACAAATTCGGAAAAAGAAAATAAATTCGATCACGAAGAATTATACAAGGTTTTTGAATTGTGTGTAAGCTGTAAAGCCTGCGCCAGCGAGTGTCCAAGTAATGTTGATGTAGCAACTTTAAAAGCTGAATTTTTATACCAATATCAAAAAGCAAACGGATTTTCTTTCCGAAATAAAATATTTGCTTTCAATTCGAAATTGAATGAATTGGGAAGTATTGCACCATCAATTACCAATTGGGCTTCTAATCTTTCATTCGTTAAAAAACGCATGGGAATTGCACCTGAAAGACAAGTGCCTTTATTGGCTCCAAAAACATTTAGAAAATGGTATGAAAAGAACAAAAAACGTAACACAAACAGTTCTTTTGAGAATGGCAATGTTTATCTTTTTTGTGATGAATTTACTAATTATTATGATGTTTCAGTCGGAATCGATGCCTACGAACTCTTAACAGAATTAGGCTATAGAGTAATTGTAATTGATCATGAGGAAAGCGGAAGAGCTTTTATCTCAAAAGGCTTTTTGGAAGAAGCGCAGGAAATTGCCAATAAAAATGTCAATACTTTTAAAAATATAATTTCTGAAAACACACCTTTAATAGGTCTTGAGCCTTCGGCAATATTGACTTTCAGAGATGAATATATCCGATTGGCTGCTGATAAGGAAAGTGCTGAAAAATTAGCTAAAAACACCTTTACAGTCGAAGAGTTTTTCAAAAGAGAAATTTCAAACGGAAAAATTCACGCAGATCAATTTTCTGAAAAAGAGAAAAATATCAAAATTCATGGACATTGTCATCAAAAATCATTGAGCTCAGTTGAAGCTTCTTTTGCGATGCTGAATGTTCCAAAAAATAATACGGTTACAATTTATAATTCTGGTTGTTGCGGAATGGCAGGTTCATTTGGTTACGAGAAAGAACATTACGAAATCAGTATGAAGATGGGAGAAGATACTTTGTTTCCGAAAATCAGGGCAACAGAGCAATCAACAGAAATTGCAGCAGCAGGAACCAGCTGCCGCCATCAGATTTTTGACGGAACCAGCAGAAAAGCTTTGCATCCTGTGACTATTTTAAAAGATTGTCTGAAATAGTTTTTTGTATTTTTCCAGTGCTTTTCAAAAATAGTATTTTATAAAAACATCAATTATGAAAAAAACAATTTATTCAATCTTACTGCTGCTTTTCATTTTTACAGCCAAAGCGGCTAAGGTTGATACTTTACAGGTTTTTAGTGCTTCGATGCAGAAGAATATTAAAACTTGCGTTGTAGTTCCAGACAATTATAAAAAGAGCAAGAAGGCATTTCCGGTTGTTTATCTGCTTCATGGCTATAGCGGAAATTATAGATCTTGGGCAAAAGATTTTAAAGAACTCGGAAAGCAAGTTGATCAGTATGGTTTTATAGTGGTTGGTGTAGACGGGAATTATTCAAGCTGGTATTTTGATAGTCCTAATAGATCCGACTTTCAAATATGAAACTTATGTCGTAAAAGAACTAGTTCCGTTTATTGATAAACAATACAGAACAATTGCAGACCGTAAAGCAAGAGCTATTTCAGGTTTGAGCATGGGCGGAGATGGTGCTTTGTATCTCTCATTCAGACATCAAGATGTATTTGGTGCGGCAGGAAGCATGAGCGGAGGCGTAGATTTTCGTCCGTTTCCTGAAAATTGGGATATCAAAAAACGATTAGGTCCAATTACAGAATTTCCAGAAAATTGGAACAAGAACACCGTTACGAATATGTTAGACTTGGTAAAAGACAATAAACTTAAACTGATTATTGACTGTGGAGTTGATGATTTCTTTATGAAAGTAAACAGAGAACTTCACGCAAAAATGTTAGACCTAAAGATAAATCACGATTATATAGAACGTCCAGGCGAACATAATTTAAAATATTGGGAGAATTCCTTAAAATATCAGCTGCTGTTTTTTTACAATTATTTTAATGATGCTGAAAAAATGCAGTAAACGTTAAATGCATTGCCATTTTGTTGATTTATGGCAATACATAAATTTTGGTTGGTTATCCTAACAGGTTTTCTAAGCCTGTTAGGTATTTTTTTCGCTACTCCCGATAGTTATCGGGATAAAGGATTAAAAAAGATTTTTTTGCCACGAATAAGAAAAATTTCACGAATAAAATCTGCTGCATCTGCTAAATCTGCGAGAGAAAATAATAACCACAGATTAAAAGGATTTAATTTTTTTTGTAAATGAAATTGCTCGCAAAGTCGTAGAGGCGCAAAGAAAAAAATATTTAAAAAAGAAAGACTTTGCGTCTTCGCGCCTTTACGAGATTAAAAAACAAAACTTTGCGGACATTGCGTAAATCCTTGCGCTCTTTGCGGTTAAGTAATATAGCAAATTCCATAATAGGAACTGTTTAAAAATAAATTATTGTTTAATAAAGAAAAAAACACCAATGAAAAATCTATTTTTAAGAATATTATTGCTTTTTGTAATAGTTTCTGGGTTCTCTCAAAATGCAGGAAAATCAGAAAATATCAAATTTGTACAGCTAACTGATTTGCACGTTTCAGTAGGAAATGACAATGACTTTTTATTACAGAATATTGTAAAAGAAATCAACAATTCAGATTTTGAATTTGCGGTTGTAACCGGAGATTTAACCAATCGCGGTGCCGATGATGAGTTAAAGCAAGTTCATTCTATCCTTTCTCAACTGAAAATTCCATATTATGTAATTTCTGGAAATCATGAAACGAACTGGAGTGAAAGCGCCGGTTTGACGTATAAAAAAATCTTTGGCGAGGATAGATTCGTATTTTCAAAAGGTGATTATGTCTTTATAGGCTTTCCGTGCGGACCTTACATGAAAATGGGAGATGGTTTTGTAAAACATGAAGATGTGCTTTGGCTTGATAAAACTTTAAAAGAAAGTCTTAAAAACAACAATAAAAAAGTGTTGAATTTTGCTCATTATCCGTTAGATAATAGCGTGAGCAATTATAAAGAAGTGCTTTCTGTTTTAGAAAAATATCCAACTGTTGCCACTTTTTGCGGTCACGGACACACTTTAAAAAAATATGATTTCTCTGGTTTGAGCGGTATAATGGGAACTTCGATAACTTCGCTTGACGGAAAAACAAAAAGTTATAATCAAGTAATTATCAGCAAAGACAGTATCAGTATCTATCAGAAAGAAATTGATAAACCGGGAGTTTTTAAATTTTCGGTGCCATCAAAACCTTCCAAAATTGAAATTCCGAAAGATAGTGTAACGATGCAAACTCCTTTTATAAAAGATATTGCCTCTATTTACAGCCTTCCGGCATTCGATAAAAAGAATCTATATTTTACGAATTCAATAGGTGAAATAAAATCGGTTAACCTAAAAAGTAAAAGTGTAAACTGGAAAACGGAAACAGGAAATTCAATTTATTTTTCACCAATAATTGTAAAAAACAATTTGGTTATAGGAACTATTGAAGGAAATCTATTAGGTTTTGATACTCAATCAGGAAAACAAAAATGGACAATTCCTGTTGGTGGTGTTTTAGTAGGTTCGCCAATTGCTGAAAACAATAAAATTTATACGGCGAGTTCTACGGCATTTGTTTGTGCAGACGCTGTAAGTGGTAAAGTCATTTGGCAGAGCAATTTACCAGCTTCTTATTCGCAGGGAACTCCGTTAATACAAGACAATAAAGTAATTTTTGGAGTGTGGGACTCGTATGTGTATTGTTTGGATAAAAATACAGGAAAACTGATCTGGAAATGGAACAATGGCAACGATAAACAAATTTTATATTCTGCTGGAAATGTCAATATGGTTGCATCAAAAAACAGACTTTATTTTGTTACGCCTCAACGTTTCTTAACCATTTTAGATATTGAAACGGGTAAAACGCTTTTAAGAACTTCGAAGTGGAAAATTAGAGAATCAATGGGTAAAAGCCAAGACGGAAAATGGTTTTATGGCAAAACAATGGATGGCGAACTGGTAAGAGTGCCACTTAATGATACTATTGAATTGACTGAAGAAAATGTTGTAAGCCAAAGCAAAGTCTTGGATTTAAAATGGGGATATGAACACAATCCTGCAGCAATATTAGAAAAAAACAATAAAATATATTTAGGAAGCCGAAAAGGCGAAGTTGTAATTGTTGATGCCACAAAATTTGAAATCATCAAACAAATTAACTTAGGAAGTTCAAGTATAAATGGCTTTACTGTTGATGATAAAGGACAAGTTTGGGCATCTTTAATAGAAGGCGGAATTTATTTATTGGAATAGTTTTTAGCCACTCCCGATAGCTATCGGGATTAAAGGATTATAAAAGATTTTTTTCGCCACTAATTTCACAAATTTTCACGAATTAAATTTGCTGAATTTGCGAGAGTAAAAATAGCCACAGATTAAAGGATTATAAAAGATTTTTTCGCAACAAATGAAATCCTTTAAATCTGCTTAATCTGCGAGAGAAAATAACCATTAAATAATAAAAACTTTGTGTCTCTGTGCCTTTGCGAGATTTAAAAAAAGGAAAAGAAACCTTTGCGAACATAGCGTAAACCACTGCGCTCTTTGCGGTTAAATTTTTCTACCAAGAATATTATACTAACGACCTAAAATAATAATTTATGAAAAGTCTAAAAATTATGATTTTGGTATTGCTGATTCAGACCAAAATTTTCAGTCAGCAATCGCCAAAAAGAGAAATGCGAGCCGCTTGGATTTCTACCGTAGAAAATATCGACTGGCCTTCTAAACCAGGATTATCAGATAAAGAAATGAAGAACGAAATGATTGCCATTCTGGATAATCTACGTTCTTACAATATGAATACTGTAATTTTTCAGATTCGTCCAACTGCCGATGCCTATTACAAATCGACTAAAGAACCAGCATCGCATTGGATAACAGGAACGCAAGGCGTTGCACCAGGTTTCGATCCGTTGCAAATGATGATTGACGAAGCAGGAAAACGCGGAATGAACGTTCACGTTTGGCTTAATCCATATCGTGTTCAGAAAGACACCGTTAGAGATGTGCTTTCAAAAAATCATTTATATTTTAAAAGACCAGACCTTTTTCTGACGTACGGAAAAACGAGATATTTTAATCCAGGTTTGCAAGAAACCAGAAATTTCGTTGCTTCTGTTGTAGGCGAGATTGTTCGTAAATACGATATTCAGGCTGTGCATATGGATGATTATTTTTATCCGTATAAAATTGAAGGGCAGGAGTTTCCAGATGATAAGGCATTTGCCAAAGAACCACGTCAGTTTAAAGATAAAGACGATTGGCGAAGAGACAATGTGGATTTAATCATCAAACAAATCAGAGATACGATTATTGCCAATAAACCAGAAGTCGAGTTCGGAATTTCGCCTTTTGGAGTATGGAGAAATATTGCCAAAGATTCGCAAGGTTCTAATACAAGAGCCGGAGCAACCAATTATGATGATTTGTATGCGAATATCTTAAAATGGCAAAAAGAAAACTGGATCGATTATGTAACGCCTCAAATCTATTGGCACATTGGTTTTGACAGAGCCAATTTTGAAGTTCTGGCAAAATGGTGGGCAGAACATAAGTATGGAGCAAATGTTTACGTTGGCCATGGTGATTATAAAATTTCAACTACCGCCAAAGAACCAGAATGGAGAAGTCCAGACCAGATTGTAAAACAGATTGAAATGATTCGTAAAATGCCTCAAATTGACGGTTCTATGCATTTTACTGCTTCGAATTTTCTAAAAAAAGGAGATACTCTTAGAAAACCTCTTCTTCAAAAAGAATACAAATACATCGCTCTAACTCCCGAAGCCAATAGAATTACAAGATTAAAGCCAGAACCGCCAACAAATGCAGTAATTGCGAAAAAAGGCAATAATGCAGTTTTAACTTGGAAAGCAGCATTAAACGATAAAAAATATGTAATCTACAAATTCCCAAAAGGAAGAATAACCGATTTCTCAAATCCTCAGAATATTTATTATGTGACAACGGCTGTAAAACTAGAAGTTACGAATGCCGATTTGGAAAACTACGTTTATGCGATCACCGCTCTGAGTCAGACCCAGACGGAAAGCAGTCCGATTGAATTTTTAGCAAAATAAAATATAAAAAGAAATGAGAAAAAGTATTCTTCTATTAGCCCTATTTCTAAGTTCACTTAGTATTGTACAAGCCCAAAAACTAGACATAATTCCAAAACCTGTATCGGTTCAGCAAAGTGCGGGACAGTTTGTTTTTCCTTCATCATTAAAAATTGTTGTAGACAAAAAACTAAAAAACAGCGCCGATTATATTTCAACAAGTATTTCAAAAAATACCGAAATTAAACCAATTGTTTCGATTGGAAAAAAACACGGAAAAAATAATATTTCATTTCTGGTTGACAAGAAATTGGATCTTCCGAACGAAGGATATCAATTGGAAATAAATGAAAAAGGGATTTTCGTAAAAGGAAAAACAGATAAAGGCGTATTAAACGGATTTCAGACTTTATTGCAAATTTGCTCTGCAAAACAAGTCAAAAAAGGCGCTCTTCCATTTGTGAAAATAGAAGATTATCCACGCTTTGATTGGCGCGGAATGATGTTGGATTGTTCGCGACAATTCTTCGACAAACAAACCGTAAAAAATTATATTGACTGGTTGGCTGCTCATAAAATGAATGTTTTTCACTGGCATTTAACTGACGATAACGGCTGGAGAATCGAAATCAAATCATTGCCAGATTTAACTTTAAAAGGTGCTTGGAGAGGTCCAGGCGAAGTTTTGCTTCCTTCTTATGGTTCAGGAGATAAACGTTACGGAGGGTTTTACACGCAAGAAGACATTAAAGAAGTCGTGGCTTATGCAGCAGATCGTGGCATTTCTGTAATGCCAGAAATTGAAATTCCGGGGCATTCGCGTGCGGTAACGGCTTCGTATCCAGAAGTGGGTTGCGCGATAACGCAGGAACTTAAAAGTGTTCAAGGAGAAGTGAAAAATGTTTGGTGTGTAGGACGTGAAGAAAATTATGATCTTCTGGATTCAATCATTAGAGAAGTATCTGGATTATTTCCTTTTGAATATATTCATGTTGCGGGAGACGAAGTCAATCGTGCCAATTGGGAACATTGCCCAAAATGTCAAGCTTTAATGGCAAAAGAAGGATTTACGGATAGTTTTCAGCTTCAGAATTATTTCTTTAAAAGAGTTCAGAAAATTGTAGACAAATACCATAAAAAAACAGACGGCTGGAATGAAATTCTGAAAGGCGGAGAAATCAATCCAAATACACTAATTTCTGCTTGGCAGGGAATTAGTTACGGAATTGAATCGGCAAAAAAAGGATATAAAACCATCATGATGCCAGGGCAATTTACATATTACGATATGGCACAATCTGAAACAGAACGTGGCCATCGTTGGGCAGCAATCACAGATACCAAAAGAGCCTATTCGTTTGAACCAATTCCAGATACCGATTTAACTCCAGAAGAACAGAAAAATATCATTGGCGTTCAAGGTGCTTTGTGGAGTGAATATTTAGATCGTCCTGCAAGAATTATGGAATATCAAAGTTATCCGAGAATCAGCGCACTGTCTGAAATTGGATGGTCTAAAAAAGAAGATAAAAACTGGGATGATTTTTATGGAAGATTAACCAATAGCCATTTAAAAAGATTGGCTGAAATGGGAATTGCTTTTAGGGATTTTCCTCCAACAGCGATTTATAAAAACGGAACAATTACCGTAACGCCACCTTATGAAGGTGCCGTTGTACGATTTGATAAAGATGGAAATGAGCCAACAAGACAATCGCCTTTGTATACAGGGCCAATTCAAACGAAGGATTACGAACGCTATATGTCCAGAGTATTTTTTAATGAATATTCGGCAAGTCCTGCAGTGAAAGCTGAAAAATTGCCTGTAGCCAATTGGAATACTTCAAAAGCAGAAGTTTTGACTATTTCTGAAAATATATCAGATCATGTAGATAAAAAAGGCATTTGGTATTTAAGTTTTAATCCGACAGATGATGGAGCAAATGGAACAATCAAAAATGTTTCGCTTTTTGAAAATGATAAATTAGTGCAGACTTATGCAGACGAAAAAGCACTAAAATCAAAACCTCGATTGAGATTTTTAATTGATAATTACAAAGAAAAAAACACTTACAGATTAGATTTTACAGTCGAAAATAAAGAAGAGAAAAAATCTGCAGCAAATGTAAAATTCATCTGTTCGCCTTATCAGGAACCAGAAGTAAAAGTAACTTCTTCGATGGCAGAAAATCCGAAGTTTCCAATTTCGAATCTGCAAGATTATAATGAAGAATCGTACTTGCGTACCGATGTGGCCTGCAAAGATGGCGACTGGATTTTGTATACCTTTACTAATCCTGTAACCTCTTCTAAAATAGATGTTTTAACTGGAATTCCGCATCACCCAAGATTTATCATTAACAATGGTTTTGTGGAGTTTTCATACAATGGAACTGATTTCATAAAAGGTGCTGATTTTGATTACGGAAACGCATCCATTTATCCGAAACAGCCTGTAAAAGCCGTTAGAATACAAATTACAGGAACCAATAATGATCCTTTGATGGCAAGTCAGGACTTAAAAATTAATCCATAGTACTATGAAAAATATTGGCATTAAAATTATAATGGTTTACTTGATTTTCTTGGGAGTAAAAGGCTATTCGCAGAAAAAGGCAAAGCAATCTTTTGATGTAAAAAGTAATGAAGTTTACATTGATTCGATGATGACAAATGCGCTGGAAAAAGGCTTTTTTCCAGGAGCGCAAATTATCGTGGGTATAGGAGATTCTAATCTGATATCTAAAAATTATGGTTATCATGATTATACGAAAAAGCAATTAATAAAATCAGATGACGTTTTTGATTTGGCTTCAATGTCTAAAGTTTTAGGGGCCACACTTGTAACAATGCGTTTGGTTGGAGATGGAAAAATTAAATTGACAGATCAAGTGGGCGAAATTGTTCCGATGTACAAAAATACAGCGATTTCCGATTTAACGCTTTTTGAATTGTTAACACATACTTCTGGATTAACGCCAAGTATCACTTTTTATCAAGCACTGCTTTCTACACCAGATAATTCGCCTTTTTTGAGCAATCAAAAATCAGAGCAATATGTTGAGCCTTTTGATAATATGTTTGTAAATAAAAACATCATTTACGATTCAAAATATTTGGTTTTTGAGCCAAAAGAAAATTGGGTTCAGATTTATAAAAACATGTGGCTCAATCCAGAATTTTATCCGTCGGTTTATGAAAGGATTGCCAAAGCAAATACAAATCCGAGAGGAAAATATTTGTATAGTGATTTAAATTTGCTTTTGGTGAAGCAAATGATTGAAACTAAAACAGGAAAAAAACTCGATCAGTTTACCAATGAAATTTATACTGAGTTAGGCATTTCAAAAATTGGATATAATCCGCTAAAATGGACTTCAATAGATAATGTGATGCCAACTGAAGTGGATAATTTCTTTAGAAAAGATACTGTAAAAGGTTATGTGCACGATGAGGCAGCGGCCATTTTTGGAGGTGTTTCTGGAAATGCAGGTTTATTTGCCAACGCAGAATCGATTGCCGTGATCTGCAAAATGCTCATGAACAACGGAAATTACAAAGGAAAACAGATTCTAAAAGCCAATGTCGTAAAAGAGTTTACGGATTCGCCGCTTGCCAAAGAAGGAATTTATCGCGGTTTAGGTTTTGATAAAAGAAAACCAGACGAGTTTTTTACAAAAGACGATTTTGGACATACAGGTTTTACAGGAACTTTTTTCTTTATGAATAGAAGCACAAACCGATTTGTAATCATTTTGACGAATCGAGTTAATCCAACAAGAACAAACAGATTAATGTACAAGGATGATTTTAGTGCTAAAATCTGGAGGCAAATTAATAAATAGTATTAGCCACAGATTAAAAGGATTAAAATGATTTCTTGTTTCACGCAGATTTTGCAGATTTAAGCAGATCAACACAGATTATAAAATTCAAATAAATCTGCAAAATCTGAGTGAAAAAAAACTAAGCGCAACCAAATAAAAAAATCCTTTTTAATCCTTTTATCCCGATAGCTATCGGGAGTAGCAAAAAAAAACAAACGTGATGAAAAAAATTAATCATAATCAGATTAAGAAATAAGAAACAGCTAGAAATAAGTTGTACAGGTATTAAAAAAAATGCGCGCTAAATATTTGATTTATAAGTAATATCTCTCACTTTTGCTTAGATTTTAGCAAAATAGAACATAATATCATCCGGTCTAGTTGTAATTATAAAACTGGTATACTTTATTGGTACGGTAAGAAGCTACTTTTGCCAAAAAAATAGTAAACCAAAATGAAAAAAATCTATTTTGCTGCCTTTGCAGTAATTTGTACCAATTTTTACGCACAGACAAAGAAAGATTCCATCAACCAAATGGATGAAGTTATTATTAATGAAGGCCGTTTTAATACACCAATTTCTAAACAAAATAGAAATGTATATGTTATTTCGAGCGAAACCATTAAAAAACTGCCAGGAAGAACCTTGCAAGAAGTATTGCAATATGCCAACGGAGTAGATATCAGACAAAGAGGACCTTTTGGAACTCAAGCCGACATTAGTGTTGACGGAGGAAGTTTTGAACAAACTGTTGTTTTATTAAATGGAGCAAAAGTAATCGATTCTCAAACTGCTCATAATATGCTAAATCTGCCTCTTCCGGTCGAGGCAATTGAAAGAATTGAAGTTGTTCGCGGACCAGCAGCGAGAATTTACGGAATTAACAGTTTAACAGGAGCAATTAATATTATTACCAAAAAACCAACCGATTCTGGTTTTATGGTAAGCACTTATGCAGGATCTAATTTTGAAAAAGACACTCAAGATACAGGAGATACTTTTTACGGAACAGGAGTTCAGGCGGGAGCTGTTTTAGGTAAAGAGAAACAGCAGCATTTACTTTTTGCTTCGCATGATAAAAGCAACGGTTATCGTTACAACACAGCATTCGAAAACAACAAAATTTTCTATCAGGGAAATGTTCAGATCAATGATAAAAATGAAATTCAGGGTTCTGCAGGATATATCAAAAACGGATTTGGAGCAAACGGATTTTATGCTGCGCCGGGAGATAAAAACTCAACGGAAATTGTTCAGACTACATTTGCTAATCTTCAGTCTAATCATCAAATTACTGACAGTTGGAAAATTATGCCGAGAATAACATATCGTTACAATTATGATGATTACCGTTATTTAGGAAACTCTAATTTAGCTGTTGGAAGAAGTCAGCATTATACCAATTCTATTGCTGGAGAATTGAACTCTACAGTAAAATTGTCTAAAGGAGAAATTGGTTTTGGAGCTGAATTTAGAAACGAAAATATCCACTCTTCAAACATTGGTGATCACGATCGCGAAAATGTGGGACTTTATGCAGAATATAGAAGAAGTTTTACTGAAAAATTGGATGTAAATATCGGAACATATTTAAATTACAATTCAGATTATAAATGGCAGATTTATCCAGGAATTGATGCTAGTTATGCGATTACTGATGCATTCAAAATTATTGGAAATGTCGGAACAAGCCAAAGAATTCCGTCGTTTACAGATTTGTATTTGAAACAGACAGGAAATGTTGGAAACCCAGATTTGGATTCAGAAAATGCTTTTCAAAGCGAAATTGGATTCAAGTACAACAAAAGAGCTTTAAGCTTGAATGCCAATTATTTCTATAGAAAAATTGACAATTATATCGACTGGATGCGTAATCTTACCACACAGCCTTGGCAGAGCCAAAACACTGGAGATTTAAACACAAACGGAATCAATTTACGCGGAACTTACAGATTCGATTTCTCTAAAGATTCTAGATTAAATATTCTTTTGGCTTACACCTATTTAGATTCTGAATTCAAAAGTGCGCGTACAGAAACATATTCAAAATATGCAATTTCGTCATTAAAACATCAAATTACCAACACTATAGATTATCAGTTTAAAAATCTATCGGTTATGTTTGCAACTCGTTTTAACGAAAGAATTACAGGACCATCTTATTGGGTAAATGACTTTAGAGTAAGTCAGTCAATTAATAAATTTACAATCTTTTTAGACGGACAAAATATATTCAATGCAACTTATTACGAAGTAGGGGCAGTACCGTTGCCATCACGCTGGTTTACTTTAGGAGTAAAACTGGTTACTTTTTAGAAGTAAATTTTTTAAAAAATCAGATTATTTTAAAAAGCCTGTAAATCTTGTTTTTACAGGCTTTTTTAGTTTCAATACAATTCTAAAAACTGAATTAAAACGCATTAGAAAATTTATTTAACAATACAGAATCATGTAAAATTTTCGTTAAATGATATAATAGGTTGTGATTTAATTTGTTGAATTTTACTAACTTACGAATGAAATAATAATCGGGCTTTCAATCTTTGAGGGTGTAAAATTGTAGAAAATGGAAACAAGAAATGAACAAAACGATTTATTCCAAGATGGTATTGATCGTACTCAGGAATCAAACTGGGATCCCATTTTAGGATACCATATGTATTTTCCGAATGACGAAAATAAAGTAGAATATGTAAATGAAAGTGACAATCCTATTCAGCACACCAATACAGGAGATTGGGGAGATGATAGCGATTATGAAGAACTGAGACATAAAGACAATTCCAATATGAATATTCGTACTTTTGGAAATGAAGAAACAAAAACAGATTAATTTTAAAAAGAGCGGAAAAATACTCCGCTCTTTTGCATATTAGACAGTAACTGATGTTATTCTTGTGAAACCGAAAAAAAGCCAAATTTTAAACGATTTGGCTTTTTTTATTTTTTAAACAGGCAATCGTGTTTTTATTTATATTTGAGAAAGAATTTAACAAATTTACGTTTCATTAGTAGCAAAAAACAGCATTAGAAATTATTTTCATCAAATATCTTAATGGAGCTAATACATAATCTAGACCTTTTTCAAACTGTTTTTAATTCTGCGCCAAATGGTATTGCAGTCTTGAAACCTTTGTATGGTAAAAAGGGTAAAGCTGGAGACTTTACGATATTATTATGTAATGCCTATTTAGTAAACTGGATCGGAAATTCGGATTATAAAAATAAAAGATACAGTGAAGTTTTTTCTAATGTCAACGGAACAGACGTTCTTGAAAAGTTTATTGAAACTTTAGAAACCAGTATTCCAGCTAATTTTGAACAATGGTTTGGTACTGAAACCAAAAAACAATGGTTCCGTTTTACTGCCGTAGCTCAAGATCAATTGTTGGTGGTAACGATGGAAGACATCACCGAAAAAAAACAGGCAGAAACTGCATTGAATGAAGCATTGATTGATGCAGAAAAACAAAAAAGACTTTACAATTCTATAATAAACAGCACTCCCGATTTGGTTTATGTATTTGATCTTGATTACAAGTTCATTTATACAAACAAAGCTTTATTAACCATGTGGGGCAAAACAGAACAAGATTCTATTGGCCGCGGATTAAGAGAAAATGGTTACGAAGACTGGCATGCCGAAATGCATGAAAGCGAAATTGATGCTGTTGTGGCCAATAAAAAGCCAATTAGAGGAACAGTTTCTTTTCCGCATGCCGAATTAGGGAGAAGAATTTACGACTATATTTTTGTTCCCGTTTTTAACGAAAAAGGAGAAGTAGAATGTGTTGCTGGAACAACAAGAGATATAACCGAAAGTAAGCTGGCTGAAGAGAAACTGCAGCAAAATGAAAGCCGTTTCCGTAAAATGATTCATCAGACTCCAGCTCCGACTTTAGTACTTCGAGGAGGTGATCTTGTTATTGAACAGATAAACAGACACATGCTTCAAATGATAGGCCGAGGAGAAGAAATTATTGGTATGCGTCTGATAGATGTATTGCCAGAACTTGAAGGACAATATGTTTGGGAACAAGTTTTAAGGGTTTATAACGAAGGAATTCCGTTTGATCAAAGCGAAGTTCTAGTGCCTCACAATCGGACAGGAGAAATGAAGAACTACTATTATAATCTGGCTTATCGACCTTTAATAGAAGAAGGAGAGATAACTGGAATGATACAAGTAGCAGTAGAAGTTACCGAGCAAGTGGTGGCACGCCAGAAGATGGAGGAAAGCGAAAATCGTTTCGGAGCCTTAATCAACGCTTCGTCTGACTTAGTTTATCGTATGGATGCCGATTGGATGATCATGCATAATCTGGAAGGAGATGGAGAATTGTCTAGTCCAGGAAAAAAAGGCATCAATTGGTTGGATAAGTTTGTTCATCCTAGTGATCTGGAGCAGGCCGTACATCTTATTTCCAAATCGATAGTGGAGAAAAGTATTTTCGAAATGGAACACAGAATTATAAATGAAGATGATACTGTGAAATGGGTGTTTTCTAGAGTGGTTCCGATATTGAACGATAAAGAAAAAATTGTAGAATGGTTTGGTGCCTCAAGCGATATAACTTCGCAGAAAGAACTTCAAAATGTAATTGCAGAAAGCGAAGAAAAATTCAGGCAGCTTGCAGATCTGGTTCCGCAGATTATCTGGACATCGAATCCTGAAGGATTTATAGATTATTATAACAGCCGCTGGTACGAATATACCGGTTTCAATGAACATGAATTTGGAGATTCGAGCTGGATGCCCGTACTTCATCCAGATGATGTATCAATGGTTTCAAAAAATTGGTATCAAAGTGTTCATGCAGGAACCTCGTATCAGATTGAGTTTCGTTTAAAAAATATTAATACGGGAGAATACCGTTGGTTTTTGAGTAAAGCGCTTCCAATAAGAGATAAAGAAGGCGTAATAACCAATTGGTTTGGCACTTGCACCGATATTCATGAGCAAAAATCGATTACCGAAAAATTGGAGATTTTGGTGGCAGAGCGTACCAAAGAATTACAGCGTTCTAACGACGATTTACAGCAATTTGCACATGTTGCATCTCACGATTTAAAAGAGCCTGTTAGAAAAATCAAAACATTTTTAAGCCGTCTTGAAGATCATCTTAGCGAACAGTTAGACGAATCATCTTCAAAATATATTGAACGAATTCATGTTGCGGCAGACCGTATGTTCACTATGATTGACGGTGTGTTGGCCTACTCTAAAATCAATGCCGATTTGCAAAAAGCAACGGTTGTCGATTTAAATGAAGTGATTAAAAATATAGAAAGCGACCTTGAAATCGCGCTTCAAAAAACAGGAGGTAAAATTTATTATGAAGAACTCCCAGTGGTTGAAGGAGCTTCTGTATTGCTTTATCAATTGTTTTATAATCTGATTAACAATTCTATTAAATTTGCTAGAGAAGAAGTGTCGCCCCAAATCACTATTAAGGCAAATGAACAAATTGAAGACGGAAGAAGAGCAGCGGTAATTACGGTAGAAGATAACGGAATTGGATTTGAAGACAATCAAACCGGACGTATTTTTGAAACTTTTACCCGCTTAAATTCCAAAGATCGTTACGAAGGAACAGGCTTAGGTTTGTCTCTCTGTAAAAAAATTGCCGAACGACATGGAGGAAGTATTACTGCGACAGGAATTGCTGATAAAGGAGCAGTTTTTAGCATAACACTGCCATTTGAACAAAAAGAAAAAGACATTTAATTAAAACCTATGGGGAAAAAGATAATTTTATTGGCAGATGATGATCAGGATGATGCAGAAATGTTTTGTGAAGCGCTGGCAGATATAGATAAAAGTATTATTTGTCATTGTGCCGAAAATGGAAGCGAAGCACTAAAATTACTCGAAAAACAAGAAGAAATTCCAGGGATTGTCTTTCTGGATTTGAATATGCCTATAATGAATGGGTGGGAATGTTTGAAAAGGCTGAAATTGAATGAGAATTATAAAGGAATTCCAGTCGTTATGATTTCTACTTCTTCACATAAAAACGATTTAGAAGCGGCAGCAAATCTTGGTGCTGTATGCTATTTTGTGAAACCAACTGATTTTAAGGATCTAAAAAAGGTTCTTGGATCGATTACTTCAAACCTTGATAAGGGATTAAAAAAATCACTTTTCGATCTAGAAAAAAATAAATTTCTCCATGTGTTTACTGCTGAATAAGTAAAATACTTTGCTTTTCCATGCAAAAAAAGTATGAATTTCTTTTATAAAAAGGAGTTTGTAAATAAAAATAAATTTATTTTAATCTATTGATTTTTATAATGTTGTGTTTTTGTGAATGCTATTTTTTTTAATAAAAAAATAAAAAACACAAATTAAACTTGACTAATTCGGTAGAATTAATATATATTTGTATCAGAAAAATTATAAAATGATACTTATCCAGAAAGACTGAGGGAATAGGCCCATTGACGTCTTAGCAACCTGTTGCCGAACAAGGTGCTAAATCCTTCCGCTTTATGCGGGCAGATAAGAAAAGATTTCATCCTTAAATCTGTTTAAGTTCATCAACGTTAAATCTTTATTTTTTTTAAATGAAAGCAGAAACAATTTTGTACGCAGGTTATGAGCTTTTGAATTCCATTTTCGAAGAAAACAGCTTTGCCTTTTTCTAGCGAGAATAGATTAGTTCTACCAAATTTCCTTCTTTAAATAATTAAAATCCGCTAATGTCCTTTGGCATTGGCCTGAAATTCTTTTGTCTAATCTTAAAAACTAAAAATAAAATGAAAAAAATACTATTAGGTTTTGCTTTGTTTCTTGGAGCCGTTCAAACTCAGGCGCAGGAAAGTAATTTACAATTAAAAGGAACTGTTGTCGATACAGTGGCACAATATGTTTACTTGCAGAAGTTTCACAATAAAATGTTTACTAAGATAGATTCGGCAAAGGTAAAAGATGGAAATTTTAGTTTTAAAACAAAAGTAAAAACACCAGAATTATACGGTTTAAGCGTCAATACAGAAAGCTCGCCTTTATATGTTTTCCTTGAAAAAGATCCAATTTCGGTAAAACTGAGTCCAAAGAAATATTATACCGCTTCTGTAGTTGAAGGTTCGGCTTCTCAAGATTTATTCGAAACCTACAAAAAGGGCAAAGATGTAGAAATCAGCAAATTCATAACAGAAAATCCAAAATCTATTGTTTCTGCTTATGTATTGTACAGAAACTGGTCTTATAGATTAACGCCAGAGCAGATTACACAAAATATTGCTCTGCTGGATAAAAGTCTTCAGAATACTACTTACGTGAAAGAATTAAAAGAGTTGGCTATTGTTTTAGACGGATTAGCAGTAGGTAAAAAAGCCCCTGATTTTACAGCCAATGATCCTGACGGAAAGCCAGTTCGCCTTTATGATAATTTAAAAGGGTACACTTTGGTCGATTTTTGGGCTTCTTGGTGCGGTCCATGCCGAAGAGAAAATCCGAATATTGTGGCTGCTTACAAAGAATTTCATGATAAAGGATTCAACATCGTAGGGATTTCTCTAGATAAAAAGAAAGAAAACTGGATTAAAGGAATCAAGGATGATAATTTAACCTGGACACATGTTTCTGACTTACTTTTCTGGAACAGTGCCGTTGCCAAATTATATGGAGTTAGAGCTATTCCGGGGAATTATTTAGTAGATTCTAAAGGAATAATCGTTGCCAAAAACCTGCACGGAGAAGAATTGCAAGCTACGCTAAAAAGACTTTTAGAGAATAAAATTTAATAAAGAAATACGCAATCTTGTCATTCCGAGGAACGAGGAATCACACTAGAGAATCCATATAGAAAGTCGTCAATCTTTGTCGAGTTACATGTGTGATTTCTCCTCCTTCGAAATGACAAAAAGAAGAATAAAACACTTGCAAATACAATTTAGTTAATTAAAATGATATAGGATATGAATGCTATTGAGCCAACAACAAAACCAACAGAACCTGAGTGTTACTTCTCTAAGTTTAGAGAAAATACAGTAGGAATTGACCATACTTTCGAATCGGTTTACGGAGAACAAAATTTAGTTTATGCAGACTGGGTTGCCAGCGGAAGATTATACCATCCAATCGAAGATATAATGCTCAATAAAATTGGTCCAATGATTGCCAATACGCATTCACTTTCAAGTCAGACAGGAAAAACCTCTACTTATGCCTATCAGCATGCAAGAGATATTATTAAAAAATCGGTTAATGCAAATGAATCTGATGTTTTAGTAACTACAGGAAGCGGTATGACGGCAGCTTTATCGAAACTGCAGCGTATTATGGCGCTTCGAACAAAATCTGAAGAAGACAGACCTGTCGTTTTCATCACACATATGGAGCATCATTCTAATCAGGTTTCGTGGTATGAAACCAATGCCGAAGTTGTGATTTTGCCACCTGATGAGAATAATTTGGTTGACCCAAAAGTTCTTGCTGCAACAATTAAAAAATATGCAGACAGAAGTTTGAAAATTGGTTCGTTTACAGCTTGTTCGAATGTTACCGGAATTATTACGCCTTATCATGAATTGGCCAAAATCATGCATCAAAACGGCGGACTTTGTTTTGTAGATTTTGCAGCTTCGGCGCCGTATGTTAAAATTGATATGCATCCAAAAGATCCAGACGAACAATTGGACGCAATTTTCTTTTCGCCACATAAATTTTTAGGCGGACCAGGAACCTGCGGTATTTTGGTTTTTAATGAAAAATTATACCAATCTGATTTTCCAGATAATCCAGGCGGAGGAAATGTAAAATGGACTAATCCGTTAGGGAAATATTGTTACAGTGATGTGATAGAAGTGAGAGAAGATGGTGGAACTCCAGGTTTTCTGCAAGTTATTAGAACGGCGTTGGCTTTAGAATTAAAAGAGCAAATGGGTGTGGAGAAAATTAGGGAAAGAGAGAAAGAACTGCTTGATCTTTGTTTTTCAAGACTTCAAAAAGTACAAGGATTATCTATTTTGGGAGATTTAACCACAGAGCGAATTGGCTGTGTTTCATTTGTAATTGAAGATATTCATTACAATTTAATCGTTAGGCTTTTAAATGACCGTTTCGGAATTCAGGTACGTGGAGGCTGGTCGTGTGCAAGTACTTATGCACATTATTTGTTTAATATCAATGAAAAGAAATCGGCAAAAATTACAAATGAATTATTGCAACGAAATCAGACCAATAAGCCAGGTTGGGTTCGTTTATCACTGCATCCAATTACAACCAATGAAGAGCTTTTTTATATCTGCGATGCGATTGAAAAAGTAGCTGTAAATTATAAGAAATGGAAAAAAGATTATGAATATAATCCAGTTTCGAATGAATTTGAGAATCCGGAAATTAAAGATACCATCGCAAGAGAAGTAAATGAATGGTTTAAGTTAGTTTAAGTATAGTTAGTTAAGTATTAAACCCGACAGGTTTTATCTCCAAGTTTCTGGACTGTCGGGTTTTTAAAACTATTTTAATTCTTCATTTTATAAATTTCAGAACCAGCAAGCAGAAAACATCCTAAACCATAATCTTCAAAATCGGGTATTTTATCGTAAGAAAGCGGTTGTCCGTCTTTAGGTTCTTTTCCTGTTGACTGCAGATAACCTAAAAAACCATTTTCGTGAAGACTTTCTGTTGTTATTGCTTTCCAAGCTTTTTCAATTACAGGTAAATACGTTTCTTTTTTTAGAATTCCGTTATTTACGCCGTATGCCATTCCATATACAAATAGTGCAGTTCCAGAAGTTTCTTTTCCTCCAAAATTGGTCGAATCATGAAGACTGACATTCCAAAAACCATCAGCTCTCTGAATCGGCACCAGCGCTGTCGCCATTGCTTTTAAATCTTTTACATATTGTTCTCTGTGAGGCGCATTTTCTGGAATTATAGCCAGTACTTTTGCCAAAGCGGCAATTACCCAACCATTTCCGCGGCTCCAATAACAATTTTTACCATTCGGTTCTTTATACGGAGGATCAAAATCGGCATCACGCCACCATAAACCTTCTTTCGCGTTGTAAAGTCCGTTGTCTCCATGTTTATTTCTTGAATACATATACATATCATACATTTTCTCAAAATAGCGATTATCTTTTTCTAAAACACCCAATTTCGCAAAAACCGGCATTCCCATTTGTATAGCATCGATCCACGACCAATCATTGATTTGAGGGGTGTTGAGCAGCATATTGATATTTATTTTTGTATTTTTTAGTTTTTTCGATTCAGGCTCCAAATTATACAAATCAATATACGTTTGCGCGGCGCAGTAATTGTCGGCATTTCGAGTTGTGTTGCCACTGTTGAATCCCCATTTGTGAAATTCAGCCCAAGCGTAAGCATAATCACAATATGTATCTTTTGGAAAAATCTCATGAAGCGCCATTAAACCTTCATAATAAACAGCGCGAGTCCAGATATTGCTTGATCTTTCCTTATTGGTTATAATCGTTTTTCCAGTGTCTGGCCATTTCTGCATAAAATAATCATTGGCAAGAATCATCTGCTTTAGAATTTGCTTCTTATCCGTTAAATCTTGTGCGGACAGACTTTTTATAGAAAAAATAGAAAGTGCGGAGAGTAATAGTAATTTCTTCATTTTTTATTTTTGGCTGTTAGTTTTGTTCTTTCAGAGGAGTTAGCGTTACAGGGCCTAAAAGTCCTGATAGCATCGGATTCCATTTTGTGGCATCAAATTTTTTATAATCTTTATCCACCATATTTATTTCGTAGAAAATTTTCCATTCTTTACCTTTCAGCTCCATATCTCTAATTCTATTGGCAGGAAGATTGGTCACTTGAATTTTCAAGGTGTTCTTCCCTGATTTTAGATTTTTAATCTGCAGTTTATATGGAATTGACCAAAGTGTGCCGACAAATTCATTGTTGATCCAAATTTTTGCGCTTTCGCGAACGTCCCCCAGATTTAAACTCCAGTTTTGTACTGTAGGGTTGGGATTTTCAAACTGAAGCGTATAAGTTGCAGAGCCAGAAAAAGCTTCAGCATCTGGATTTAATTTTGTCCACGATTCTAAATTAGAAACAACAGTACTTTGAGGTAATTTTGGTCCGCCTTTATCAAAAGTAATTTTCCAATCTCCTTGCAATGGAAATGTTTTAGAATCAGATTCATAGTAAAGCCATTTTTTTTGAGATGCGATTTTTTCTGTCTTTAAAAAGAAAGATTGGCCAGGCTCAATTTTTAGTTTTACAAATGTATTGTGGTCTTTTTTATGGACAATGGCATTTCCGTATTCCTTAGTTAACGGATCTAAAATAAGGACTTCCTTATCTGCAATCTCAATCGGAATAAAATCATCTATTGTTTCTTTGGTATGATTGACGATATAATATATTTTTTCTCCGTCAATATCTCTTCTAATGAATTTTAATCCAGTATTTACAAGACTTTCGGGTTTAATATTTTTGTTTTCTAAAGCTTTGAAAATGTCTTCAGACGAAACTAGAGATTGATTGTCTAATAGTATTTTTTTGAGCTTTTGTTCTCGATTTTTGTAATCATATAATCCAGGAACAGACTCTGGTAAACCTTCAAATATAACGCTTGCGCCTGCTTTTTTCAATTCAATTAATTTTTGAAGTGTTTCTAATGGCATTTTTTTACATACTGGAACAATCAAGGATTTATAACTTCCGCCTGATAAAATGATGTTTCCATTTACCACTTTAGCTTGAGCTATAAAATTGTCCGAAATAAAATCGGTACTGTATCCTTTTTTGATCAGGTTTTTTGTGGTGTCATAAAAAGAAGTTCCGTGAAGCCATTCTGATAGCGAATGAATTTTGAATTGGAAAAATAAAGTTCCATTTTGGTATTTGTCCCAGGCATCAAAAATCGGCCAGTACAATAAAATTTCGTTATCTGCTTTTCCTTGTTGTAAAAGAGATTGGCAATTTGAAATATAAGAGAAAAGAGCAGGTGCATCTTCCCAAATTGTATTATTCGAATTAAAATTTACCGATGCATAAAATTGCCATCCTGGCCAAACGGCGCGGTCTGGAGAATAAGTCGATCCATGCAGAAAAATATGATTGACACCATTTATCATTAAATCTTCAGCTTCAGGTTTGCATTGTGATAATGCCGTTTTAAAATGTTCTCTCAGCCAAGTAAACGTTTCTGAGGATACTAGGTTTTTACCAGAAATATGAGCTGCAGACGAAGAGAATTTCAGCATAACAGGATCAGCATCTCCTTCGCGAATGTCCTCTTTATCACGTCTCAAACCCGGAATATCAAACGGCATAGAGCCAAATGTTTCGCATTCTGGAATATCTGCAGAAGCATACAAATCGATTAAATTTCCTGGAGAGCCATGTGCCTGAAGTTTTGTTTTGAAGTTTTTAGAATGTGCCCAGTTAGTCCAAGATTTATCAAATTTATTAAGCAGCAAATCAGAAATAGTCTGACGATAATCGCTTCTGACTCTGTTACCTTCTTCATTGTCGGTTTCATTCAATAAAACAGAAAGTTCTTTCTTTAAATCGTAACCACGCAAGTTTTTAAACTCATCAAAAAAGTTGGGAGTAAAATCGGTTCCGTAGACCTCAAAACTGTCATTAAAAATAGCTCTTATTTTTCCCTCTCTACCTTTGAAAGCATCATTAAACGGAGCAACATAAGCTTTTAAAGCTTCTGTGGAATAGTGATCTAGCGTATATCCGTTTCCGCCGGGAGCCGCTCTTTTTACCTGCTGTCCTGTTTTTCCGCTAAATATGGCGTAGATGGTATAATCTGTTTTTTTTGCTTTCCAGTTTAGTAGATTGGGTTGTAGATTACTGGGTAATTTAATACTTGAACCTTCAAGACCTTTATCGTTTACATTTGTCTTTTTGTTTTTAAGATCATTTGTCAAATCAACAATAGATCCGTCACTTCCGTAGGCTACCACATACAATAATTCTGCTGGATTTTTCCCTTTGGTATTGACTATAATGTTGCGATTGAATGTTTCATTTTTTTTAACCTGATATTTTTCGACTATAAGTTTAGTTGCAGCATGATTCAATGTTACGTGCGATCCTCCATAAGGCCATCCAGTTCCTAAAACCATATCGACCTGCATTTTTAAACTATCTGAAACGCGAATGGTGTAATCTAACATGTCCAGCCATTTTGGAGATAAATAATCGATAAAGTTATTTTCTTCTCCTTTTACGCCATAGATTGGTGTGATTTCAACTCCGCCAATTCCAGCGTGATGAAAATCAATAAGGCTTCTTTTTAAGTTAGGTTTATCTACTGCACTTCCCATCCACCACCAACGCGCCCAAGGCTGATTCAGGTTGGTAGAGTTTGGCCATGGGGATTTATTTTTTTCTTGCGAATTAGCCTGAAAAAAAGAGAAAAGCAATAGTGTTATTAAGCAGAATCTTTTCATTATTTATGCCGTATTTGACTTTTGTAAAAATAGTTTCTTTCCTACTTTTTAGGTTTAAAAAATACGATAGATTGTCTTGGTATTAAAGTAAAAGTAGAGGGAGCGATTTTAAAAGCTATCCTGTAGCATCCTGTTTTTATTTAAAAATGGCTTAAAATTAAATGTGTAAAATTTACACTTATTTGTTGTATAATTAATATTTTTTTATGTAATTAAATATTAATACTTCAAAAATAATTTAATAAAATTTTTGATACTGTAATTTTTGATTTCGCAACGAATTAAAGCTTGTAAATCAGGTAGTTGTGCGTATTTTCTGTTAATCAAAACTTAAAATAAAATATAAGATATTGAAAGTTAACAGGATACTACAGGATACTGTGGAAAAGGCTTCTAGATAAATTTGAGTTAGACTAATTAACTAACCAAAACTAAATTTTATGAAAAACAAGCTTAATCTTTTGCTGACTATAGCCTTATTGGTACTGTTGTACTCATCGGGCTATGCGCAAGAAAAAACGGTTACAGGAACCGTTACCGATGCAGCTAAATTATCAATTCCGGGAGCCAACGTAATTGTGAAAGGAACAAGTCGATCAACGAGCACAGACATGGATGGAAAGTTTAGCATTGCTGCTGCACCTGGAGAAACTTTACTTTTTTCGTTTATTGGATTTGTAAAACAAGAAGTGAAAATTGGCGCTGCTACAAATTATACGATTTCTCTTGAAGCAGAAAGTGCCAACTTAAATGAAGTTGTTGTCATCGGTTATGGTACTCAAAAGAAAAAGCTCACAACGGGAGCTATTTCTGGAATCAAAACAGAGAATTTTACAGAGCGTCCAATTTCAAGAATTGACCAAGGTTTAATTGGTCAGGTAGCTGGGGTTCGTGTAAAACAGACTACGGGTTTGCCAGGACAGCCTTTTAGCATAGAAATTCGTGGAGCCGGATCGATTACAGCAGGAAACGAGCCATTGTACGTTATTGATGGATTTCCGATTTATACAGAAGGATCAAATAGCAACGGAGCTTTCTCTAACGGAAGTCCGCTAGATAATATGAATCCTAACGATGTGGCTTCTATCGAGGTTTTAAAAGATGCGTCGGCCGCTGCAATTTATGGTTCGCGTGCATCAAATGGGGTGGTTATTATTACAACAAAAAAGGGTAAAAAAGGAAAACCGCAATTTACTTTTAATACCTATGGCGGTGTAAATAAAGAAGCAAATAGAGTAGATATGCTTTCTGCTCAAGGATGGATTGACAGAGCAAAAGTGATGATTGATTCGCAATGGGTAGGGTCTGGAATTGCAGGAGCTTCTGCAAGTCAAACAACGGCAGAAAGAATTGCAACTTACAATGCTGTAAATCCTACTGCTCCATTAATACCGAGCAACTCAAGATATTATACATATTTGCATGATGACAGATGGGATATGCCTGGACATCCTGGTCTGGACTATATTGACTGGCAGGATAAAGTGTTTCGTACAGGAGAATTCAGCAATTATCAGCTAACTGCTTCTGGAGCTACAGATGCTGTAAACTACTATGTTTCTGCCAACTATCAAAAAAATACGGGATATATTGTTGGAACAGATTATTCTCTTTTTTCTGCAAGAGCAAATATTGATATTAAATTATCAGAAAATTTCAAAATGGGAATCAACTTAGCGCCTTCTTATTCTATAAAAAATGATCCAGGTGTTGAAGGGAAAGATAATACACTTTTTAAAGCGCTTACTGCAACTCCAGTTTTTGAAAGCACAGAAAATGCTAAGGGTGAAAAGTATACAACGCGATATATGTGGGGAAGCAGCACGACAAATATGTTGAATGCTTTGGCAAGAACAGGAAGAAATTCGATGTATCGAAATTTAATTTCTGCATATGCTAGTTATCAATTTGCTAAAAGTTTTAATTTAAAAAGTACGATCAACTTTGATAACTCAGATAACGTTAACGAAAGTTATACGCCAAATGATGTAATTGCTAGTATTAGAGGAGCTTATAATACATATAGAAGACAAAATCTAGTTAACGAAAATACTTTGACATACGACAGAACTTTCGGAAGCCACAGTGTAAATGTTCTTTTGGGACAATCTTTCAACTCGTACGATATCACAAGATCTACAATGTCTTCTGGAGCACTTTACAATAGTTCAACAATTGAGACATTGCCTGCAGGATCTATTGGTTCTACTAATGCAGAAAAAAATACTTTGCTTTCATTTTTCTCTCGTATTCAGTACAATTTCAAAGAAAAATATATCATAGCAGGAAGTATTAGACGTGATGGCTCTTCTAAGTTTGGTGCAGACAGAAGATGGGGAACTTTCTCTTCTCTTTCGCTTGGATGGAGAATAAAGCAGGAAGCATTTTTGCAAGATGTAGATTGGCTGACTGAATTGAAATTAAGAGCAAGCACAGGTGTTAACGGAAGCAATAACATCGGAAGTTATGCACAATATGCCACTCTTGGAACTTTCAATTATTCTATTGGTGGAGCAGCTGCAGCTGGACAAGGGGCATCTTCTATTCCGAATCCAAGCTTGCATTGGGAGGAATCAAAAAGTGTTGACTTCGGATTGGATTTTGGTTTTATCAAAAACAGACTTTCTGGGACATTCGAATTGTATAGAAAAACAAACAATGAATTACTGTTAAGAGTTCCAATTCCTAGTGATTCTGGTTTTCCAACATATCAAACCAATATTGGAGAAGTGCAAAATCAAGGATGGGAATTTGAGTTGAATTCATTAAACGTAAAAACGGGCAATTTTGAGTGGAGAACTTCCGCAAATATAAGCCATAACGAAAATAAAGTTCTGGCTTTAGGTCCAGATCAAAGTAAAATTGAAATTAGCAATTCATTTGACGGAGGTGTGCCATTTATCAAATTAGAAGTGGGTAAACCAATGTACACGATTTTCGGATTGAAACAAAATGGAGTTGTAACTCAAGCGGATATCGATGCTGGCGGAACTACAATTGGAGGAAACAAACTGGTTCTTGGAGATCCGAGATATGTAGATCAGAACGGAGATAAAAAAATCAACTCTGAAGACCGTGTTGATTTAGGAAATCCAACTCCAAAATATACTTGGGGAATTACAAATACCTTCAAATACAAAGATTTAGATTTAAGTGTTTTGGTTCAAGGACAAAATGGCGGAACAGTTTACGGATTAACAGGACGTGCTATTGACCGTACAGGAATGGGGTCTGTAGAAAATTCTCTAAGTGTTGACCCAGCAGTAAGAGGAAATTGGAGAACTTCTTTTGGATATCAAGCAAACTCAGACTGGTTGTATAAATCTGATTATGTGAGTGTGAGAAGTATTTCTATAGGATATAATTTAAGACAAGCCTTAAAAGGAATTTCTAGAATCAATAACGCAAGATTGTATGTAACAGGCGAAAACTGGTTCTACTGGAACAAGTACAGAGTTGGTTTCAATCCTGAAGCAGTAAATACTTCAGCAAGTTCAAATAGTGATTTCGCAGTGCCTGTAGATTATGGTGGGGCACCTTTAGCAAAATCATTGGTTATCGGACTAAACGTTAATTTTAATTAAAACAAAATGAAAAAATATATCTTCATAGCAGCAGGTGCTTTACTATTATTTGCACAATCATCTTGTACAGATCAACTGGATCAGCTGCCTTTGTCACAAGGTACAATCGAGAATTTTTATGCAACGCCAGGCGATTTTGTTCAGGCAAGAAATGCAACCTATTCAGTAGCTTTTCACGGACTTTCGGCATACGGTTACGCAAACAGGGTCTTGAATTTGAGTGAAACGCGTTCCGACAATTTGATGGCAACAACTCAAGCGTCACGTGATTGGGAAGGAATTAACAGCTTTTATACTTCTATAAGTTCTAACACTTATGTAAAAGAAGCTTATATGGGCAATTACAATGCCATTTATAAAGCCAATCAGTTACTAGAAAAAATTGCAGAAAAAGGAGATGAAATCTTTACCTCTCCAGCTGATAAAGCATCAATGGCAGCTGAAGCACGATTTTTAAGAGCATTTTGTTATTTCGATTTGTTAAGATGGTTCGGGCGTGTGCCTTTAATCGATAAAACAGTAACCGCTACAGAAGCATCACAAATACCTAGAACTGAAGTGACAAAAGTATACGATTTGATCATTTCAGATTTACAGCTTGCAATTCCAGATTTGAGTCCATCTTATGATGCTGCCAACTTTGGACGTGTTACCAAATATGGAGCAAAAGCATTACTAGGTTTGGTATACATGACACGCTCAAGTCCGACGTACGGAATCGACGGTGCAATGCTTGGTTTAAATGAATGGGATAAAGCTTATAAAGAATTAAATGATATTAAATTGAGCGGTCTGTATACTTTTAGTACAGAATATGATCCAATTTTTAAATTAGAAGGACTTGCCAACAAAGAGAATGTATTGACAATTCCGTACACACAAAATATTTCGACTCCAGTAGGAGGTAACTTTATGGTAGAAGTGGGTTATGAGCCCTATTTTGCATCTGTAAATTTATCGGCACAAGGAGCTCTAGAAGCAAGACCAATTTCAAAAGGTTTGATGGATATGTTTGCAGCAACAGATAAACGTAAAATATTCGGTATTGCAACAAGTTATACTGTAGCATCTGGAACGTACAAAGGAAGTTATACACAACCGGTCTTTAAAAAATACATTGATCCTACAAGATACGGGAACGGCCGTGAAGACTGGGGAGTAGATTTTATGGTAACTCGTTACACAGATGTTTTGATGTTAATGGCAGAATGTACGCTTCATGGCGGCGGCGGAACTCAGGCAGAAGTTGACGATATTGTAAATAAAGTAAGAACAAGAGCAGGAGTTGCGGCAAATGCTTCAAATATTACTTTAGACCAATTGTTTGACGAAAGAAGAAAAGAATTCTTCTCAGAAGGAACAAGATGGTTTGATTTAATCAGATCTGGAAAAGCCGTAACTATAATGAATGCCTGGAGACTTGCTGAAGATACGGAGAATAAAATCAGAACGATTGACAATAACTCATTGCTATATCCAATTCCATTGCAAGAGCTTTTGGCTGTTCCTGGACTTTACGATCAGAATCTTGGTTACGATTAATAATAAGCTTTAGAATAATGTTTTTGTTTTTGAAATTAAGCTGTCTATTCAGGCAGCTTTTTTTTCATTTTTTAGACTTATAATGAAAAGTTGCAAATGATGTAGATCGTTCAATTATTTTTAAATTTAAATGTAACTTAAAATCAATGCCAATGACTGGGTTAAAAAAACTTTTATTATTCTCCTTTGTTTTACTTGCAAAATTTTCGGCAGCGGCGCAAATAAAACTTCCTTCTTTGGTTGCCGACAATATGGTTTTGCAGCAGCAAGCAAAAGTCAATTTGTGGGGATGGGCTGCTCCAAACGAAAAAATCAGCATTAAAATGGGCTGGTCTGATCTTCCTGTTGATGTTGTGGCCGATGCCGACGGAAATTGGAAAACAACAGTTTCAACGCCCAATGGAAGTCAGAAAACATACGAGATTACACTTAATGCTTCTAATACAATCACTTTAAAAAATGTACTAATTGGAGAAGTTTGGTTGTGTTCGGGACAATCTAATATGTTTTTTCCTGTGGGAAGGGAAGAAGGGACTTGGAAAACCGGAGTTAAGAATTATGAAGAAGAAGTAAAAAATGCTGCATTTCCAGATATTCGTCTTTTTACCGTGGCGCTAAATGCTTCTCAAAAACCTTTAGAAGATGTTGTTGGAAGCTGGAAAGTATGCAATGCTGAAAATAGTAAAACTTTCTCGGCTGTAGCCTATTTTTTCGGAAGAGATTTATATCAAAAATTAAATGTGCCAATCGGATTAATTTCTACTTCTTGGGGCGGTACAAAGGCAGAAGCTTGGACGGCTCAAAATATTTTAGAAGAAGAAACGGCCTTTTTGCCAATACTTCAGGAAGATGCCAAAAATGAAAAAATCTATCAGGAAAAACTCGAATCATACTATTTGGCTTTAACCAATGAACGAATTTCTGCCGCAAATGTGTCAAAAACACCATTAAAAAGGCCAAAAAAAGAACCCAATAAAACGTCTTATGTTTTGTATAACGCGATGCTGCATCCGTTGGTAAACTTTACCATTAAAGGCGCGATTTGGTATCAAGGCGAAAGCAATTCGGGAAAAGCCTATTTGTACAGAACTTTATTTCCTGCAATGGTAAAAAGCTGGAGAGACGAGTGGAAGCAAGGCGATTTTCCTTTCTATTACGTTCAGATTACCCCTCATAAAGGACAAAATGCAGCCATTAGAGAAGCACAATTAATGTCGCTAAAAGTAATTCCAAATAGCGGAATGGTAGTTACCACCGATGTTGGCGACGCGCAAAACATTCATCCAATAGACAAACAAACTGTTGGCTACAGATTGGCTTTAATTGCGCGTGCAAAAACCTATGGCGAAAACAAATTGGTTTATTCTGGACCAATTTATAATCACATGAAAATAAAAAAACAGAAAGCACAATTGTTTTTTGATTACGCAGAATCGGGACTAAAAAAGACGGGTGATGTTTTAAAAGAATTTGAAATCGCAGGAGAAGATCAAATCTTTTATCCAGCTGATGCTAAAATTGATGGAAAAACAATAATCGTTTCTGCTGCAAAAGTAAAAGAACCGGTAGCAGTGCGTTTTGCATGGAAAGCCGTTCCAGAACCCAATTTATTCAATAATGACAATCTGCCAGCTTCTCCTTTTAGAACAGACGATTGGGTAGAAGTTGAGAAAATTAAGAATTAAGAATAAGTAATCTGCTCAATCTGTTAGATCTGCGAGAGAATTTAATTAAAAAATAAAATGAATAGAAGGCAATTTATAATCGGGAATTCTCTAGCTGTTATGGCATTATGTCTTCCGTATTCGGCGAAAGCCTTCAGTTTTTTAGAAAATCCCAAACTTTCAGATTTCGAAAAAAAACTAAAACCTGTCGGACGAGCTTTAGAGTTTGAAGATTATTACGTTTGGTGCAACAGTCCGATTGAAGGCCCTGACGGAAAAATTCATGTGTTTTTTTCAAGATGGAAAAAATCAAAATCGATGAGTGGCTGGATCAACGGTTCTGAAATAGCGCACGCTGTTGCAGACAAACCAGAAGGCCCTTATGAATATGTGAGCACCGTTTTGGCGCCAAGAGGCGAAGGTTTTTGGGATGCTACGACTTGCCATAATCCAAGCATTCATTTTGTAGATGGCAAATACGCGCTTTTTTTTATGGGAAATTCTAACGGAAAAATGAATACTAAACGTATCGGTTTAGCACTTTCAGATTCGCTTTACGGTCCGTGGGAGCGACCAGACGAACCTTTATTGCTTCCTGGTGAAAAAGGAGATTGGGACGATCTGCTGACTACAAATCCGTCTTTTTTAAAACATCCAAACGGAGAATATTGGCTGTATTATAAATCATTAGATACAGAAAATTATGAGCATCCGAAATTCCCAATAAAAGGAAATAGGAAATACGGGTTGGCAATATCAAAATCGTTAACGGGACCTTATATAAAATATCCAAACAACCCGATTATCGATTTTTCTAAACTCGGAGACAATAAACAATGCGAAGATGCTTTTGTCTGGTATGAAAATAAAAAATTTAAAATGCTGGCCCGAGATATGGGCGTTTTCGGAATGGATTATGGCCTCTACATGGATTCTGATGACGGAATGCATTGGAATGCGCCTTTGATTTCCTATCAGCCCTTAAATAAATATATCAAGCAGCCCGAAGCGCCCAAATATTTAAACCGTTATGGTCGTGCCGAGCGTCCGCAGCTTTTGTTTCAAAAAGGAAAAGCAACCTATTTGTTTACGGCTTCGCAAGGAGGAAAATATGAAACCTCGTCAGCTTTTATTTTTAAGATAGAATGAAGCACAAAATGTTAAACAATTAAAGTGAAAAAATGGAAAATAATACAATTAGAAATGCTTTTACAATGCGATTGAAATCTGGCTTTGAGACAGAATACAAATTGCGGCATGATACTATATGGCCAGAACTTTTACAATTGCTTTCAGAAAGTGGCATACAGGATTATTCTATATTTCTAGACGAAGAAAGCGGTATTCTTTTTGGTGTTCAAAAATTAAACGCAGCATTTGACCGTTCTAAACTTTCCAGCCATCCTTTAATGAGAAAATGGTGGAATTATATGGCCGATATAATGGATACAAATCCAGATAATTCGCCAAAAGCAAATACGCTCACAGAAGTTTTTCATTTGGATTAACTTGTAAAAATTCATTCAATCAAAAAACTATTAATTAAATACTAAATGAAAAATATTTTAAAGGTTTTAGTTTTCATCATAGGCTTTTTTCAAATTTCATTTTCGCAAAATTATGCCAATGATACATTTCCAGACGGAAGCCCGATTACCAATTGGTTTAAAGATTATACTAAAATTCAATTGAAAAATTTAGGGAAACAATACATCATTACTGATTTTGGTGTGGGTAAAGACAGCACTAAAATTCAGACCATTCAGATTCAGAAAGTAATAGACAAAGCAGCCGCAAGTGGCGGAGGAGTAATTGTGATTCCGAAAGGAGTTTATTTGAGCGGCGCTTTGTTTTTTAAGCCCAAAACGGCTTTGTATGTTTCGGAAGGCGGAGTGTTGAAAGGATCAGATAGTATTGCCGATTTCCCGATTATGCCTTCGCGAATGGAAGGGCAGAATTTAGATTATTTTCCAGCATTGGTTAATGCTTATGGAGTAGATAATTTTTCGATTTCTGGAAAAGGAACGATAAACGGAAACGGTAGAAAATATTGGGAGGCGTTCTGGGAGCGACGTAAAGAAAATCCAAAATGCACTAATCTTGAAGTGTCTAGACCAAGATTGGTTTTTGTGTGGAATTCAAACAACGTGCAGCTTCAAGACGTAAAATTGATTAACTCTGGTTTTTGGACAAATCATTTTTATAAATGCAATAATGTAAAACTACTGGATTTGTATATTTTCTCGCCTCATATTGAGATTAAAGCGCCAAGCACAGACGCCATTGATATTGATATCTGCACTAATTTTTTAGTAAAAGGCTGTTACATGTCTGTTAATGACGATGCGATTGCTTTAAAAGGCGGAAAGGGGCCTTACGCAGATCAAGATAAAAATAACGGTCCGAATAGCAATATTATAATTGAAGATTGCAATTTCGGATTCTGCCATTCGGCATTAACAAATGGAAGCGAATCGATTCATAATAAAAATGTCATTATGAGAAATTGTAAAATTGATGGAGCTTCGCGAATGCTTTGGCTTAAAATGCGACCAGATACGCCGCAGCGATACGAATATATAAGAGTAGAAGATATAAAAGGAAGTGCCAAAAATTGTCTTGCGATTTTTGCTTGGAAACAATTTTTCGATTTAAAAGGGCGTCCTGATATTCCGCTATCTTACGGAGATCATGTGACTTTAAAAAATATAGATTTGAAATGCGAGACTTTTTACGGAGTAGAAAATGATCCAAATGTTCGTTTGTCCAATTTTACTTTTGAAAACATGAATATCGAAGCAGCAAAAATAGCTGTAGATAAAAGTCTGATTAACGGTGTAACTTTTAAAAATGTGTATGTAAATAAGAAATTAGTGGAATAGTTTCGAATATATTATAAGTATAAAAATCAAAATGGCTTCGGTTTTAAACGAAGCCATTTTTTTTAATTTCTTCACCAGCTTAGATTTTTATTTTGCTGCATCAAACTATTTTATTCTATTTTATCCAGTCGCAATTTTTTATTTTTTTAATACATTCTGCTGCGGTTAATGCATTGAAGTCGGCACCTTTCATACCGGTATGCGTGTGATCTTTAGGAAAAAAAGCTTTTACTTGTTCCTTTCCAAGAGCTTCATATTTTTTAGCAATTTCATCACTTAAATCAATGTAAGTAACATTTTCTTTTGTGGCAATTTCTCTGGACCACTTAACATACGTATCAAATCGTTGTTCTACTTTGTCATTCGGCCATTCGTTTCTTGGAGTTAAACTCAATACAATCGGAATTGCGCCTTTTTCTTTAGCCTCACGAATCATTTTTGAGATATACCAGCCAAATGTGTAAACTGTTTCCTTGGAACCGTCAGGACGCGTTATTTCTTGAGATTCATTGCCAATTCCTTTTAAAGAACCTCTAAATTTTTCCTTATCAACCGCACCCGCATCATTATGTCCAAACTGAATCAGGACGAAATTTCCGGGCTGTAACTGATTTTTTACTTCTTCCCAAAGTCCTTCTGTAATAAAAGTTCTGGAGCTTCGACCACCTCGAGCTTTATTGATAACTTCGATTCTTGTAGTGTCGCAATATTTAGGAAAAACAACACCCCAGCCTACAGCATCTGGACTTCCGTTATCGGCCATGGTAGAATCTCCAATTAAAAAGACTTTATTTTTGGAGGGAAAAACAATTTTAGGATTTTTTAAAATGTAATTTTTTAAAGTGTTTTTACTCTCTTTCAACTCATTAATAATTACAGAAGCCGACATGACAGCGCCTTTTGCCGAAGTATGCGTATGGTCTCTTTTGTAAAAATAAGTATCGGTTATTTTGGATTCACCCAATTTTTCCATTTCAAGAGCCATCTTTTCATTTAAATTAATGAAAGTCACTTGCTCTTTTTGGGCAACTTGTTTTGCCCAAAGTCCATACGAATGATTATTTCTGGGAACTTTTCCGTCTTTCCAGTCGTTTCTCGGAATTGGCGAACACACAATCGGAATAGCACCTTTTGATTTTGCTTCGCGAACTATTTTCTGAATATACCAACCATAACTATGAACGATTTCATGTTTTTTCGTCAGGATATTATCGATTTCCTGCGTTTCATTTCCAATTCCTTTAATCGTTCCGCGGGCGCGTAGACTATCGTTTATTGGCCCGTCGTCATTATGTCCAAACTGAATCAATACATAATCTCCTTTTTTAAGTTTACTTAAAACTACGGTCCATAAATCTTTATCCTGAAAAGTTCGGCTACTCGTACCACCAAGCGCATGATTTTCTACATGAATTTTGGTAGTGTCCAAAAACTGACCAATAAAATCTCCCCAACCCCAAAGTCCGCCATCGCCTTTGCCTTTTCCATTTTTCACAGTCGAATCGCCCACTGTATAAAGTGTAGGTTTAGAATCTTGTTTTGGAGTGAAATTAAAAAATAATACAGCCAGTAATAAAGTGAAAAGTATTTTAAATGATTTCATATTTTTTTTAATTGTGAATTGTGAAATGTGAGTTGTAAAATGGGCCTTCGACTCCACTCAGGCTGACAATCGTTTTCATTTGTCAGGCTGAGCGGAGTCGAAGCCTTTATGGCAAAATCTAAAATCTAAAATCTAAAATCAAACCACAAATCCATTCTAATTCCATCGTCGCCTTTTTTGATTCTAATATTTGTAGGCTGACTTTGCGGGCCTTGCTGTTCTAAAGGTTTAAAATCTCTCATAGCTGGAATTTCATACATAAAAGAGATATCACCTTCAGGAAAATCAGGTTGAGGATAACTTCCTGGAAAACCATTTTTAGGAAGATCTGGCGTAAATAGTCTCAAAAATAAATTATCGGATTCGCTGAAAACTTTAAAAGATGAATTTCCTGCTTTTAAATTGGCTCCCAATAAATTGGCGTGATAACCTTTAAATTCTGGGTAGATGAGATTTTCAAAACTTTCTCCTGTAATTGTATTATTGTAATCCTTTTGCCAAAAGCCGTAAGTTGTGCCTTTTATGCGGTTTTTCCAAACACGATACGGACCTCTTCCAAACCACTTAATTCCGATAACTTTTTTTTCGGGAAAGCTGAAAGTAATACCAAAAGCATTGATTTTATCTTCAAAAAAAGCACCATCAAAACCATCTCCGCCTGATGCATTTTTTAAAGCCAGCAATTCCATTTTTAATCTCCCATCGGCTTCCATAATCCATTTTATGGATGACAAACCACCAGAATAATTAACCTGACAGATTGCTTTTTCGTTTTCGTGCGATATTTGAATGTCTTTTAATTTGGCTTTCATACCAATCGGACGCGGACCATTTGTAAGCGGAATCACTTCAGATTTATTGCTGATTTTCTGAATTTCGCCAGTTGAGGCATCAATAACAACCGTTACCTCATTTCCTTTTAATGTAATTTCAGAATTGGTTTTGGTTACCGAAGCTTTTGTTTTTGAATTCTGAGTTGCTAAGAATTTAGAAGCATAAAATTTAGCCTTATGAATAGGCCAGGTCCAAGTGTAAATTTCCTTGTTGAACTGACCGAACGCTGTAATAGATAAAATATCGCCTTCAAAGAAATTTGGAGGAACAGCAAATTTAATTTTTCTGCTTTCACCTGGATTAATACTCGGAATTTCGATTTTACCAGAGCTTATTTCTTGAGCCGTTTTATCCGTATATAAAATAGTTGTGTCTGCTTTCAAAACTTTAAATTCCATTTTGCAGGAACTCAAATTGCTGAATAAATAATCATTTGTAATTAAAAAAGAACCGTCAAAAGTATCTGTTATCTGTTTGGGCTGAAACTGAATTGGTGCCCAAATTTCTTTTACAGCAAAATAGCTTCCTTCTTTTTCACGATGAGGTCCCAGAATTCCATCGGCTGCCAGAGAACCTTTAGAATCAAATTTTTGTTCACCTTTCCAGTCAGAACGTTTTACCGCTTCGTCAAGCATTGCCCACATAAAACCGCCTGCAAACAAGGGACTTTCTTTGTATCGATTCCAAAAATCTTCAAGCGCAGCACCATGTCCGTTATCATAAGTTCCGTGCATGAATTCAGTTGGGAAAAATACATTTTCACCCGAATTAAAGCGATGCATTCCCGTTAAATACGTTGGATAATGATGCGTATCCCAACCATTAAAATCGGCCCACGGATGGATCACAATTCTTTTCTGCGGATCATTTTCATCAAAAACTCTGTCGACATCATAATTCCATCCGCCTTCATTTCCGTTATCCCAAATTATGACTGACGGATGATTTACATCTCTTGTAATCATTTCTTTGGCGAGTTTAGTTCCTGTTTGGGTGTCATAAGAGTTTTGCCAGCCTGCCAATTCATTCAAAACAAAAAGCCCAAGAGAATCGCAAACATCCAAAAAATGATCATCTGGCGGATAATGTCCACGAACGGCATTCATATTCATATCTTTAATCAGTTTTACATCAAGCTCGCTTATGCGTTTGCTTGTACTGCGTCCGCCTTCAGGCCAAAAAGAATGACGGTTAATTCCTTTCATGATAATTTTGGTGTCGTTTACGTAAATTCCGTCCTGTTTTTTGAATTCTAAAGTTCTAAAACCTATCTTTTTATGATATTCATGGATAATGTTTCCATTTTGTTTTAAAACCAGTTTTAAGTCGTATAAATTCGGATTTTCGGGATTCCAAGGTTTAACGTTTTCCCATTTTACCGCAATAGTTTCTTGTATAGCTTTCGCTTTAAGCGGAAAATTAAAAACAGGAAAAGTTTCTTGATCACTTGATATGGATGCTTCTACGATTGTATTTTTTGAAATGTTCTTCAGATTCAAATCAACCGTAAGTGAACCGTCCATTTTTGGATTTACCGCAATATTCTGAATTTGAGTTTTAGGTGAAACTTCCAGCCAAACTGGACGATAAATTCCGCCAAAAAGCCACCAATCGGCTCTTCTTTCAGCATTATTTACAGATTTATTAGCAGAATGTTTCCAAACATGAACTTCTAAAATATTTTTAGAACCTAACTTTAAAAGAGACGAAATATCGTATTTGAATTCGTAAAATCCGCCTTGATGAATCGGTCCTGCAATTTTCCCGTTGATTTTTACCTCAGTGTCGGTCATAGCACCACCAAAAGCGATTAGAATCGTTTTATCTTTGTAATGGGATGGAACATCAAATTCATATTTATAAAAACCTTCTTCTTTGCTGGGCTCTTTCTGATTAAGTTCTTTGTACCAGCGTCCATAAGTGTATTCGCCAAAACCTTCCAATTCCCATTGCGATGGCACATTTATTTTTGTCCAAATTTTACTGTTATTGCCATCGGTACAATAAAAATCCCACTGTGCAGGATGTTCAAAATCTAGTCCAGAAAGAAAAATTTTATCCGTCTTCTGGGCGTTGGCATTAAAAAGAAAAGCACTGAAAATAAGAAATGCGAGAATGTTTTTTGAAAGCCTGCTGTTCATACAAATTTGGGTTGGTTTGTGGGTCGTTTTCTTTTACCTTTTTTGTGGCTGGAAGAAATTAGTATATCAAATCTAATTGTTCGTTTTAGATATTGTATCCTGTACTATGATGTTAAAAATTGTAAGATTGTTCTAAAAATTGGCATTTTCTTTAAATTTCCAAAATCAGGTAGGTACAGGATACTATCCGATAAAAAAACAAAGAAATTGCAACTACATTATTTAATTGATAAAATAATAAAGGAAAAATTTTATTATTCAGATTTCAATAATTATCAATATGTTGAATTTTTATGAGAATTAAAAAACAAACTATTTGCACTTTAGCTGTCTTGTTTCTGTCATCGACTCTTTTCATTTTTGGTCAGGAAAATGCTCCACTTCGTAAAATACATTATGTACCCGAAGGCAATAGTTTTGTTTTGAAAAACGGAACTCGAAAATTCAACAGAGCGCTTTATGGTTCTAATACCGCTTTTAGAGTTGAAACCGGAGATCTTCCTGAATTTGCGATGTACATGCCTGGTATGGGAGGCAATTTTAAATTAGCTCTCGTAAACGGAAAAGAAAGCAAATGGATAACTGAAGCTTCTAAAATTGATACGAGATATGTTTTAGGAACGATGCATTATACTATTGAAGATCCTATTTTAGAAAACGGAAAACTATTTGTAGACGTTGCTGCGTTAAAAGAAAGTGAAGGTTTTATAGTAAAAATATATGGTGAAAAACTGCCTAAGAAAATCAATTTAGTGTGGGCTTTTGGCGGTGCAACAGGAAAGAAATTTAGCCGTGACGGTGATGTTGGTGCAGATCCTGAATCAGTTTTTTATTTACAGCCACAATATTGTCTTGGCAATAAGTACACTCTTAAAAAAGAATCTTTCGTTTTAGAATATGGTTCAGAAAGCAACCGACAAAAAACAGGAAATAACAGAACTTTAAGCGGTTTTTTTCCTGGCTCAGAAGTTCATTTGGCTAATGCCGATTTGCAGAAAAACCCGCTGGAATTGTTTGATTCTAAAGCAGAGGGATTGTCTTTAATAACTGGAAAAGTGAATTCTGTTTCAGCAAAAGGTGATTATTGGCTTTTTGTTCCAGAAGTGTCAAAAATAAATTATAACCAAAAATCTATTGCCGAACTTTATAAAAAAGCAGTTGATGAAACACATTTTTTAGCCAACAGAATTAAAGTAAAAACACCAGACGATTATATTAATACATTAGGTTCTGCGTTGGCAATTGCTTCAGACGGAATTTGGGAAAGTCCTGCGTATCTTCATGGAGCAATTGCGTGGAGGATGTATTTAAATGCGTGGCGTGGAGCTTATACGGCAGATCCTTTGGGCTGGCATGACAGAGCGAAAACGCATTTTACAAGTTACAGCAATTCTCAAGTAATTTCTCCAGAAAGCGGACCCGTAGTTTTTGATGAAGAAAAAAATCTGGCAAGACAAAAAGAAGAAATTGGCACATCGATGTTTAGCAGCGGATACATCAGCCGAAGTCCGAATAAAAATAATGTTGCGCATCATTATGATATGAATCTGGTTTTTTTTGATCAAATGTTTCGTCATTTTAAATGGACTGGTGATACTGCTTTTTTAAAAGAAATGTGGCCGACAATTGAGCGGCATTTAAATTGGGAAAAAAGAAATTTTGACCCAGACAATGACGGACTTTATGATGCTTACGCGTCGATATGGGCGAGTGATGCTTTGCAGTATAGCGGCGGCGGCGTTATTCATTCTTCTGCATATAATTATTATGCCAATAAAATGGTGGCAGAACTGGCAAGAAAAATAGGAAAAGATGATACACCTTATGTAAAAGAAGCAGATAAAATCTTAAAAGCGGTAAACCAACAGCTTTGGATTTCGAAAAAGGGAATTTTTGCCGAATATAAAGATGCTTTAAGAAATCGATTATTGCACGATTCGCCTGGCGTTTGGAGTATTTATCATACAATCGATTCCGAATTGTCAAATCCTTTTGAGAGTTATCAAATGCTTGATTATGTGAACAATCAGATTCCGCATATTCCGATTTCGGCAGATGGATTGGATAAAAAAGATCTTTATGTAATCTCCACCACAAATTGGCAGCCTTATACTTGGTCAACCAATAATGTGGCTTTGGCAGAACAATTGCATACTTCGCTGGCTTTCTGGCAAGGCGGACAATCTGAAAAAGCTTATAAGATGTGGGAAAGCGCGTTAATAGAAAGTATGTATTTGGGTGCTTCGCCTGGAGGTTTTGAACAGCTTTTGTTTCAGGATGCCATGCGAGGAGAATTGTACCGCGATTTTGCCGATCCAATTGGTATGGCGTCGAGAACTTTGGTTGAAGGACTTTTCGGTATCCAGCCTGATGCTATAAACGAGGTTGTAACTATCCAGCAGGGTTTTCCTGAAAAATGGAATACTGCCTCATTGGAGATTCCAGATATTTCAATTGATTTTAAAAGAGAAAATAAAGAAGAGAGATATTCAATTAAAAATCAGTTTGCGGCAAAAATGAATTTGAAATTGATTTTGAATTCGTCTTTTGAAAGTGTAGAAAGTATCTCAGTCAACGGGAAATCAGTTGCATGGAAATTAGTTGATGAAAGTATCGGAAAAGTAAAAATCAGTATTGAAGTTCCTTATAATCCGAATTATGAGATTCACATTAAATGGAAAGGAGATGCTTTGGAAGATATTAAAACAAAAGATTTTTATGCAATTAATGAAACTTTAGAATTTAAAACATCAAAGTCGGAGATAATTTCTGTTTACGATCCGCAGGAGCTTTTAAAGGAAGTTTCGAAGGAAAATTATTCGCTTAAAGCGAAAGTAAATTCGGCTGGCGATAAAGTATTTTTTGTGAAATTAAAACAAGGAGAAATGACTTGGTGGAATCCTGTTCACCTGAATGTAAAAGCTGAAAAACAATCAGATGAAAACAATATCAATTGGGATATGCCTCTGGATAAGACAGCGAAAACAGAAACAGTTCTACTTTCTTCATTTTTTAATGCAAAAGTCACCGATATTTTTAATTACGAATATTTGTCGCCAAGACCTAAAACTGTGACATTACAGCTCCCAAAACAAGGAATTGGAAACTGGTGTTATCCAAATGTGACCGTAAAAATAGATGATTCTGGACTTCGAGAAAAAGCGAAACAGAATGGTGAAATAAAAATGCCAAATGGGATTACGTTTCAAACACCATCAGATGAAAATCAGAAGAATATTGTTTTCACATCGATGTGGGATAATTTTCCAGAAAGAATCAGTATTCCATTAAACGGAAAAGCTTCACATGCTTATTTTATGCTTGCAGGAACAACAAATCCAATGCAGAGCCGAATTGTAAATGGGGAAATTACAGTAAATTATACGGACGGGACGTCGGAAATTCTGCAATTAAAAAACCCAGAAAACTGGTGGCCGATCGAACAAGATTATTTTATTGACGGAAAAGCTTTTACAACCGGTGCGCCTAGACCGCCGAGAGTTTATTTTAAAACTGGTGAGATTTCAAGAGACTTTAAAGATTTTAAAGCTATAAAAGGTTTCAGTAATTATGGAGTTGAAGGCGGTGCAGGTACAATTCTAGATTTGCCTTTAAATAAAAACAAAACTTTAAAAAGCCTCACTTTGAAAACAATTGCCAATGATGTGGTGATTGGTTTGATGGGTGTTACTTTAATTAGGTAATGTCTCAATTAGATAATGAGATAATTTATAGAATGGGGCTTCGACTTCGCTCTGCCTGACACGCAGAGAAACAAAGAAATAAAGAAACAAAGAAACAAAGTAAAAATGCCTTATCTGTCAGGCTGAGCTAAGTCGAAGCCAACTTGAAACTTGAAACTTGAAACAAAAAAAAAACTAACCTAAAATAACCACATGAAAAACTATCAGCTCATAACCATATTCTTATTTTCGATTTCGGCATTGGCGCAGAAAATTGATCGAAAGGCTTTGGTGGCAAGGCACAATGTTCAAATTTCGGCTATTGATACTTTGGCATCTTTAACGGTCGGAAATGGAGCTTTTGCTTTTACCGTAGATGCCACCGGACTGCAGACTTTTCCGAAAACCTATCAAAACGGAATTCCGCTGGGAACGCAATCTGAATGGGGGTGGGATAGTTATAAAAATACAGAGAATTATAAGTTTTCTGAAACCTTAAGAGATTACAAACAATACGGAAGAGATATTTCGTATACGGTTCAAATTAAAGAACCCAAAAGAAAAGTGGATGCTGTGAACTGGTTTAGACAGAATCCGCATTTACTGCAGTTAGGGAATTTGGGTTTTGAAATTACTAAAAAAGACGGCAGTTGGGCTCAATCGACTGATGTAAAAGCAATTTCGCAAAAGCTGAATGTATGGACGGGAGAAATTGAAAGTTATTTTGAAATTGAAGGAACTCCTGTAACAGTTTTAACAGCTTCGCATCAGGAAAAAGATGAAATTGGCGTAAAAGTAAAATCAGATTTATTGAAAGAAAAGCGTTTAAAAATCAGTTTGCGAATTCCGTTTCCAACTGGCGAATGGGCAGATATGGGAACGAAATATGAAGGGAAGCAGGATTATAAAAGCGAACTTATAGAAAAATCTAAAACCGAAGCTGTTGTTACACATAAAATGGACAGCATTTCGTATAATGTGAATTTCAGATGGAAAGGAAATGCTAAAATCAAAAAAGCGTCTAATCATTATTTTGTGGTTGAAGCTTCAGATTCTAATACATTGGAATTAAGCGCGCTTTTTGCTTTGGCGGGAAATAAATCGATTCAGAATTCTTCGTTTACCGACATTCAGAACAGCAGTATAAAAGGCTGGGAGAAATTCTGGAAAAGCGGTGCTGCCGTAGATTTTTCGGGCAGTACAGATAAGCGTGCCAATGAATTAGAACGAAGAATAATTTTATCGCAGTATTTGACAAAAGCACAATGTACGGGAAAAGTTCCGCCACAAGAAACAGGTTTAACCTATAACAGCTGGTATGGAAAACCGCACTTGGAAATGCATTGGTGGCATGGTGTACATTTTGCACTTTGGGGCCGACCAGAATTGCTGGAGAGAAGTCTCCCTTGGTATCAAAAGGTTTTTGATAAGGCCAAAAATATTGCCAAAAGACAAGGTTTTGAAGGTGCAAGATGGCAAAAAATGGTGGATGCAGACGGAAACGAAAGCCCATCATCTGTAGGGTCATTTTTAATTTGGCAGCAACCGCATTTTATAACCTATGCAGAATTAATGTACAGGGCTAATCCAACAAATTCAACGTTGAATTTATACAGCGAACGTGTTTTTGCGACGGCTGATTTTATGGCTTCGTTTGCTCATTACGATGATAAAAAGGATCGTTATGTATTAGGTCCGGGCGTAATTCCGGCGCAAGAACGTTTTAAAGCAATGGAAACGTTTAACCCAACTTATGAATTGGCGTATTGGAACTGGGCTTTGAAAACTGCTATTGCATGGAAGAAAAAGCTCAATCAGAATGTGCCTGAAAAATGGGAAACGGTTTTGGCTAAGTTATCTAAACTTCCTGTGGCAGATAATGTGTATCTGGCAACAGAAAGCGCTACAGATTCTTATACTAATCCAGAATTTAAAACCGATCATCCTTCTGTCCTAGGAACTTTTGGGATGCTTCCAGAAACGTCTCTTTTAGACAAAAAAATCATGAAAAACACTTTTGATCTGGTTTGGAATACTTGGTCTTGGGATAAAACTTGGGGCTGGGATTTTCCGATGACAGCCATGTCGGCCGCAAGATTAAACATGCCAGAAAAAGCTGTAGATGCACTTTTTATGAATGTAACTACTAATACTTATTTGAAAAACGGACATAATTATCAAGCAGAAAGATTAACACTTTATCTTCCGGGTAATGGAGGTATTTTAACAGCAGTTGCCATGATGTGTGCCGGCTGGGACGGGTCTACAGAACAAAATCCAGGTTTCCCAAAAGATGGCACTTGGAAAGTGAAGAGCGAAGGATTTAACAAGATGTTTTAATTAAGAAACAGAGTTGCAAAGAGACAAAGGTTTTTATGGTGGCGTGAAAAAAATCTCGCAAAGTCGCCAAGATGCTTTTTTTTTTTTACTATATAAATTATATAAGAGATTTTAAGTTTTCTCTTAATTGAACTTATATAGTTTAATTCTTAAACTTTGCGTCTTTGCGAGAACTAAACCTTGCGCACTTAGCGTAAACCCTTGCGCCCTTTGCGGTTAAATTTTATAAGCAGTAAATTATGAAGAATAAAGCCTTTTTAATACTATTTCTTTTTGTAAGTCTGAATATATTCAGCCAGAGACAAATGGAAAATCTTGATCGCGGTATAATTGCGATAAAAAACAAAGGTCAGGTTTTTATCAGCTGGAGGTTTTTAGGAACAGATTCTGATGATCTGGCTTTTAATTTATATCGAAAAAATGGCAGTAAAAAAGCAGTATTATTAAACGATAAACCGATTACAGGAGCAACAAATTTTATTGATTCAAAAGCCGATTTGAATGTTGAGAATATCTGGTTTATAAAAACAGTTTTAAACGGAAAAGAATCAAATGCACCAGGAAGTTTTACGCTTTCTGCCAATGCTTCAGACAAACAATATCTCTCGATTAAACTGAAAGAAATTGAAGGATATATTGCTAACGATCTTTCGGTTGGTGATTTGGATGGCGATGGACAATATGATTTGGTTCTTCATATGACTGGAAAATCGCATGATAATTCACAGGTGGGGATTACAGATCCGCCTATTTTTCAGGCTTATAAGCTCGATGGAACATTTTTATGGCAAATTAATTTAGGAAAAAACATTCGCGAAGGCGCACATTATACGCAGTTTATGGTGTATGATTTAGATGGCGACGGAGTTGCAGAATTGGTTTGCAAAACGGCGGATGGAAGTGAAGACAGCGAAGGGACTGTTGTTGGCGATGCTTCAAAAGATTGGGTTGACCGAGATCCGAATTCGAAAACCTATGGTAAAATTTTAAAAGGCCCAGAATATCTGTCAGTTTTTGAAGGGAAAACTGGAAAACTGATTACAACTGTAGATTATATTCCGGAACGTGGCGATTTAGCAGGCTGGGGCGGAAATGGCGGAAGCGGAGGTAATGATACTAAAGGAAACCGAATGGATCGTTTTTTGGCTTGCGTGGCTTATTTAGACGGGGTTCATCCAAGTGTGGTCATGTGCCGAGGTTATTATGGAAGAACGGTTTTATCTGCCTGGGATTTTAAAAATAAAAAGCTGACTTCTAAATGGGCTTTCGATAGTAAAAATGCAGAAAATCCATATTCTGGAATGGGAAATCATAATCTTACTGTTACCGATGTCGATAATGATGGAAAAGATGAAATTATCTACGGATCGATGTGTGTTGACGATAATGGACAAGGCTTGTACACAACGGGTTTCAGGCATGGTGATGCCATACATGTTTCTGATCTTGATCTTGATGTTCCAGGTTTAGAGGTTTTCAATATTCATGAAATCGAAAACAAAACAACGGGTCCAGGCGTAACGTTTTTTTCTGCAAAAGATGGAAAAGTTTTATTTACAGATTCTCTCGACGGCGATGTCGGCAGAGGAGTTGCCGACAATATTGACCCAACTAGAAAAGGCGCACAATGCTGGTGGTCGGGCTCTCCGTATTTGCATGATATGAAAGGAAATGCTATTGGAAAAGCGCCAAGTTCTACTAATTTTTTAATTTATTGGGACGGCGACACTTCCAGAGAACTTTTAAATTCGAATTATATTGATAAATACAATGTAGGAAGATTGTTCACGGCTGAAGGCGCGGTTTCTAACAATGGCACAAAGTCGACTCCAGGACTTTCTGCGGATATTTTGGGAGACTGGCGCGAGGAATTAATCTTGAGATCTGAAGATAATAAAGAGCTTAGAATTTATTCTACGACAATTCCAACCAATGTTCGCCAATATACTTTAATGCACGACCCACAGTATCGTTTGAGTATTGCTTGGCAGAACGTAGGATATAATCAGCCGCCGCATACGAGTTTTTATATGGGGTTTGGAATGAACCCAGCTCCAAAACCCAACATTGTTTTAATCTCCTCAAAAAAATAAAATTAAAAAAGAAGATAGTTCTTAAGCGTACTTTTTTTGATTTTAAAATGAGCTAAGATTTTTAGTTCCCTATTAATTGTTTTTTTCTTATGATCCCTTAAAATTGTTTCATCTTATAAAATGAAACAATTTTAAGTGTTTGTATTATAAAGTGTTGAATAATAATTGTTTAAATTTATACGAAAATCATAATGCTGGAATAGCAGAATCCAAAATAACTATCGTAATTTTTCCGCCTAGCTAAAATTTAATTCTCTCGAAAGTTCTGCTAAATATTAAAGAATGTTGATTGCAAATTTCCAAAAAGTGCAAAATTAAATCAATATAATCTTATGAGCTATTGGCGGTTTAAAGTTTTTCGTTTAAAGCATTTAGCTCTTTTTCTATTGAGCTGCTGTCTCCATGTAAGTTTTGCGCAGCAGGATACCAGCAGTCTTGCATCTGCAAAAAAAATAAGACTCGATGAAGCCATTTTATTGGGCATTAAAAATAATCGGCAATTAAAACTTGCCAATGCCGATTTGGCTATTGCTAACGAAAATGTCAGTCAGGCAAAAATTGCAAAAGCGCCAAGAATCAGTTTAAATGGCGGATACAATTATATTGGAGATCCTAAACTTTATGAAGGATTTTATGCTAGAAATGTAACCGTAGATTATTACGATCATCAGGCCTTTGCCAATATTGTCTCTTCACTTCCAATTTACGCTGGGAACGCCATTAATACTAGAATTAATCAGCAGGAATTAATTAGTGAAATGCAGGAATCTGCCGTTAAAATGACAGAAGCCGATGTCAAAAATGCCATTACAGAACAATACTTTACACTTGAAAAATTATACCGACAGATTGAGGTTACGAAACAGAATATTATCAATACCGACATTCGAATAAATCAGCTAAAATCGCGTGTAAAAAATGGTCAGAACCTGACAAGTGATCTTTTGAGAACCGAGTTGCAGCAATCTAATTTTAAGGTTTCAGTTTTTAGAAGCACTAATACTATTCAGCTTATTAGCAATTATTTGGATATATTAATCGGTTTTCCGACCAATACGATTTTGAAACCTGAAGTGGCAGAAAGTATGATTCCGACAGAAAATATGAATCTGCAGGAAAGTTTAGAAGAAGCATTTCTGAATAGAGAAGAAATAAAACGGGCAGGAATAAGAATCAAATTATCTGAATCATCATTGAGTTTAACCAAAAGCGGATTTAAACCGAACTTAAATGCAAATCTTATTTTGAATACAGAATATCCAGCGCAATGGCCCAATTATGTAAACATTCTCAATTACTGGGCGGCAGGACTTTCTTTAAACTGGGATATTTCGAGTTTTTATAATTTGAAACATCGTATAAGCGGTGATAAACTGGAAATTGATAAAAGTAATATCGCTCTAGAAGTGACAAAAGACCAGATTACTACAGAAGTTAAAAATGCGTACGTCAGATATGCAGAAAGTAAGGAAAATATCAAAACCTACAAAAAAGATGTAGAGCTGTCAATGAGCAATTATAAAATTGTGAAAAGCCGTTATGACAACGATTTTGCTTTAATCAGCGAGATTGTAGATGCGGAATTACAATTAAATAACTCTAGAATTTCACTTGTAAACGCCAATTTAGATTTAATTATTCAGTATTACTCACTTCAATATGCAATGGGCAAACTTTAAAATTTCTTGTTATGAGCGAAGCAGATACACAAAATGGAGCGGTTCAGAAAAATGAAAAAAGAAGAAATACAATTCTAACAGTATTGTCTTTTATTTTTTTAATTGCAGGAGGCTTGTGGATTTTAAGTCTGTTCTTCGATTTTAGTTCTTATGAAACCACCAATAATGCTCAGGTTGAAGCTTACATCAATAATGTTGTGGCGCGTGCTACAGGACATATTAAAGAAATACGATTTGAAGCCAATCAGATGGTTCATAAAGGAGATACGTTGGTTGTTTTAGACGACGAAGAATATATTATTAAAGTCAAACAAGCAGAAGCTGATCTGGCTATAGCTGAAGGAAATCTGCATTCGCTGCAGCAAAATATTACGACTTCGATTTCCAATCAAGCTTCGGGAAAAGAGAAATTGGCTGGAGATTTAGCAAGTTTAGAAAAAGCGCAAAAAGATTATCAGCGATTTAAAAATATGTATGCCGATTCGGCTGTAACACGGAATCAGTACGATCAGGTTATTTCCAAATTAAAATCGGAAGAAGCTTATGTGAAAGCCGGTAAAAAAGGTTTGGATGCCAGCAGCTCGATTACTAAACAAAGTTCAATTAATCTTGAAGCCGCCACAGCAACTGTCGCTAGAAAGAAAGCAGATCTTGATGCCGCAAAACTTCAATTGTCCTATACCGTTATTACGGCTCCAACGAGTGGTTTTGTGGGAGAACGAAATTTATCTATTGGCGAATTAATCAATGCCAATCAAACCATTGCGACAATTGTATTGAATGAAAAATTATGGATTACGGCCAATTTTAAGGAAACTCAGATAGAGAAAATAAAACAGGGACAAGAAGTAACCATTACAATTGATGCCTTGGACGGAAAAGAATTTAAAGGAAAAGTGGCTGGTTTTTCTCCCGCGACTGGAGCTAAATTCTCAATGGTAGAACCCGATAATTCGACTGGAAATTTTGTCAAAATTACCCAGCGAATCCCAGTTAAAATTGAATTTGAAACTCCCACAAAAGAGCTTCAGGAAGTTAGACCCGGAATGAATGTAACAGTTGATGTAAAAAAATAAGAGATGTTTGCAGGAAAAAAAGGAAGCGTTTTTACACTGACAGGATTGTATATCCTGACGATTCCTTTTTTTAACGGACTCAATGTTACGACTTATGATAATTCACAGATATTAGGACATTTCGGACCTTCAACAACAGCTTTTAGTTATGCGGTTTATGTTCCTATTTTTGTCATGTTGGCTTTTTTGCCTTTAGGATTAAAATTAGGAAAACAAATCAAGGTTCGCACCATGATTTTATCCGTTTCATTTTTGTCTTTGCTTTTCAATACAGCTTCATTGTTTGCGCCAACAATTGTTTGGTTTGTTGTATGCCGATCTCTTTTGGCAATGGTTTCGGTTATCGGAATATTTGCTTCGATGGTGCCAATTTTATTGAAATATAATCCTGCTCTCAATATGGCTTTGATGTACGGAATTTTTCAGTTTATACAAAAAGGAAGCCAGCATTTGTATCAATATTTGGGAGCGCATTTTGTAAGTTTTCATAACTGGACGTTTGGAATTTATTTCTTAAATGTCAACTTTTTAATTTGTATTCTTTTAGCTTGGTATTTTTATAAAGCCGATGTGGCGCCTTTAAAAACCAAATTCCAATTTGATTGGAGAGGCTGGATTATCCTGATTTTATTTTTTACGATTATTCTTTTTTTATGTGCCGAAGGACAGACTAGAAATTGGTTTAGTGATCCTAAAATAACGCTGGCTTTTGCAGTTTTATTGATTGTAGCAGGAATCTATCTGCTTCATGTTCGTTTTACGGCAGAACCTTTAATTAATCCAGATGTTTACAAGTTTAAAAATGTAATTCCCGGTGCCTTTTTAATGTTTTATATCGGATTAATAAATGGAACAGGAAGCGTCGTAACGGGATATATGACTAATATTTTAGGTTTTGATCCCGTTCTGGGAGCAGTAACGCATCTTTCGCTTTTAATTGGATTATGCATTTCGATTCCGCTTTCGACTTATCTTTTATACAAACGCATTTATCTGGCTACGATTTGGGTAATTGGTTTTGCTTGCTATGGAATCTATCATATTATACTTTTTTTCAGATTTTATCCAGGAATCGATGCGTCTGATTTTTATCTGCCTTTAATTTTTAAAGGGTTAGGAATGGGGTTTCTTTTTCCTGTTTCGCTGCTTTACATTTCAGAGGGAATTCCGCCGTTTTTGAGCACATCGCGCATGATGACTGGAATTATTGCTCAGGCTGTTTTTGCTTCTTTACTTGGAGGCGCTGTTTTAGGAACTTTTATTTCGAACATGAATGTACAGCATAAAACAGGTTTAAGCCAGCAATTGAGTCCGATAAATAAACAAGCCGAACAGCAGTTGGAAAATTCAAAAAGGCAATTTTTATTCATGGGATTATCAGATGCCGAAGCACAGAAAAAAGCCGAGAAGAGTCTTTCGAATCAGACTTCTAAAGCTTCTATGTTATTGGCTTACAAAGATATTTATCTCGTCATGTCGGCAGTTTGTTTTTTGCCCATTTTTATTATTCTGCTTTTCAAACTTTGGCGAAGACCAATTGGAATGGTAGAAGTAGAGCCGATTCCGATTTGAGGGTGAGGAGGGAAGAAGCAAGAAGCAAGATTGGGGATTTGAGAAGCAAGAAGCAAGATTAAAGAATAAAGAGTTTAGAAATATTGGAGAAGAAAGTAACAAGTTAACGATTTGAATTATATTATGATAGCACAAAAAGACCGTTTTTTATATCGCTTTTGGACGCAAGAGAAAGGACTCAGTGGTATGCTGATTCTGTTGTGTATAATGCATTTTATTGTGATTCCGTTTTTTGGCGGTTATACGCGTTTTATGGTTGCGGTTAATATATTTTGGATGCTATTTCTTTTTGCGGGAATTATAGCTTTATCAAAACATAAAAAACAGGCTTTTCTCATTTCCATAATTCCCTTTTTATTTATTATAACACAATGGATTAATTATTTTGAACATAATATTTTTATCCTCTTTGCCGATTTAATTCTCTCAGTTGCGATCATGTTACTTTTGATCACTTTAGTTTTAATAAAAGTTTTAGAACCTGGTCCTGTAACCACTTATCGCATTGTGGGGTCGATTGTAGTGTACATGCTTTTGGTTCACTTTTGGGCTACACTTTATTTGTTTCTTTTCCAGCATATAGAAGGTGCTTTTCAAATAGCAGAATCAAATTTTTTGAGTAATAGCGATCAGGCTAGTTTTATGTATTTCAGTTATGTCTGTATCACATCTACGGGTTTTGGAGAGATTGTGCCTCTTCATCCTTTGGCTCGATCTTTAGTTCAAATCGAAGTGCTTACAGGCGTTTTATATCCTGTAATCTTAATCGGAAGACTGGTTTCTGATGCCAATTTTGCGACTAATAAGACTGGGAAGAATCAAGATTAGAGAAGAAAGAGTCTAGATTAGAGAAGAAAGAGGCAAGAAGAAAGAATGAAGATGCAAGAACCAAGATTAAAGAAGTTAGAGTAGAGATTTATAGAGAGAATTCATTTACCATTAACAATTCACAACTCACAATTACCATTCACCATTAAAAACAATAACCATGAAAACAACCAATTCGACTAAAAAGAAAGAACTCTTTGATACTATTTTGCAGTTATTTTTTATTTTCCTCCTTGTGGGGTTTTGTCTTAAATTGCTGTTGCCTTTTTTTATGCCTATAGTTTGGGCTATTATATTATCTGTTGTGTTTTATCCGTTGTTTAATTCGCTGCAGCGAATATTAAAAGGACGTAAAGCACTGGCATCGGTTGTTATCACGATTCTGATTATTGCAATAATGGTGGTTCCTCTTATTTATTTTTTGAAAGCGGCAACGGGGAATTTTTTAGAATTGAAAAGCAGTTTTGAAGCAGGAACCTTAAAAATTACTTCACCGGGAGCTTCTATAAAAGAATGGCCGATAATTGGTAAACCGCTCTACGAATTTTTACTGTCTTTATCTACAGATTTAGAGCAGAGTGTTATTAAATACCAAGATCAGATAAAAGAATTGTCTTCTAAAATTATGGCAAGTATTTTGAGCTCTGGCGCAGCATTTCTTCAGTTTATTTTATCGGTTATTATTGCAGGTGTTTTATTAGTGTCACCAAGTGGTAAAACTTTTTTCATGAAGTTTCTTAAAAAAATTGCAGGAAGTGAAGCAGAAGGAATTATGACTATTTCGGTTTCTACTATTTATCAAGTGGTTAAAGGTATATTGGGAGTTGCGGTTATTCAGACTATTATTCAGGCAATTGGGTTGTTTATGGCAGATATTCCGTATGCGGGAATTTTGACTTTGATCTGTTTGATATTTTCTATTTTACAGATTGGGCCAATTATAATTAACATCGGAGTTATTATCTACCTTTTCTCAACAGGAGATTCTGGTTATGCTATTTTTTGGACGGTGTTTTTCATTATCAGCGGATTGTCAGATAATGTCCTAAAACCGTTGTTATTAGGAAAAGGCGCTCTCGTGCCAATGCTTGTTATTTTCCTAGGTGTAATTGGCGGCTTTATCATGTCAGGTTTCATAGGATTGTTTGTTGGGCCAATTGTGTTTTCAATAGGATATAAATTGTTTGTTGCTTGGTTGGATGATAATCCAGAACCTGTTGCAGAACCCGAAGAAGATATTGAGATTGTTTAAATTGTTTATTGTGAAATGTGAAATGTAAGATGGGAGTACCATTTTACTTTTCACATGTCACATTTTACACCTCAAACTTTTTACGCTTGAATTAACAATTCACAATTTATAATTCACAATTAAATAAAGTATTTTTGCAGGATTATAATTCTAGCAAATGAAACGTTCCGGTACAGCAGATCTTCCTTTACATTATGGACATGTTCCATTATGGCTTGCTGAACGGATGTCTAAACTTGGTCTTGCCATTGTCGAAACGATTGCAATGGAATTTTCGACTGCCGAAGTTATAAGTAAATTAAGCAATCCTTTCTGGTTTCAGAGTTTTGGAGCCGTTATGGGAATGGATTGGCATTCGTCTGGAATTACAACTTCGGTTCTTGGAGCATTAAAAAAATCGGTTAATCCGCATTCAAAAGAACTCGGAATTTATATCTGCGGAGGAAAAGGGAAATACTCTATGGCAACGCCGCAGGAACTTTTATTTGTTGGCGAAAAAACTGGTCTTGACGGAATTAATCTTGCGAGCTGTAGCAGACTTACCGCCAAAGTGGATAATACAGCCATTCAAGACGGATTTCAATTGTATCAGCATAATTTTATCGTCGATAATAAAGGACAATGGGCTGTAATTCAGCAGGGAATGAATCCGAATGCTAGAACTGCCAGAAGATATCATTGGCATTCGCAAGATTTAAAGTCTTTTATAAATGAACCGCATACTTTTATTTATGGCGAAAATCAAGGCGCTATTTTAAATCTTACAGCAAATGCTGCCACAAAATCTCGTGAAGGTATTTTAGAATTGGTAAAAGAATCTCCAGTCAAAATTATAAAAGAAATGCAGCATCTTTCTATGCCCGCGCATCACGATGTGAGAATGGAAGATGTGAATATGAAAAGATTGGGCGCCATGCTTTGGGCTACTCACGAAAACAAGCCTGAAGATTTTGAAGAGTTACTGCTCTTAAAAGGAATGGGACCAAGAGCTTTGCAGTCTTTGGCTTTGGTAAGCGAAATAATCTACGGAACTCCAACACGATTTGAAGATCCAGCCCGTTTTTCATTTGCTCATGGCGGAAAAGACGGACATCCGTTTCCTGTTCCCGTTAAAATCTATGATGAAACTATCGATACGCTGCAAAGAGCCATTAATCGTGCTAAAATTGGAAATAGCGACAAACTGAGCGCTATTCAAAAACTATCTGAAATTTCAAGAAAAGCAGAAGAAAGTTTTACTCCAAATTCTAATTTTGATGCTTTAATTCAGAGAGAAAGACAAGAATCGCATAAATATGGCGGAAGAACCGTTTTTGGAGATGCGAAACCTCCCAAAAAGAAACCTATAAACCCAAACAATCAGCTGGAATTATTTTAAAAAACATAATTTCCTATAAGCCTTAAGTTATCTAAAAATATAATAATGCCACAAAACGAAAAATCAATCTATACTTTACAGTTCATTTTACTTTGCTTAAGTTCTTTACTGTTTTCATCAAGTTTTAATATGATGATACCTGAACTTCCAAATTATTTAAGCAGTCTTGGAGGAGCAGAATACAAAGGGCTTATTATCTCATTGTTTACATTAACAGCTGCAATTTCCCGTCCGTTTAGTGGTAAGCTTACCGATAAATGGGGACGTGTTCCTGTTATGGCAATAGGTTCTTCGGTATGTGTGGTATGCGGATTTTTGTATCCTATTTTAAGTTCTGTTTCAGGGTTCTTGCTTTTGCGTTTAGTTCATGGTTTTTCGACAGGATTTAAACCTACGTCAACATCAGCTTATGTGGCAGATATTATTCCGCAGCATAGATGGGGTGAAGCACTCGGAATGCACGGATTATGTTTTAGTATTGGCGGAGCAATGGGACCAGCATTAGGCAGTATGATTGTGAATGCTTATGGAATGAATGCAATGTTTTACAGTTCGTCATTTCTGGCTTTTTTATCGATTATTATTGTTTTTAATATGAAAGAAACGCTGGCGACAAAAGAGAAATTGAACAAATCTATGTTTTATATTGGACGAAATGATATTGTAGATAGAAATGTGTTCCCAGCAGGAATTATCACTTTTCTTTCGTACACCGCATTCGGACTCATTTTAACTTTAATTCCAGATTGGAGTGAACATTTAGGCGCAACGAATAAAGGATTGTTTTTTACAGCTTTTACAGTAGCGTCGGTTATGGTGCGTTTTGGTGCAGGAAAAGTTTCCGATAGACATGGACGTCCAAAAGTAATCATGGCTGGATTAATCATAACTTCAATCGCACTTTTTGTAATAAGTGCGGGAAGAGATATCAATATGTTATTAGTCGGAGCCGGAATTTACGGAGTTGGTACCGGTATTTTATCACCAGCGATTAGTGCATGGACTATTGATATGAGTAATCCTGAACATAGAGGAAAAGCGGTTGCGACAATGTATATCTCAATGGAACTCGGAATTGGTTCTGGTGCTCTTTTAGGAGGAACTTATTATAACGATCAAATCAACCGCATACCGCAAATCATCAGATTTGATATCTTAGTGCTAGTGCTTGGGATTGTATATCTGACTTATTGGGCGAGAAATAAAAGAAGAATTAAAGCCTAATTTTCTAGCGCCTTATTCTTTTTTAATGTCTAACTGTACTTTAAATTTACCGTAATATGGATTATCGGCCATTAAAGAATGTCCGATGATTAAAATGTGAGTTCCTTTTTGTTGAAGAGGTATTTTCAAGTCCATTCCAAAAGGACCATCTGAGGTTTTATCAGGAAAAAGAATTTGATTAAAACGAATGTTTCCTTTTCCCGTATCTGGAATTATTTGAGCGTTTAATTCGCCCAAATCTTCATTTTTAAATTGAATGTATACTTTTGAATTTAAAGAATCTATATGGCCTTCTGCCAAAAACACATTTTCTTCATTCTTAAAATTCATAGCAATAGTGTCGCCTATTTGTTTATTCTCCTGCTTTTTTTCTTTTTGAACAACAGGTATTGGTGATTTAGCAAAAGTTTCTTTGTTTTCCTTTTGCTGACATGAAAAAAAGAAAAAGGAAATTAGAAGTAGAAACAAATTTTTCATAACATTATCATTTAGCTTAACATTTCAAAACTTCCAGGCTTTTCTTCGTTCTTATCGTATTCTCCTGCAAGATTTTCATTTGAATCCTCTTCTTCCCAGTCATTTTCATCATACTCTGAATGAAAGTCATATTCAAGATTGTCTTCCAATTCTCCAAGCTCTAAGTTGTAATGATTAGAAGCGGTCAGCCTATTGGTATAATCGCCGTCTAGATAATCATCGTAATTTAATAGTAGCTGTTCCTCATAAGAATTCATTTCAAATCCAAATTCTTCTGACATGTAATTTTCTGATCTCATATAAATAACTTTTTAATGGATGAATAATCATATCTAATTCTTCAATTAGATTAATCTAAAATTACAGCTAAGACTGCTATTTGTTTTATATAATTTTCTTACAGTTTTGTCAAATTTTCATCTGACATGATATTAAGTTATAAAAAAAAAGACAGGAACTAAAATTTCCTGTCTTTTATAAAGTAATAATCGAATTCGTTTTCAAGGTTTAATTATCAAAAAAATAAACGATCAGCATTTTACATGGCTTAGAGCTTTTGTTTAAAGGCACGTGTTTTAATCTTCCATCAAAAAACAGAGAATCTCCTTCTTTTAAAGTATAGGTTTCGTTGGCTATAAGATAATCTACTTCTCCAGATAAAATATACTTGTATTCATAGGCATCTGTAGTAACTTGATCTCTGTAGCTGTTAGGTTCCAAAGTTAGAAATACAATATCGACTGTTGAATTTTTTATGGTGCGCGTTAAAAAACGTTCGTATAAAAATCCGCTTGAACCTTCTTTTTGAAACTGATCGTAAGCATCTTTTCTCTTTATAATAACCAATTCTTCTTCTTGACTAATATCTTTAAAGAATTCGCTGAGGTTAATCTGTAAAGCAGTTACTATACTTAAAAGAACGGTTAGCGACGGAATACTTCTTCCGTTCTCGATCTGCGAAATCATTCCTTTTGTGACCCCGCTTAAATCGGCAAGTTCCTGTAACGTAAAGCCTTTCTCGGTTCTATATTGTTTGATGCGTTTGCTAATCTCTAAAATTACAACTCCTTCCATGTTTAGTATAAGTATACAAAGTTTATTTTAATTAAACATTATTTCACCTTTTGTTTACATATAGTAAACAAAGGTATAGTAATATTGCACTGTAAAAATAAACAAAAAATATGGAATTAATTGTATTTGACATGGCTGGTACTACAGTCCAAGACGAAAATAAAGTTGGCTTAACATTACAGACTGCTTTAAAAGAATTTGGTTATGAATTTTCTATCGAAGAAATCAATGTTGTAATGGGATATGAAAAACCAGTTGCCATTTCGATTTTAATAAATGACGAAAATGTAGATGCATCTTTAATAAATAAAATTCACCAATCGTTTGTAGAGAAAATGATTGCGTACTACAAACAAAGCAACGAAGTTCAGGCTACACCAAATGCTTATGAAACCATTCAGTACTTAAGAAACAACGGAATCAAAGTAGCTTTTGATACTGGATTTTCAAGACCAATTGCCGATGCTATTTTCGAAAAACTAAACTGGAAACAAGGAATTGATTTTGATTTCAGCATTACTTCAGACGAAGTAGAACACGGACGCCCTTATCCAGATATGATTTTCAAAGCAATGGAACATTTTAATATTTCTGACGCTTCACAAGTCGGAAAAGTAGGCGATACCATGTCTGATCTTCAGCAGGGAGAAAATGCAAAATGCGGACTTGTGGTTGGAGTTACAACTGGAGCTTACAGCAGAGAAGAACTTCAAAACCACTATCACAATTATATTATTGATAACCTTTCAGAGTTAAAAAACAATCTTTAATTTTTTAATAAATCATGAAAACATTCCTGTATGTTGTTATTGCATTAATCTTTGGCTCTTCGTACGCGCAAGAAGTTAAAGGTAAAATTAGTACTGAATCTGGACCATTATATCCGGCTTCCATTTTGATTGTAGAAAAATCAAAAACAATAACCAATGACCGTAATGGTAATTTCTTTATAAAATTAGAACCTGGAGTGTACCATTTAGAAATTTCGAGCGAAAATTATGTTGCAAAACATATTTCGGTAACGGTTTCTAATAAAAATGTTGATTTAGGAAATGTAATAATAGGACAGGAAGAAAAGTTAGATGAGGTAGTTTTAGAATATTACACCAGCGGCGAGAAAAAAGCAATAGAAATGCGCCAAAAATCTAATGCGATTATGGATGTCGTAAGTGCAGATGCGATGGGCAAGATGCCCGATATAAGTGCTGCAGAAGCAGTTCAGCGAATTCCTGGTGTGAGTATAGATCGAGATCAGGGAGAAGGAAGATATGTTACCGTAAGAGGTACGCCGTCTCAATGGAGTTCGGCAACCATTAATGGTGATCGTATGCCAGCAGCAAAAACTTCGGGGGATTTATTAGGAAATCGTACTGTTCCGATGGATTTATTGCCGACAGAATTTCTGGAATATATTCAGGTAATTAAGGCGATTACTCCAGAATATGAAGGCGATGCAATTGGAGGAACAATCAATTATATTCCGAAATTTTCTCCTAAAAAAGAAACACTTCGTATTACGGGAAGTATTCCAGTTAATCTTCGCGCTGATGATAAAGTAGGTTTCAACAGTACGGTTTTGTACGGTAAACGATTGTTTAATAAAAAGTTTGGCTTTTTAGTAATGTCCAATTACAATCGCCGTACTTATTCTACAGATGATTACGAAGTGGTTTATGGAAATGAATTGCATAACGTAAACACGCTTGACGTGAGAAATTATCAAGGTGTGAGAACTAATACGGGATTCAATGCTGCGACAGATTTTCGTTTCAATAAAAGAAATAAAATCTATGCAAGAGGCTATTATAGTCAGTTTTTGGACGAAGAAGACAACAGAAAAACGATGCATTATTTTAATAAAACAACGAGCAATGCAGTTTTAAGATGGAGTACAGTAGATTATTTATTTAAAAATTACGGAGGTGAATTTGGATACGAAAGTAAATTGACCGACAAATTGAAAATGAATGCAAAAGTAGCAGCATATACCTCATGGGCTGGCTACAACGGACCTTCGTCTGCAACTAAAAATGATCGTGGTTATTATTACGGAAACTGGATTCAGACCGTTAAGTATAACAATCTGGTTAAAGTGGATGGCAAAGATTATAAATTTCTTCAAGGCGACGGACCAGCAGGTTATGTTGGTGATCCAGCAAACAACATTCAGCCGCATTTTGCTACGGCCTATGATCCAGAAAAATACTATTTGGATAGATATGTGACTTCGATTCGTAATGTGGAAGAAAAAGATAAAGTTGCCGCTTTAGATTTTGATTATGATGCCAATGAAGATTTAAAAATCAAATTTGGTGGAAAATTTAGAGATAAAAGAAGCACTTACGACTATCGTTACATTACTTGGATTTACGATACAAAAGCACCAAAAGCGTATTTAAATCAATGGGAAAGAGAAGAATTCCCGACCAATAATTGGTTTCCTGAATTGAATAATACGTATGATAATCTGAAATTCAATTATCCGACAGAACGTTCTTTTATTGATCCAATGGGAAATCCTGCGATTGCAAAAAACTTAAAATATAATTATCAGGATGCCACAAACTCAAGCTATGCCACAGGTAATTATGATGCAACTGAAAAAGTTTGGGCAGGTTATGCGTCTGGCGAATGGGATATAAACGAAGATTTCCGTTTGGTTGGAGGTATTCGTTACGAAAATACAGCGGTTGATGCCAAAAGTTATGAATTTAATGATATTACAAAAGTCGTTACGCCAGTTTACGGAACTAAAAATTATGGAGCCTTTTTGCCAATGGCACATTTAATTTATAAACCGTCTAAAAAACTGGATTTAAGAGCAGCTGTAACCAGAACATTTGCACGTCCGGCTTTTAACGAATTAAGTCCGAGCACAAGAGTTAATCCAGATAATCATACTGTGGTAGAAGGAAATGTGGATTTAAAACCTACTTTTTCTTGGAACTACGATGTAATAGGAAGTTATTATTTAAACAAAAGCGATTATATAACAGGAAGCGCATTTTATAAAGATTTATCAGATCTGATTTATACTGAATCGCATGATGAAATTAGAACTGTTGGCGGTGAAACGTTCTTATACAAAGTCTCAAAACCGTTAAATTCTGATAATGCCTTTTTGTACGGTTTTGAAGTTGGTTTTAATAAAAAGTTTTCTGAATTGCCTGGATTTTTGAGCAATTTTAGTTTAAAAGGAAATTATACTTTTACCAAATCTGAAACCACATTGGAAGGAAGAGGAAATGAAAAAATCGGATTAATGAATCAGTCGCCAAATATTTTCAACGCATCACTTATATACGAATACAAAGGATTTGCGGCGAGATTAGCAGCCAATTATCGTGAAGCATTTTTAGTAGAGATTCGCGATAATCCAGGAGCCGACAGATATCAGGATAAAGATTTTCATTTGGATATGAACCTTTCCTACACAACGCCAAAGAATATTACTTTTTTCATTGACTTGAATAACCTTAACAATCAAGAATTACGATACTATCACGGTGTGGTTTCAAGACCAGAACAAGTAGAGTATTACGGGTTAAGAGGCCGCGTAGGAGCAAGTTATAGATTTTAATATTCAGTAACATACAAGTAACATTCAAGCAGTAATATTGCCTATTTTATATTAAGATGAACAGAAGACGTTTTGTAAAACAATCAATGCTGGGGATGATGCCGCTGCTGTTCCCTTCGCCATTTTTATCGTTGCTAAATTCAGGTGAAAAAAAATATTTTATTCACGGAATTGCGTCAGGAGATCCCACAGAAAATGCCGTAATAATCTGGACGCATATCAATGCCAATCCTATTGGAGATTGTACCGTAGAATGGCAAATTTCGACCGATAAAAATTTTAGTAAAGACATTAAAAAAGGTTTTGTTACTACTTCTCAAGAGAAAGATTATACGGTAAAAGTTGATGTTTCAGGCCTTAAAAAAAATCAGATTTACTATTACAGGTTTATTTATGAAAATGTTATTTCTGATGTGGGAGTTTGTAAAACGCTTCCAGATTCAGCTGTAAAACCTTTGCAGATTGCGGTAATAAGCTGTAATAATTATGAGGATGGTTATTTTACTTCTTTCCGTCATATTGCCGATAATCCAGATATCGATTACGTTTTTCATTTAGGTGATTACATCTACGAATACGGAACAGGAGAATATTGCAACAAAGTTTTCTTAGAACAAAGCAACAGAAAAAATGATCCGCTTCATGAACTCGTTACATTGGCAGATTACAGAAAAAGATATGCTCTTTATCGTAAAGATAAAGAGCTTCAAAGAGCGCATCAGCATAAACCTTTCATCTGTATTTGGGACGATCACGAATTGGCGAACAATGCTTATAAAGACGGTGCCAAAAATCATCAGAGCGATGAAGGAAAATGGACAGACAGAAGTGCGGCAGCGATGCAAGCTTATTTTGAGTGGATGCCCGTAAGAGCAAAATCGGCTGAAGAAATGATCCGTTCCATAAAAATCGGAAACGACGCTAATTTCATTTTTCTGGAAGAAAGATTAGACGGAAGAGACAAACAGCTTTTGAGCAATGATCTTGGCAAACAAAGTCCAGACCGTAAAATGATTTCGTACAAACAGTTTAAATATTTATCTGACGAATTAAAAAATAGTAATGCCCGTTGGAATTTTCTGGTCAATCAGGTTATGTTTACGGGCTACAAAAGCAAAAAGGAAGAATCGGTTAAAGAAGAAGATTGGTGGACAGGTTATCCGTATCAGCGAAATAGATTGATTGAAGTTTTTCAGGGATTAAAAAATCCGCCCATTATTTTAACTGGAGATCATCATCAAAGTCATGTTTTAGAATTGTATGCCTCAGATAAGATTTCAAAAGAAAATTTTGCAGGATGGGAGTTTTTAACGCCTTCGATAACTTCAAAAAATGATGATCGCCTTTCGGAAGAAAAGATAATCAAGAAAAGCGAAATGCTTTATAAATTAAATCCGCATATGGTGTACAATAACATCGCAGCTCACGGCTATTTTATTTTGAATGTGGCTCAGAAAGAAATAAAAATAGACTACAAATTCAACAAAGATATTCTGCTACCTAATAGTGGAGAAAGAAACGGACCTCAATTTAAAATTGATAATTTAAACAACTTAACAAAAAATGTGTAATTCATGCGTAATGCTGTTTGATGACAGAGAAAGAAGTATTCTTCCTGAATTTACAGCACTTCCTGAACTTAAAAGGGGAGAAATTTTAGTAAAAAACAAATACGCAACCTTATGCGGAAGTGATTTGCACACTTTTACAGGAAGACGAAAAGAACCATCGCCAATAGTTTTAGGTCATGAAATTGTGGGCGAGATTATAGAAATGGATTCCAATGAACCTTTTTATGATTTGAATGGAAATGTCTTAAAATTAGGAGACATTATTACTTGGACAATTTTTGCAGCGCCAAATGAAGATGAATTTGTAAAAGATAAAATGCCACAAAAATCAGCTAGTTTATTTAAATACGGTCATGTGAAATTTACCGAAGAGGAAAAATTCAACGGCGGATTAGGAACGCATTGTGTGCTTAAAAAAGGCACAGGAATTTTGAAACTGCCTTCATCTATAAACCAAAAATTTGCTCCAATAATCAATTGTGCTGGAGCAACTGCAATGGCTGCTTTTCGATTAATCGAGACAATTGAAAATAAAAACATACTGATTCTTGGTGCTGGAGTTTTAGGTCTAATTGCAGCCTCAATCGCAGATCAGAAAAAAGTAGCTTCGGTTACGGTTTTGGATATTGATGATGAAAGACTCACAAAAAGTAAAGATTTTGGTGCAAAATATATTTATAATGCACAATCTCCAATTGCTGAACTAGAAGATATTGCTTCTCAATTTTATAAACAAGGTTTTGATGTTATAATCGATATGAGCGGTTCTGTTGAAGCTATAAAAACGGGATTGCAATATAGTGCAATAGGGGCACAGCACATTTGGATTGGAGCTGTAACGCCAACAGAAGATATTGCAATAAATCCTGAAACGATGATCAGAAAATTATTGAGCATAAAAGGAATGCACAATTACAATTTTGAAGATTTTGTAAATGCCGTTTCTTTTTTTGAAGATTATTTTGAAGATTATCCTTTTCAAACTTTCATCGAAAAAGAATTTGAACTTAAAGAAACCAAAGAAGCATTCGAATATGCTATAAAATATAAGCCTTTCAGGGTTTTAATCAATATTTAAAAATGAGAACAATCTCAAAAAAATACCAAATGCTTTTTTTAACCATGTTTTGCTACCTGTTTTTTTATACAGGCAGACACAACTTTGGGTGGGCAACAAAAGCAATGAGAGAAGATCTCGGAATCTCGTATACTTTTATCGGCTGGATTAGTTTTGCTATGCTGATTGGTTATTCAATTGGACAGTTTATCAACGGAAATTTGGCCGATCGTTTCAGTCCAAAATATTTAGTGCCTCTTGGAGCTTATCTTTCAATTGCCTGTAATTTAGGTATAAGCTTTACGCATTCACCATACATGATTTTGATTTTATGGTTTTTAAACGGCTATTTTCAATCGATGGCATGGGCGCCAGGCGGCAGAATTATTGCCAATTGGTTTTCTAGCGAAGAAAGAAACAAAGCATTCGGAATGTACACCATGGCGGCAGGATTTTCGTCTGCTGTAACTTTTGCGATTTCCATTTACATTACTTCGCTACATTTAGAATGGCGAATGCTTTTTAGAATTCCCGTTTTATTGCTTTTAGTTTCAGCTACTGTTTTCCTGATATTCATAAAACCTTCGCCAGTTGCAATAGAGAAAAAGTCTGGAGGATTTAATTTCTCTGAAATCAAGAAAAGCTACAGCGATGTTTTAGGAAATAAAAAGTTTAGAATTGTCTGTCTTGCATTCGGTTTAGAAAGCATGGCGCGGTACGGACTAATATTTTGGATTCCCGTACACTTTTTAGGAAACGATTGGCAGAAAAATCCGTCCTTAATTTGGGTAACATTCTTGTTGCCACTTGGCATGGCATTAGGTGCCTTTTCTTTTGGACAGCTTTCGACGTATTACTTTAAAAGTAATTATCGCTCCATTTTTTTCGGAATGCTCATTTGTTCGTGTCTTTCATTTTTGTTGTTTTTTACGCACAATGCAAATTTACTTGTAGTAAGTCTGTTGCTTATAACCTGTGGATTTTTTGTATATGGCCCTCAGGCAAACTTTTGGGCGCTATGTCCAGAAATTATGGGAACCGAAAGAACTGGAACTTCTATCGGAATAATGAATATGTGTGGTTATTTATTTGCCGCTTTGGGCGAACCGCTCCTCGGATTTATAATTGAAAAAACGGGAGAAACTAAATTTCTGTTTGCAATAATTGCCTTAATCTGTTTGCTTTCTTCTTTGATTATCTATACGATACAGGGAAAAAAGAAACTCTAAAATATTGTGTTTATGTTTTGATAATTTTTGTCAGGTGAATTTTTTGCTTGGCAGAAATTATCTTTTTTATTTAAAAGCTAAATCAAATACATTTTGCAGATTATGAAATTTAGTTTTAATCTGATATATTTATATTTAAATCTGGAATTGAATTTTTAATTATATATATGGAAAACTCAAAAAATAACATGGTAACTAACCTTGCATCTATTACAGCAATTAGTGGAATTGTTCTTTATCAATTTGGATGGTTGTATTGGAGATTCTTCTTTAAGCGATTTAATATTGATTCTTCAATGATATAAATGTCTGTTACAAAAATTATTGCAACAACAAAGGCAGATATTATTAATTCTATTTTTTGCTAATTTAAAAATATTGTAAAAATTACAATAAAATAAAATGAGAAAATTTTTGTGCTTACTAGTAATGTTTATTACAGCTGGATGTACAGATCAAGCAGATCTTGGCAATGGCTATTATTACCTATCAGAAGATGATGCTTTAGACATTGGTTTACCTGATGGTGCAATCATTTATAAAAGTCGTGCTAAAAACGAATTTGATGAAATTATCATAAAGGCAACTGTCAAAAAGGCGTATTCAGATGATAATTATATCATTGCTTTACAGTTGCCTAAAAATGAGAAAGTGTCAAGATATTTTATAATTGATAAATTTAGCGGAAGAATTTTTGGGCCATTGGATAAGAAATCTTTTAATGAATTGAAAATCAAATTAGGCATTGAAATCAATTTTGATTAGAGCTTTGTCTGGTAATTTGCTAAGTATCATTTAATTATATATAATACAGATAATTGTCAAACAAAAAAACAAAAAGCCTGTAAACAAAGAGTTTACAGGCTTTTTTGTGGAGTCGCCGGCTATTACACTTTTTATAACCTATTTTGCTGTTTATAAGTAAATAGATACGAAATTTTATATTGGAAAATTCTTCATTTACTGAAAGCGGATTCAGTACCAATCTGGTTAACGAAAGTTTTGCAAATTCTGAATTACAAGAAATTGTTAATCTATTAATGAGTGAGAAATATATAATGGCTGATTTAAAAAATGATACTGAACTAGGTAAACTTGATATCAAAAATGGAGATTTTATAGCTCATGAAGAAATGCTGCTTAAGTTTAAAGGGAAAGGGATTATTTATTTTTTTTAATGCTTAAAATTTAAAGTATTCTAGATCATTATAATAAAAATTTAAAACAATCAGAGGCTTATTTCCGAATGAAGATTGAGAAAGGTACTGAAAAGTAAATTTAGTTTAAAGAGGAACTATTACTTAGGTATTCGTGCTGTTGTTTTTTCTAACTGAAGTCTATAAATGTATAAGTGCGTAAACTGTAAGATATTTACGCACTTATTAATTTCTAATGTAATTCTAAATTAATTTTTGAAGTTTTCTACTTTTTTAGAATATATATTATTTCCAAAAATTATTGCTCCCATAACAAACGGGACAAAATGAGAAATTTGCCAAAATAGCTCCATTCCTTCTTTTAATCCTTCATCAAAAGTTTGGAAAATTCCTAGACCGATGAAAAAAAGACAAATAGCGAATAAGCAAAACTGAATTTTATAGTTTATTTTAATCATAATTTTTATGGTTCAAAAGGAATATAAGGTTTTGGTTGATAGTAAACTAAAATAGGAGATTCTACCAAATCTCCATTTTCATCTAAAGTAATAAAAATATCTGAAGAATGACGAAAAGTTGCTTTATTGACATCTGCAGGATATATTCTTTTATTTCCGCCTACATCTTTACAAGCAGCACCCCATTCTGCACTTGCCCATATAAAGCCCGCAACAGTAACTCCAGTTGACACTCCAAAAGAACCAACTTGTATCGTTGCAAGTCCCACAAATGCTGCCCCTAATCCGATTGATGCCGATAAGCAGCTTCCAAAAAAACCTGTACTTTTAGATGTATAGCTATCCTTAGTAAAAAATTCTGGATCATACGCGTTGATAACTTTTAAACCATCAATTAAGTTATAAAAACGCTGTAATTTTTTTTGAGTCATTGGAAGTAATAAAATTGCGTTTTCAAAATGAAATATTGATGTTTTGAAGTTTTTTGTATTTATTAACTCATCTTTAAATGCAGTTATAGCTGCAAGCTCATTTTCACTATATAAATTCAATTGTTTTAGATATTCAATATTTTCCTCATATGTTTTATCTAAAATATGTTCAGTTCTATAATCAATTTCAACTTGTAAATCTTGATCGGCTATTAAAGCCATATATTGTAAATATGGCTGTTCAGGAGCTTCTTGTTCATCAAAATTGGCTTTACTAGTTTTGCCATATTTTTTAGCTTGAATATTGTCATCTTTCAATTTTATAAGATTGCTAGCATCAATAATATCCTGATCAGTTAATCTATAGATGCTTTCAGGTTTATTTGTTAATATTTCTTCACTTTTTTCACATGAAGAAGAGGAGAAAAATAAAGCCACAGTTATGACTATGAGAAAAGATTTAAATAAATTTTTTTTCATTATAATTTGATTGTATTAATAATTTTCGAGTGTTTTTTACGGTTTTTAATCCGAGCAATTACAGTTACTCGGATAAAATTCTCGAAGAGCGTTGGCGGTTTTTTAAGATTGATCTTCATTAGGATTACGTTATAATATAGTATTTGTAAAATAAAACTTTCAAATATATATAATAATTGCCACTTAGTTAAATTTATAAAATATTTTTTGTACGCTTATTTTACCTATATTTTCAAAAGTTAATATGGAATCTTGCTTCTTAATTGTAGGATTCGAATAAATATCATGAAAAAGAAAAACTAAAAAAACTAGAAAACGAAAGCAAATTATTAATTATAAAAAACGAATAAACTACGAAACAGATAAAGTAATAAAATTTAAAACAATATATAAATTCAAAACAAATAGAGTATTATGTCAACAATAATTAACGACCAAATAGATGTTCGTATTAGCAAAAATCAAAAGGAGTTAATTAAGTATGCATCAGCATTACGAGGATTTAAATAGTCAAGCGAATTTATAGTATGGTGCATAAATTTGGAGGCCAACAAAATTATTCAGGAGAATGAAATGTAGTGAAAACTTACGAGGACAAGAAAATATTTGTGAATGCAATTTTAAATCCACCAAAGGTTAATGAAAAACTTAAAAGAAATCAAAAGAGACATGCTAAATTTATCGACAACGAAATTGTCAACTGAAAAACAAAAAGCCTGTAAACAAAGAGTTTACAGGCTTTTTTGTGGAGTCGCCGGGAATCGAACCCGGGTCCAAACAAGCAACTAAAGAGCTTTCTACACGTTTATTTCCTGATTGAATTTTCGATGTTGAGCTAGGCCAGAAACAACCACCCAACACTTATCTTCTTAATTTTCGAAATCCACCCGAAGCTCATGGATATCTAGGTTTATTTTTACGGTTCCCCTGAACGGAACGCCACAAACCAAGGCTTTCCAGGAGAATCCAGCTTCTCTACCTTGTAGAGACGTGGCGCAATCGTACTATGATTCGGATTATGCAGCTAAAGCGTAATTATTTTCGCCGTGTAAAAGTTCGAGATCTTATATTTACGAGCAAGGTCTCAATGCTCGACGTGCTTACTGTTCAATTCGACTTGCTGTCAAAACCAGTCGACCCCAAAAAATAAGTCTGCAAATTTAGAGTATTTGAAATTACTTTCTACTAAAAATTTAAAAAAAAGTCATAAAGTCCAAAGTCAAAGTCCAAAGTCAGCATTGGCAAATGTTTTTTAAGACTTTACGACTTTTGACTTTCGGCTTTAAGACTATAATTTTACTCTTCGTCTTTAAAATTAAAAGGATAATCTCCGAAGACTGGAGCTAGTTTACGAACCGCATAAGTATTTCTGGTCATCTTATTAGATAACGCAATAATAGTTACACCTTCGTTCATCAAAGTAATATAAGATGAGGTATTTCCGTGCCACCAGCCGTTATGGAAATAAAAATTCTGTCCGGTTTCCCAATTAATCATTCTAATTCCAAGACCATAATTTTTAGTTCCTTTGCGTTCGTTGCTGTAACCCGTATAAACTTGTTTTAATAATTCAGGTTTTAAGAAATCTGGCGATTGTCTCGCACGATCAAATTTTAAAAGATCTCTTGCTGTAGAAAAAACATTTTTATCGCCGTAAACATTGTCTAGATAATCAAAACCAATTTCTACACCATTTCCTTTATAAGAAGGAACGATTTTCTTTCTGTCTTTATCATCATCAAAAACATACGTATTGGTCATTCCAAGTGGTTTGAAAATCATTTGAGACATTGCCTCTTTATAAGTCAAACCTGTAATTTTTTCAATAATAAGTGCAAGCATTGCATAATTGGTGTTACAATAGCTAAAACGTGTTCCAGTTCTTGATTCTAATCCAATATCTTTTGTAGCCAGAATATTTAAGATATCCTTGTTTGTTAATTGATTGTGTCTATCCCAGATTGATTTGTCACGATCTGTGAAATAAGCGTAATTGCGCATTCCTGTACGATGATCTAATAACATTCTAATAGTACATTCTTCGTATGGGAAAGTTTTTAGAATCGTATTTACTTTTTGGTCTAAGTCAATTTTACCTGCATTGACCAATTTTAAAACCGCCGTAGCAGTTAGTACTTTACTTACTGAAGCAATTTGTACAGCTGTTTCAGGAGTTATTTTAGTCCCTTCATTTTTATTGGCAAAACCATTATATCTTTCAAATAAAATTTGTCCATTTTTGGCAACCAAGAAGCTTCCGTTCATGGTATTATTAGGCCAGTTTTTATTGTAAAAGTGATTTATTCTGCCGACAACCGAGTTTTTATAGGCCTGTGAAACTTTCGGTTCTGCACCTAACGGTTTCATTTTAGGTAAAGTATCTTCGACTGTCTGAGTAGTATCTGTTGCTGTTGTTTTGTTTTGACCACATGAACTTAAAACAAGCATTGAAAAAAGTAATTGTGGTATCTTTGTCTTTTTAAGGAAAATCATTTGCATCGTTCTTTAAAACAAATATATCGAATTCAATTTTGTTGTATTCTTGGTTCTGGGGCTTTAATTTGTGTTTTTTAACTTTTTTTTAAGAAAAGTAAATTTTAGTCGGTTGTTTTTCAGCTTTTAACGGTTTTAAAACATTCTAAATAGAATTTTTGAAACAAAATTTTAACTAAATTTGTTATATTTGAAACAAATACATTGTAAAAAGTTATATTATAAAATACTAAAAAACCACATTAAATGAAATTTGGAATCATAAAAGAGAGAAAAAACCCTCCAGATAGAAGAGTTGTTTTTTCTCCAAATGAATTGACAAGACTAAAGCAGCTTTATCATGATGCTTCTGTAAAAGTTGAAAGTTCAGATATCAGAATATTTTCTGATGACGATTATAAAAATATGGGAATTACCGTTGCTGATGATGTATCTGACTGCGATGTTTTGTTTGGTGTAAAAGAAGTTCCTGTAGACGATTTGATTCCAAATAAATCTTATTTCTTTTTTTCTCATACTATTAAAAAACAGCCTCATAATAGAAAACTGCTTCAGGCGATTTTAGAAAAAAATATCGATTTATACGATCATGAAACGATTGTAAATGAGCATGATCATCGTTTAATTGGTTTCGGAAAGTATGCTGGAATGGTTGGTGTTTATAACGGAATTCGTGCGTTCGGAATTAAATTTGAATTGTTTAAACTTCCAAAAGCAGAATCTCTTTCAGGAAAAGAGGATTTGATAAAGCATTTAAAACGCATTACAATGCCGGCTTTAAAATTTGTGGTTACTGGAACTGGAAAGGTCGGGAGCGGAGCAAAAGAAATTTTGGATGCAATAAAAGTAAAAGAAATTACAATTGATAATTATCTGACAAAGAAATACGCTCAAGCTGTTTATGTACAGTTAGATGTTTTAGAATATAACAAAAGAAAAGACGGTCAGGTTTTGGATTTTACAGATTTTGTGAATCATCCTGAAGAGTATGAATCTGATTTTGAAAGATTCACTAAAGTTTCTGATATCTATTTTGCTGGACATTTTTATGCGAGCAATGCGCCAATGATTTTAACCAAAGAAATGCTCAATGCAAGTGATTGCAAATTGAAAGTTGTAGCCGATATTTCTTGCGATGTAAATGGACCAATTGCTTGTACGGTTCGTTCGTCAACAATTGAAGAACCGTTATATGGATATTTTCCTTTAGAAGATCGTGAAGTTGATTTCTTTCATCCCGCAGCAGTTGCGGTCATGGCAGTAGATAATCTTCCTTGCGAAATTCCAAAAGATGCCAGCGAAGGTTTTGGTGAACAGTTTATGGAGCACGTAATTCCTGCTTTCTTCAACGGAGATAAAGACGGAATCTTAAAACGAGCCAAAATCACAGAAAATGGAAAACTGACAGAAAGATTTAGCTATTTGCAAGACTATGTTGATAATGGTGAGTTGTAAATTTTGAATTATAAATTAAAAAGCCTGAAATATCAATTTCAGGCTTTTGTTTTATTTGTCACCCTGAGCGAAGTCGAAGGGCTTCAGATCTAATAAGACTTCGACTCCGCTCAGTTTGACAGTACGTCATTTTTGATAATTAACAATTCACAATTAATAATTCACAATTAAGTCAAACCATATCCTCAGGTTTTACCCAAGCATCAAAATCTTCTGATGTTACATAACCTAGGCGAACGGCTTCTTCTTTTAAAGTTGTTCCGTTTTTGTGGGCGGTTTGAGCGATTTCCGCAGCTTTATAATATCCAATTTTAGTGTTTAATGCGGTAACTAACATCAACGAATTATCTACTAATTCTTTAATTCGTTTATGGTTTGGCTCGATTCCTTGAGCGCAATGTTCGTCAAATGAAACACAAGCATCGCCCAGTAATTGTGCCGATTGTAAAAAGTTAGCTGCCATTACAGGTTTGAAAACATTTAGTTCATAATGTCCTTGCATACCTCCAACGGCAATGGCCATATCGTTTCCGATAACTTGAGCACAAACCATGGTTAAAGCTTCACATTGTGTCGGATTTACTTTTCCGGGCATAATAGAAGATCCTGGTTCATTTTCAGGGATATGGATTTCGCCAATTCCAGATCTCGGACCCGAAGCCAACATTCTTACATCATTAGCGATTTTGTTTAAAGAAACTGCTAATTGTTTTAAAGCTCCGTGTGTTTCTACAATGGCATCGTGTGCTGCGAGTGCTTCAAACTTGTTTTCTGCTGTTACAAAAGGATGTTTGGTGAATTTTGCAATATACTCAGCAACTTTTACATCGTATCCTTTTGGGGTGTTTAATCCAGTTCCGACAGCGGTTCCTCCAAGGGCGATTTCAGATAAATGGGCTAAAGTATTTTTCAAAGCTTTTAATCCGAAGGCTAATTGAGCGGCGTAACCAGAAATTTCTTGTCCAAGTGTTAATGGTGTAGCGTCCATTAAATGTGTTCGCCCGATTTTGACAACGTCTTTAAATTCGACTGCTTTTTTTGCTAATGTCGCGTGAAGTTTTTCTACACCTGGAATAGTGGTTTCAACTACCATTTTATAAGCTGCAATATGCATTCCGGTTGGGAAAGTATCGTTTGATGATTGTGATTTGTTCACATCGTCATTGGCTTTTATGAACTGTTCACCTTCGCCGATTTCAAAACCTTTAAGAACTTGAGCTCGGTTGGCAATTACTTCATTTACATTCATATTGCTTTGTGTTCCAGAGCCCGTTTGCCAGATTACAAGTGGAAACTGATCGTCTAGTTTGCCTTCGAGGATTTCGTCGCAAACTGTTGCAATTGCATCTCTTTTTTCGATTGGTAAAACTCCTAAATCATAATTGGCATAAGCGGCAGCTTTTTTCAGATAAGCAAAACCTTCTATGATTTCTTTTGGCATAGATGCCACTGGTCCGATTTTGAAATTATTTCTCGAACGTTCTGTTTGTGCACCCCAATATTTATCGGCTGGGACTTGAACTTCGCCCATGGTGTCTTTTTCTATTCTGTATTTCATTATGTTGCTTGTAAAATGTTATCTGTAAAATGTGAGTTGTTGGATTTAGCTTGCAATCTTTGAGATTAAAAGGAACACGGATAATGCTGATTTACTTCGTAAAAACGCGGATTAAAACGGATTTTTTATATTGGGGTTTTTTCAAATTTCTTTTGAATATGAATTCTAGCCCCGATAGGAGTGGAAATCCTTTTATGTTTTTTCTTTAAAAACATAAAAGATTGTAGCGGATAGCGGGAAATAGCTCCTTAAAATACTCATATTCTTCTAATTTAGACAGTTGAATAATATTCGGAAAAAAGTCCTTATTTAAAATGAGTATAAATATACGGATAAATGTTATTTAACGAAAATTGATTTAGATTTTATTGCTGAGAAAAAATATATACCCTACATTTGTCGTAACATTCAAAAATTCCGGAAAACATGTTTGAATTTTCACAGTACTTAGGCTTTTTACTTTTCTTAACCATACTAACTATAGGGTTTTGGTTAATGTTTTTCTTAGTTGGTTTCGTATCTTACTGGGTTACGGGTGCTAGCTGGGAAATGATCAAAGAAAAAAGAGCCAGAAAAAGACAAGAAGAACAATCTATTTAATTTTAGATTGATGTCATAAGAAAAGAACCCATTAGGGTTCTTTTTTTTTGGTACAAATAAAAAAGAAATTCCAAATTCCAAATTGAATCGTATTTAAACCCGACAGGTTTTAAAACCTATCGGGTTTCGTTATAAATAAAGAAATCCAAATTCCAACTTTAAAATTGGAATTTGGATTTTAAATTTTAGAAGTTATCCAATTGGATTGAAATTTAGAATTTCAGTATTGGAATTTAAAAAAATTATCCTGGAAAATCTCCGCCGCCTTCTCCGCCGCCATCATTTCTAGGCTGTGCGTTTTTATCTCTTTCGCTCTTTGGTTTGTTGAAACGGTAAGTGAATGATAAATTGAATTGACGTTTACGGAATTGGAATTCGCTATACGAAGTCACTCCATCTAAATAAGTGTATGATCTCATTTTTCTTGAATTGAAAACGTCGCTAATGTTGAAAGCAATTGTCGCTTTATCTTTCATAACATCTTTACTTAAAGCAGTATTCATTCCGAATTGCCCTAAGTTTTTACCTTGAGCTGTTTTTTGCTCTCCGTTGTACATTGCTGTCAATTGCCAGTCAATTTTATATGGTAAAGTAACTTTAGAGTTTACTCTTGCAAACCAAGATGTAGCCTGATTGTCTAAATTTTGAACTATAGTATTTCCTTGCGTATCTACGTAACTGTGTTCTCCTGTAGTTTTTACATTAAAGAAATTGAAGTTACTGTTTAATTTCCACCATTTGTAAGGAGTGTAATTAAATGTGAATTCGAAACCAAATTTTTGTTCTTTTCCTAAGTTAATAGGCTGACTTTTGATTACTGGAGTACCGTGAACTACTTCACCTGGTGCAGGAGTTACCACTTCACCATCAGCAGTTACATAATCACCAGTAGGAGATCTTACAAAGCTGAAAACGTCTTTTGTATCTTCAAAATAGGCAGATGTATTGAAGGTTACTTTATCCCATTTTTTAATATAACCAATATCATATTTATCTGTTAAAGATGGGTCTAAGTCTGGATTTCCTTGAAAGATATTAATGTTGCTCGCATAATTTACAGCAGGGTTCATGAAACGACCTCTTGGTCTAGATAAACGTTTGCTATAACTTGCAGAAAAGTTGCTTTGATCTGAGATTTCATAACTAATAAAAGCACTTGGAAACAAGTTGTTGTATTTTTTAGTATTGAAATTGCTGTTGTCTAATAAGTTAACATGAATATCTGTGTCTTCCCATCTTAGGCCAAATAAATAAGAGAATTTATTTACTTTAAAGCCATATTGAGTGTAAAGTGCATTGATGTTTTCTTTGTATTCTAATGTGTTTGATAAATTAGGATCCTTTACTGGAACATTATTTTCGATGGTAGTTACATAATATTCATTATTCAAGTCTCCAAAACTTCCTTTGTAGCCTGCTTCAAATTGCCCTCCTTTACCCAATGGAAGAACATAATCGGCTTGAAATAATACTTGTTTTTGTATTTGATCGTTTAGTGTATTATTGAAATTTGGTGAAGCTGTTATGGTGCTATAACTGTCATCTGTATTTCTCGAAATCGAAAGATCTGCAGTAAGTTTATGTCCTTTATCATTGAAATTTTTAATAAAGTTCGAAGTATACTCAAAGTTTTCACTTCCAGTATCTGCGTCATTTAAACGATACGATGTTCCTGTATAATTATGTGCAGCATCGTAGTTGTAATAATTGATCAAATCTCTATCGTCACCAGTGTTTTTTTGGTAATTGATTGCATTTGTCCAAAATGTAGAAGGAGTCAGTGTCCATTCAACACCAGCTCTTCCATTAAATCCGTTTCTGACACGTTTTGTATCACGGTCTTCGTCTAAATAACTTTTTGTTACTTTGTTTTGATCAAAATATTCTGAATTTGTTTTACCAGCTCCTTCTGTAGTTCTATAGTTGTAACCAGCAGTGGTGAAATAGTTTAACTTTTCAGTTTTATAGTTTAAGTTGGCACTTGCGCCATACGTTTCTGGTAAACCAGTTGAGGCAATAAAAGTTCCATTAAAACCTTGGTTTTTACCTTTTTTAAGAATGATATTGATAATTCCAGATCCACCTTCTGCATCATAACGTGCCGATGGATTTGTAATTACTTCTACTTTATCAATAGCATCTGCGGGAAGCTGTCTTAAAGCTTCTGCTATATTTATAGCTTGCGATGGTCTTCCGTCAATTAAAATACGAATATTGTCGCTTCCTCTTAAACTTACATTTCCTTCTGTGTCAACCGAAACAGATGGAACATTGTCTAAAACGTCACTAACGCTTCCGCCTTTTACAATCATATCTTGACCAACGTTGTATACTTTTTTGTCCAGTTTGATCTCGACAGTCGATTTTTCGGCACGAACTACAACTTCGTTCAATTGTGCAGCATCTTCAGATAGGTTTACGACACCTAAATTGGTGTCATCTTGAATGCTTTTTTGCTTAATTTCAGTCGATTTGAATGAAATAAATTCCACTTTTATATCGTAAGTTCCCGGCGCGACTGCAACTTCAAATTCTCCTTTCGGGTTTGTAATACCACCAGCAACAACTTTTGTGTCATTTGGTTTGGTAAGCGAAATTGTAGCGTATTCTAATGGTTGTTTGCTTACTTTCTCGAAAACTTTTCCAGTGACTTTTACTTTGGGTCTGCCGCCCGGACCTTGTTGAGAGTAATTGTAAAAACTTGTAAACAAGAATACAAGTAATACAGCAAATTTGATTTTTTTCATTTTCTGGTTTTTCTTTTCTCTTTAGACGGCAAATGTAGTTTTTGGTTTAAAGAGAGAAATCACAAAAAAATGTTAAGAGGGTATTTTAGAATCAATCTAAAAAAGAAGCAACAAGTTCAGGATCTCTTCCAATTATTGCTTTTCCGTCTTTTACAACAATAGGGCGCTCAATTAAAATAGGATTTTCTACCATTGCATTGATAATCTCATCATTACTTAAGGTCTTGCCTTTGAAATTTTCGATCCAGATTTTTTCTTTGGTTCTGATTAATTGAATTGGTTCAAGATTTAATTGTCCTAATAATGTTTTTAGCTGTTCAAAAGTTGGAGTTTCGGTTAAGTAAGGTATAATTTCAAAATCTTGCTTTGATTGTTCGATAAAAGCAAGGCAGTTTCTCGATTTTCCGCATCTCGGATTATGGTAAATTTGTATCATTTTGTTATATTTAATCGTTTCAAATATTCTTACAATAAAAAAGGGGTATTTTAGCAATACCAAAAGTAAGATTAACTTATCGAATTTGAATTCTCATTTTTTTAAAATTTTAACTTTATGTTTTTAGAACAAGGGATTAAACCCGAAAATAAATTTTGGAAATATCTTTTAGGATCTGTCTTTATTATTTCAGCGTCTTTTATAGGTCAAATTCCATTAATAGCTGCCATAGAATTTAGAGCAAATCTAGGAGGTAAAATTATTTCGACTTCTAATGGAAATTACATGAAAATATTTGAACCCAATATTACGCTTTTCTTAGCAATGATTTCTTTTGTTTTTGCTATTGCTGCAATTTATTTTGTGGTAAAATATAAGCATAATCAAACTTTTTTATCAGTCACAACTTCAAGGCCAAAAGTAGATTGGAATCGAATTCTTTTTTCTTTCTTTTTATGGAGTTCGATTTCTGTTTTAAGTTTTTTTATTGTTTATTTTATTTCTCCAGAGAATTTTGTTTTAAATTTTAAATTAAAACCTTTTCTTATTTTGGTCGTTATAGGAATTATTTTAATTCCAATACAAACCAGTACAGAAGAATATGTTTTTAGAGGTTATTTAATGCAGGGATTTGCCAATTTAGCACGCAATAGATGGTTTCCGCTTGTTATGACTTCCGTTATTTTTGGGTCTTTGCATTGGGGTAATCCTGAGGTAACTAAAATGGGTAATATAGTGATGGTTTATTATATGGGTACAGGTCTATTTTTGGGAATAATTACTTTAATGGATGAAGGAATGGAATTGGCGCTTGGTTTTCACGCTGCGAATAATCTTGTAGGAGCATTATTGGTAACCTCTGAGTGGTCTGCATTTCAAACTCATGCAATATTTAAAGATCTTTCAGAACCTTCGGCGGGAATAGACGTCCTTTTGCCAGTCGTAGTTATTTATCCAATTCTGCTTTTTATTTTCAGTAAAAAATATGGCTGGACCAATTGGAAAGAAAGATTAACAGGAAAAATTAGTAATGTCGAAATAAATGCTTAAGAATATGCAAAACTTAACTCATAATAACGTTCACAATTATTTTAAATTAAATGGATATCATTTAAATGCAAAAGATTTGTGCCGTGTAGCTTATAGTTTTATCAAAGAAGGAGATAGCTATGAACAATCTATTGGAGAGTTTTTTTTAGATTGGTTTGATAAAAAGGATTATATCGAAATGACAACTTCTGGAACAACAGGTCTTCCAAAGTTGGTTAGATTACAAAAACAAGCCATGATTCAGTCAGCGTTGGCTACGGGTGATTTTTTTGATTTAAAACCAGGAGACAAGGCTTTATTGTGTCTTCCAACCCAATTTATCGCTGGAAAAATGATGCTGGTTCGCAGTTTGATTTTAGGATTAGAATTAGATGTGGTTTCGCCAAGTTTGCATCCGTTGGCTTTAAATAGTACTACTTACGATTTTGTTGCGATGGTGCCACTTCAAGTTCAGAATTCTATCGAAGGACTTTCTAAAGTGCGAAAACTTATTATCGGAGGAGCAAAATTAGATTCGGCTCTCGAAGAAAAATTATTGCCACTTAAAACAGAAATCTACGAAACGTATGGAATGACCGAAACGATCACACATATCGCTGCAAAACGTTTAGGTGATTCTGTTTTTTCGATTCTTCCAAATGTAAGAATATCTCAAGACGATCGTCAGTGTTTGGTGACTAATGTTGCCTCTATTTCTGATGAGCCAATTGTAACCAATGATTTGGTTGAATTATTAAATGAACAACAGTTTAAATTTTTAGGCAGAATTGACAACGTAATCAATAGTGGAGGAGTGAAGCTGATTCCAGAACAGATTGAAGCGAAATTGATCGGAAAAATAAACAACAGGTTTTTTGTAACAGGACTTCCTGATACTACTTTAGGGGAAAAATTAGTTTTGGTTGTAGAAGGAGAAAAACAAGAATTTGCTCCTGATTTCTTTGACGTTTTAGGGAAATATGAAAAACCCAAAGAAATAGTTTTTGTTTCAAAATTCAAAGAAAACGAAAACGGAAAGTTGTTGCGAAAACCTACTTTACAAGATTAAATCCTAATAATTAAATTCCAAAATTGGAGTTTGGAACTTTGTCAAAGTTTTGAACTTTGACAAAGTTGACTAAGTAGAGAGACATAGAAAATAAAAAATCCCAAATTTCAATAACTAAGATTGAAATTTGGGATTTTTAATATATTGGAATTTGATTTTATTTTTTTCTTTCCAAAAGCGCCATATAGAAACCATCAAAACCAGATTCTGAAGCTAACATTTTACGATCTTCAATAAAAGTAAATTGCTGTCCGATTTCTGTTTTTAAGAATTTCTCTACTTGCTCTTGGTTTTCTGATGGAAGAACTGAACAAGTTGCATAAACTAATTTTCCGCCTGGTTTTACAATTTTAGAATAGCTTTCCAAAACTTCACTCTGAACTTTACGAATATTATCGATAAATTCAGGTTGTAATTTCCATTTAGAATCAGGGTTTCTTTTTAAAACTCCTAATCCGCTACAAGGTGCATCAATTAAAACACGGTCTGCTTTTTCGTGTAATTTTTTGATCACTTTTGTGCTGTCGATAATTCTGTATTCGATATTAAAAGCACCATTTCTTTTTGCTCTTAATTTCAATTGCTTCAATTTGCTTTCGTACAAGTCCATTGCAATCAATTGCCCTTTATTTTCCATTAAAGAAGCCATATGCAATGTTTTTCCGCCTGCACCAGCGCAAGTATCTACAACACGCATTCCTGGTTTTACATCCAAGAATCCTGCAACTAATTGAGAGTTGGCATCTTGAACTTCAAAAAGACCTTGTTTAAATGCATCTGTCAAAAATACATTTGCTCTTTCTTTTAGAACAAGAGCTTCTGGCTGGTCTTTTAAATATTCAGTTTCAATATTTAAGTCCATTAAAGTATTGCGAAGACTTTCTTTGGTGCCTTTTAAAGTATTGGTTCTAAGAATAACTTTTGCAGGCTGATTTTGCGCAGCAATTTCTTTAGCCCAAACTTTTTCTCCAAGTTCTTTTACGCCCAATTCATCCATCCAATCTGGAATAGATTCTTTGATAGCTCTAGTCTTAGATAATTCGTCAAAACGTCCTTTTATTTTTCTTTCAGGAGTTCCTTCCAATTGTCTCCAATCTGGAATTGGATAACCGCGTAAAACAGCCCAAACCGCAAACATTCTCCATAGATTGTCTCTGTCGTAAGGTTCTTTTACTTCGGCAATTTCTGCGTATAATCGTTTCCAGCGAACAATTTCGTATATGGTTTCAGCAACAAACTTCCTGTCAGAACTTCCCCAACGTTTGTCTTTTTTTAATGCTCTTGCTACCACTTTATCAGCATATTCTCCTTCGTTGAAAATTGCATTTAAAGAGTCAATGGTAGTATAAACTAAATTTCTGTGTAATCTCATTTCTATATTTTGAGTTGCAAAGGTACTATTAATTGATTGAAAGTTAAATTTTTAATACTGAATCTTGCTTTAGACTTTCACTAAATGAAAAAAACACTCTAATTTAGAGTGTTTTTTGAAATTATTGTTAAGCTTTTTATTCTTTTGAAATAATTCGCGTTAATCCAATATTTTCTGGAGCATGAAGCACCATTGGGAATTTTTCTATCTTAACAGAGCTACTGTCCAGACCGAAAGCTCTTTCTTCAGACAAACTCAGTTTCTTGATGAAGAAATAAGAATTCATGATAATGTTTTCATGCCATCTTAAATCATTGTCATTTGATAAGAATTTCTCAGACAATACAAATTTAAAGTCTCCAATAATATTGTTTTTGTTTAAAGATTCGTAACGGCTCGTAATATCTACTTCGCCACGTTTTACCATGTCTTTGATAACTTCTCTAAACATCAAATTGATTTTGGTTGGTTCTCTAAAACCTAAATTAAAGTCAATTCTATAAATATCATCTTTCGCAATTTCTGTCACTTTATATTGCGTTTTATAAGGTTCAGTCAAAATATTCACGTGAACGAACCAATAGATATCAGCTCTTTTTGGTCTTTTTTGAAGGATAGAATAAATGATTTTTTCCTCGAGTTCATCAACGCGGTTAGCATTAGTCATATAAACCAAATGCGTAGCGTATTTCGGAATAGATAAATCTTGACTTAACTCAACAAGAACTTGTTTGTAGTCGTCAACCTTAACCACTTTCGTATAGTTTTTGTTGATTTTCTTAGCTAAATACCAGATAGTCATTACAGAAATCAATAAACTAGCAATGATTAAAGTTACATAACCACCTTCTGCAAATTTGGTAATATTAGCGAAAAGGAAACTAAACTCAATCAATAAATAAATAGTAATCAACGGTACCATGAAGTATAGTTTTACACGTTTCATGATTAAGTAGTAATTTAATAATATGGTAGTCATTATCATACACAAAATAATGGCAAGACCATAAGCATGCTCCATATTTCCTGATTTCTCGAAATGTAAAACGATTCCAACACAACCAAAAAACAATAACCAGTTGATTGACGGAATATATAATTGACCTTTTACTTCAGTAGGGTATTTGATTTTTACTTTTGGCCAGAAGTTCAGACGCATTGCTTCGTTGATCAAAGTAAACGAACCAGAAATAAGCGCTTGAGATGCAATTACAGCTGCAAGAGTTGCAACTACAATTCCGAATGGTAAAAACCAATGTGGCATAATTAAGTAAAACGGGTTTCCGTTTTCACCACCTAATTGCTGTAATGTGCTTCCTTCGTGGTGAATTAAATAAGCTGCTTGTCCGAAATAGTTTAAAACTAAAGTCGTTTTTACAAACATCCAGCTAATTCTGATATTTTTTCTACCACAGTGTCCCATGTCAGAATACAATGCTTCTGCTCCAGTTGTACATAAGAATACGAAACCTAGAACGAAGAAACCATCAGGGTGTATCGATAATAAATGATAAGCGTAATATGGATTGATTGCTTTTATTACTTCTGGATAATTTGCTACTTGAATAGCTCCTAAGGTTCCTAACATAGCAAACCAGATCAGCATCATTGGGGCAAAGAATTTACCAACCAATTTAGTTCCGAACTGCTGAATGGTGAATAAAACGAATAGAATTGTAATTACGATATACACAATGGTTTGTGTTTCCATCGTCGGGTAGAATGCTCTAATTCCTTCTACAGCAGATGAAATCGAAATAGGTGGGGTTATAATTCCGTCGGCGAGCAGGGCACTACCTCCAATAATGGCGGGTACTATGAGCCATTGAATTTTTGTTTTTTTGACTAATGCATATAGAGCAAAAATTCCTCCTTCACCGTGGTTGTCTGCACTTAAAGTAATAAGTACATATTTAATTGTAGTTTGTAATGTTAAGGTCCAGAATACACAAGAGATACCTCCTAAAACAATATCAGCATTTATCGTATGATCGCCTAATATAGCCTTCATTACATACAATGGAGAGGTTCCAATATCTCCATAAATAATCCCTAAAGTAATTAATAAACCCCCAATAGACAACTTACTATGTAAGTTTTTATGCGATGCGCTCATGTTAATTTTATAAAAAGACGGTTGCAAATTTACTGTTTTAAAACAAATTAGAGGCATTTAAAATTAAAAAGATAAAAAAAAGCACAATCGTAAAATTGTGCTTCTCTTTTTAAATATTATTTATTCTAAAATTAACCTCTTCTGCCGTTCCCTCTAGAACTAGATCCGTTATCTCTTTGGCTCTGTCCTCCTCGAGATTCTTGGCTTACTCTAGAAGATTCCTGGCTCATTCTTGGAGATTCTGAACGCTGATTTTGCTGTGGTCTAGCAGAATAATCTCTATTGTTTCCACTAGATTGGTTTTCTGAGTAACTTCTTGAACTTCTTTCGGCTCTTGGAGCAGCTGTCTCACGATTAGAATATCCTCTTGATGTAGCAGAAGTATTGCTGCTTCCGTAATCTACTCTTTGGGTATTTTGTGCTCTTGGAGTACTCTCAGCTCTTTGTGAATTATTTACTCTAGTAGAATAATCACGATTTGTGCTTCTCTCAGTATTTACACTTTCAGAACTTCTGCCTGTAGAGTTGTAACCTCTGTTGCTGTTGCTATTACCATAGCTATTGTTACTTCTGTCTACAGTAGGTCTGCTTGTTGTGTTTTTATTATCAGCGTATGTTCTGTTAGAAATTCCGTTATCAGAAGTTCTACCTGTATAATTTCTGTTTGTATTATATGTATTTCTGCTAGTTTCTCTGCTCGTAACACGTCTTTGATCTAAATCATATCTGTTGGTTGTGTTAGCATGTCTTTCTGCAAAACTGTTGTTCGGACGCATTCTTTCATATCCATAAGTACGTCTTGTTTCATAGATTGCTGGAGCTCTGTAACTTCTTCTCACGTTTACATAGTTGTATGTGTTGTGTACATTGATGCAAACGTTAATATTGTTTCTGTATCTATAAACAGGATATGGTCTCCATGCCGCATAATACGTTGGGTAATAGCCCCAATACCAGGTTGAATAATAAGGTCTGTAATTTGTTACCCAAAATGAGGTGTAAATAACAGGAGCTACACTGTAAACGGGTTCATAAATATAATTTGCTCCATACAAATACGTGTTACCAACAATTTGAACGCTTACTTTATTGTAATTGTCTCTTTCTACATCAATAGTAGCAACGTCTTGGTAAACATCACGATCTAAAACAGCTTGAATAATTACAACGTGTGTTCTGTTTTCAACGCTCTCAATAACACGAAGATAATCTACTTCGTTATCGCCATTAAGGTCTAAATTTGATATTTGATATTTTGGATCATTTAAACGTCTTTCAAAATCTTGAAGGTTAGCTGATTCTCCAAACATTGAAGCAACAGCTCTTAAATCTAAGTTATCGCTTATATCTGAGTTTTTTGCATATACAGTAGTCTGGCCTTGTACAGCACAAGAACTAAAAACTAAGGCTGATATCGCTATTAAAAGTAAATTCGCTTTCATGGCTAATTTGTATTAAATTATTTGTGATAGGAGATATCCAATTACTGTGCCATAAAATTTGAAGGTTATTACGGTGTATGTAAATAGTTGATTGTTAGTTTTTTAATTTTGAATAAATGTTTGCTAATATTTTTTTTTGTATAAAGTTCTGTAAATGAAACAATAAATAGGCCTGTCGAAAAAAATGGGAAAATTTATTTTCTATGTGGGAATTAATTGTATTTTAGCGTTAACCAAATTTTAAATTTCCTATGAAAAAACTCGCTTTATTTTGTGTTATTTTTATTTTACTGATGTCTTTTAGGACATTTAACTATAAAACTGACGTTGTTTACAATAATGGCTTCACATCTATGACTGTAGATACATTATTCAAAGACAGAATAAGTATTAGAGCAATTCTTATTGATAAAAATAAAGTTTGGTATGGGGCAGATAATTCTCGTTTTGGTTATTATGATTTGGATAAAAAAGAAAAATTTGAAGAACATATTTATCGTGATACACTTAAATTAGAATTTAGAAGTATTGCACAAACTTCAAAAGATATTTTTTTGCTAAGTGTTGCAAATCCGGCACTCCTTTATTCAGTTTCAAAAAAAGACCGCAAAGTTAAATTGGTTTATAAAGAAATTAATCCGAAAGTATTTTACGATAGCATGCAGTTTTGGAACGATAAGGAAGGAATTGCAATTGGTGATCCAACAGAGGATACGTTCTCAATTATTGTTACTCGTGACGGTGGAGAAACGTGGACAAAATTACTGTCTGATAAATTGCCAACAAATAGTACTGGAGAGGCTGCTTTTGCTGCAAGTAACACTAATATCGTTATAAAAGGAAATGATACATGGTTAGTTTCAGGTGGAAAAAAAGCACGTGTTTTTTATTCTCCTGATAAAGCAAAAACATGGAAAGTTGTAGAAACTCCTATTGTGCAAGGAAAGCAAATGACAGGAATTTTTACTGCCGATTTTTATGATTCTAAACAAGGTTTCATTGCAGGAGGAGATTACGACCTTCCTAATAATAAAGCCAATAATAAAGCTTTTACAAAAGATGGTGGCAAGACTTGGCAATTAATTGGTCAGAATATGGGATTTGGTTATGCATCATGCATTCAATATGTTCCTGGAGGTAATGGAAGAGAAATTGTTTGTGTAGGTTCAGAAGGAATACAATATTCTCAAAATGGTGGTGAAAACTGGATGCAGCTTTCTACAGATACCAAATTTTTTACCATTCGTTTTGTAAACAGAAATACTGCAATCGCAGCTGGACATAATAAAGTAGTTCGACTGAATTTTAAATAAAAAAATAAGAACCCTAAATAATAAAGTAAGTATTATTATATAGGGTTCTTATCGCTGTTGTTTTGTTATTCTTAGTCTTTATTGCCTTTGTCTCGGTATTGTTGCAATAATTTTCTATTAAAGTCGTCTTCTGATTTTTTAAGCAATAATATTTTTTTTGCTGGAAGTATTTTTTTTAGACTATTCGTATATTTTTCTCGAAGCTGATATATTTCCTTATCTGTACTTTCAATCTGAGATAATAATGTTGCAGCATCTTTATCTGAAAGATTTACAAGATTATCATCTTTAAGCTTTTTGAGATACGTTTTCATTTTTAAATACTTTAATTCATATTGCTTATCGTCGTAAGCATTATAAATTGGCCAGAATTTTTCTGCTTCGGTTGAAGTTAATTCTAATTCTGTTGTCAAAAAAGATACTTTAAAAGCTTTGATTTTTTCTCGCTTTTCATCAATTTTTCCGCTTTGGGCAAAAATTGAAAAACTTGTCAGAAATAGCAGGAGTGGTAAAATGTTTTTTATTTTCATTGTTAAGCTAAGTTGTTGAGTTAAGTTTGATTTAATTTTGTTCTGAAATTAAGTGTTCTAAGTTTGGACTTGTCGCCAAGATATCTTCTAATGTTTCGTCTTCCAAAGTAACATCGTTGCCTAATTTTTCAATATCACTGTCGTCTAAGGTTTGAATTAAATCGTATTGGCTGATATTAGAATGATAAGATAAATAGTTTTCCAAAGTAGCTTCGTCAAGATCGTTTGAGTTTGCTTTATAATTATTTATGACAGGAATTAACAATGCAAATCCAATTACGGCAGCAGCAGCCATCCAAATTGTTTTGTTACGTTTGTAAAAAGGAATTACTTTAACTTCTTTTTCGTCTAATTGTTGTAAAACCTTTTCTGGAAAATTATCAAAATAATTGTCTGGGGTTTTAAAACCAGATTTTATTTTGGGTTCGTTTTCTAATTTAAATGTTTTCATGATACTTATAAGATAGTTTTTGTTACAAAAGGTTTAATTTGATGTAACATATAATTCAATTTTTTTTACTGCGTAATGATAAGATGCTTTTAAAGCTCCAACAGATGTTCCTAAGATTTCTGCGATTTCTTCATATTTTAATTCTTCAAAATATTTCATTTTGAAAACTAATTGCTGTTTTTCTGGAAGCGTTACAATTGCTTTTTGAAGTTTGATTTGAATTTCATCTCCATCAAAATAAAGATCAGCTTTTAAATTATCAATCGTTTTGTTTTGCAGATCTTCAGACGAAATGCCATTTAATTTTGCTTTTTGAGATAAAAAAGTCAAAGCTTCATTGGTAGCAATGCGATACATCCAGGAAAAAAGTTTACTTTCTCCTTTAAAGTTTTTAAGATTTTGAAAGACTTTTACGAAAGTGTTCTGTAAAACATCATCAGCATCATCATGATTCAAAACAATGTTTCGAATATGAGAATACAGAGGACGCTGATAATCGGACAAGAGTCTTTGAAACGCAACATTTTGCGTTTCAGGGGTTAATAATTGTTTTATAAATTCTTTCTCGTCTATCAAACTTTTTGTTTTGTAAACTTTTTTTAATAGAAGTTAGACAGAATTTAAAGCAAAAGGTTTAATAAACCTTTGGAATTATTTAAAATTCTGAGTCTTCTTCTTGTGCAGGTGTTTGCGCTGGAGCAGGAGCTGGTGCGGCTGGTTTGCGTTTTACGGGTTCTGTGCGTGGCTGTTCTGTACGTGGCTCGCTTGTAGTCTCGCCAGTACTTTCTGGAGCATAAACAGGCTCGGTAACAGTTGCAGCAGGAACTACTTTAGGCTTTATTGGGAAATAAATCTCAGTTACCAATTTTGAAGAAGCTTTTACATCCAATTTGCTTAAAGTCAAGATTTCAAGATGCGACCAGCTTAAGTCTGGAATAATTTTTTGGTTATTAATGTAAGCAGTTGTTTTAGCTATTGCTTCGTTTCTATGAGAGTAATCTCCAGTAAGAGTTGTTTTTACAGCGTCAAAACCATTTAATTTTCCAGCTAAAATATCGCTTCCCGAGCTAGTTGAAATTTCTTTGTTAATAGGCAGACATATTGAAATCTTTGCTAAACCAGTTTTGGTGTCGTAGGTATGATAAATGATAAAAGGCTTTCCTACCGCAGACAAACCATTTGTTTCACTAAAGTGAATAAGCTTCGGAATTACAATTCTAGCATTTTTACTTATTTTGGCAATTTCGCTAGTAAAAGTCTGTTTGATATACGGAGTTTCGGTTTTCTTTATCACTCCATCTACTGTAACGGCAAAAGTTTTGGTTTCGTAGTCTAAGTTTTTATCAATATTGGCTAAACTTTTTTCGTAAATAGTTCCAATAACTCTATCTGAACCTCCATGTAATGCGGTATATATTTTAAACAAAAAGCTCATTGTTCCTTTTCCTTTCCAAGTAACTTTTGTTTTTCCGTTCAAAGTATCTTTTAAGGTCCAGTTTACATTAGCTTCTGTACCATCAAATTGCATTTTTTGGTCAATACTTTCGCCATCTTTTGTTTTAAGGATAATAGAATTTCCTTTTCCATCAACACCATCCCAATAAAATGTAGCGCCATTTCCGCTTGTTTTATTAGCATACGTCATTTTGATAGAAGGATCTTCAACCGACCATGATTCAAAATCTTCGTAATTTCTAAAGTCATTTAAGTAGTTATAAACCGTTGCACGAGGCGAATTGATAACTTTACTTCTTTCTACAGAAAAATCTCCTTTCTGAGTAGCAACAAAAACAGTAAGAGCAACAAAGCTTAAAAGTGCAAAAAGAAATAAATACTTTAGAATTTTCATGGTAGATTGTTTGGTTTCGGTAAAGTTATAAATTTATCATGAGTCTTACTAATAACCCATAATGATTAGGTTTATTTTATGGCGACCAGAATAATTTATCTTTTTAAAAATATTTTAATTACGAACAAAAGGACAATAAAAAGCAGAAAGGCTAGGAGTACTTTGTAATTTCCTTTATAAAAGACTTTATGTAATTTTAAATCTTTTCGATAAGCAAATATCATAATGATTACAAAAGCGATAAAAAAGCATACTCCAAATAGTATTTGTCCTTGACTAAACATAGTTATAAAAATTTTTAGCAAATTTAGAGATTTGTAAACGATTTGCTGCTAAATTGGCTTTTCATTTCATTCAATAAATTTTCAGATTTATTAGAAAGTGACTTAAATTAGCAAAAAAAAGAAAACTACTATATGAAAAAACAACTTGACGCCGTAACCGAATTTCACACTGCTTTTAAAATTGGCCATAGCGCAACTCCAATTGCCGATGTAGGAGCAGAGAAAAAATTGCTTCGTTATAATTTAATGAAGGAAGAAAATGAAGAGTATTACGAGGCAGTTCAAAATAATGATTTGGTTGAAATTGCAGATGCACTTGGAGATATGATGTATATTTTGTGCGGAACAATTATAGAACACGGACTTCAAGATAAAATAGAAGCTGTATTTGATGAAATTCAACGCAGTAATATGAGTAAATTGGGTGAAGATGGAAAACCAATTTATCGTGAAGACGGAAAAGTAATGAAAGGCCCAAATTATTTTAAACCTGATTTTTCGAAATTATTATAAAAAACAAAACCCGATAAAAGTAAATTTATCGGGTTTCTTTTTATAATGGTTTTGGATTATTGAACTTTAATTGTCCATCCGTAAGTGTCTTCAGAAAGTTTGTTTTGAAGACTTGTTAATTTTTCTTTTAAGAAAGTAGCATAAGAATTCTCGATTGGAGCCATTTCGAAGTATTCATCTTTATAAGAGAATCCTTTGATAACGCTAATAACTGCAGCAGTTCCTGCTCCAAAGATTTCTTTTAGAGATCCGTTTTTAGCAGCTTCAACCAATTCTGAAACAATTACTGGGCGAACTTCAACTTTTAATCCTTCTTTTTCTGCCATTGCAATTAAACTTTTTCTGGTAACACCATCTAAAATTCTTTCGCTTGTTGGAGCAGTTAATAAAGTGTCATTAATTCTGAAGAAAACGTTCATTGTTCCAGCTTCTTCTAGTTTTGTGTGCGTTGCATCATCTGTCCAGATAACTTGTTGGAAACCATCTTTGTTCGCCAAGTTAGTTGGGTAAAATTGAGCAGCATAGTTTCCGGCAGCTTTTGCAGCACCGATTCCACCATTTGCAGCTCTGCTGAAATGCTCAGCAATGATAACTTTTACTTCACCTCCATAATAAGCTTTTGCAGGAGAAAGTAAAATCATGAATTTATATTCGTCAGAAGGATTTGCGATAACTCCAGGACCTGTCGCAATCATAAATGGACGAATGTACATACTAGCTCCGTTTCCTCTTTGAATCCAGTCTTTGTCTAATTTCAATAATTCATTTAAACCATCCATAAAAATAGCTTCAGGAACTTCTGGCATTGCCATTCTTACAGCCGATTTGTTGAAACGGTTAAAGTTTTCATCTGGTCTAAACAACCAAACATCATTATTGTCATCTTTATAAGCTTTCATTCCTTCAAAAATTGCTTGTCCGTAATGGAAGACTTTTGAAGATGGATCCATTAAAATAGGAGCATAAGGCTTAATGACAGGATTTTGCCATTGCCCGTTTTTAAAATCGCATTCGAATAAATGGTCTGTAAATACAGCACCAAAACTTAAGTTGTCAAAATCTACTTCATTGATTTTTGTAGAAGCAGCTTTGATGATTTCAATTTTGCTTGTTTGAGTTGTACTCATAGTTATGTAAGTTTTTTTGTGAGATATTTTTCACTGTCGAAAAAACTAAAGTGATGATATCATGTAAAATAGAATTTATTGAATGCAAAATTAAGTAAAAATCTGTAAAATGCTTAGTGAAAATTCATTATTTATAGCTTTTGACTGAGATTTATTTATCCTATAATAAACTCAAATATTTGATTGGTTTTTATAAAGATTTTATGAAAAAAGTATGGTTTTTTGAGGCTTTACGCATTAGTTTTGATTAAATTTGATTATTAAAATGGCTTTAAAACCAATAAAGGGCCATTGTAAAATTCTGAAAAAAGTGAAAAGAGAAATAATTAAAACGCTAGATGGTTCAACTACAATTCGTTTGCCTGAATGGGACGAATGTTATCATTCTAAACATGGAGCAATTCAGGAAGCAAAACATGTTTTTATTAAAAACGGACTTTCTTTATTCGAAAATCCGATAAGTATTTTAGAAATAGGTTTTGGGACTGGGTTAAATGCTTTTATCACCTATTTGGAAGCCATTAGAAAAAATCAGAAAATAGATTATGTTGGAGTAGAAGCTTATCCGGTTGATGCAGACGAAATCTTGGAAATGAATTATGCAGCTGAACTTGAGGCATTGGAATTTGAGAACATTTTCGAGAAAATGCATAAAAGTGAATGGAATGAAAAGGCAGAAATTTGCGACCTGTTCTCGTTAACCAAAAGGAAACAATTTTTTCACGAAATAAACGATTTTGAAATTTTTGATTTGATTTACTTTGACGCCTTCGGATATAGAGTGCAGCCGGAGCTTTGGAGTACTGAGATTTTTCAAAAAATGTACAATAGTTTAAAACCAAATGGCGTTTTGGTTACATACGCTGCTCGAGGAGTTGTTAAAAGAAGTATGATTGAAGTCGGATTTACTGTGGAAAAATTAACAGGGCCTCCAGGAAAAAGAGAAATGTTTCGAGCTTTTAAAAAGGTTTAAATGAGTTATTTAGAATAATTCTATATTGATTTATGTGTTTTAAGAAAACGTATTCGTTGCTAAATTTTTTAAAAAAATAAGTTAAATGTAGTATTTATGTTAGTTATTTGTTTAAATTTGGTTCGAGTTTAAAAAAATAGATAACCCCCGAAAATCTTATTTTATTATGTCAAAAATGATGTTTGATTACACGAAATCAATACTTGAAAGAGTTAGTTTCGATCCGATACTTTTCTGCAAAGAGTTAGAAAAAGCTATCAAAACACTGTTACCTTACGAAATGGAACAATTGCAAGAGTGGTTACTGAATTTCGTTGTCGGAAAACCAGAATTAAAACAAAGTCTACAACTAATTAAAGTATAAAAAGAAAGGAGCCAAATTGGCTCCTTTTTTATTACGCTTTCTTTTGTAATGGACTAATGATTTGAACATTCTGAAAAACAATTGCACCTTTTACGACGCCTGCAATTGTAGATCTGAGTGCATCGATGATTTGCATCTTTAATTCGCTCTTTGGGTAAATCAAACTTACCTCTCGAGCTGGTTTTGGCTCCTTAAAGTTTCGGAGCTTCAGTTTGTCGGACTCTTTTAAGTCTAAGGTGTGCAAGTACGGAAGTAACGTTGTACCAAGGCCTTCGTCTGCTAATTTAATTAAGGTTTCAAAACTTCCACTTTGAATCTGGAAATTAGTTTGGTCGGTGTCAGAAACGTTTTTGCATAAATTCAAAATACCATCTCTAAAACAATGTCCGTCTTGTAAAAGCAGGATTTCATTTAGGTTTAAGTCGGCAACTTCTATTTCTTCTTTCTGGAAACTAGCATGATGTTCCGGAATATAAGCTACAAATGGTTCAAAGTATAAAACAATTTCCTTTATTTTTTCGTCTTCAAGCGGAGTTGCCGCAATTGCCGCATCGAGATGTCCGTTTTTTAGTTTCAGGATAATTTCTTCTGTATTAAGCTCTTCGATTAAGAGTTTTACTTTTGGATATTTTTTAATGAAATTATTCAAAAACATTGGTAGAAGCGTAGGCATAATAGTTGGAATAATTCCTAAACGAAATTCTCCGCCAATAAAACCTTTTTGTTGTTCTACTATATCTTTTATACGATCAGCTTCGTTTACGATATTTTTTGCCTGATTTACGATTTTTTGTCCTATATCGGTAAGCTGAATCGGTTTTTTACTTCGGTCAAAAATTAAAATATTAAGTTCTTCTTCAATTTTTTGTATTTGCATACTAAGAGTTGGCTGAGTTACAAAGCATTTTTCTGCAGCAAGTGTAAAATTTTTATGCTCAGCAACCGCTAACACATATTGCAATTGAGTTATAGTCATGTTGATAGTAATTTGTGATGCAAAAATAAGAAAATATAATTTTTATTTATGTTTATTTTAGTAAAGTTACTCTAAATTTGTAGTAAATTAGTGTAAAAAATTAGATTATGAAGACAAATATTTTAGGATTACCAGTAAAAGAGTCAGAATTATTAGTAAAAGAACTGAATGTGTTATTATCAAATTTTCAAGTCTATTATCAAAACTTGAGAGGAATTCACTGGAATATTCGTGGAAAGCGTTTTTTTGATTTACATGTGAAATTCGAAGAATTATATACTGATGCACAATTGAAAATAGATATGATCGCAGAAAGAGTTTTGACAATTGGCGGAACGCCTCTGCATACTTTTGAAGATTATATTAAAAACAATAAATTGACGGTTGGAAAAAATATTTCTAACGATGAAAAGGCAGTTCAATTGATTGTTCACTCTTTATCAGATTTATTGAAAATCGAGAGAGAAATATTGAACAAATCTGATGAAATTAATGATGAAGGTACCAATTCTATGATGAGTGACTTCATTGCTGAGCAGGAAAAAACGATTTGGATGATGAATGCTTGGTTAGAAGAAACTTTGTAAATAATTGTTTTTTAAATAATTAGAAGCAGAATGGAATAAAAATTGCATTCTGCTTTTTTGTTTGTGTTAAATTTCTATGAATTTTCTTTGATTTTATTTGTTTAACGCTATTTTTGTTCTGATGAAATTTGTAGCCCGCATATTACTATTCATATTTATTGCCTTCTTATCGACCCCGACAATTGTTCAGGCGATTAAGAAAGGGAATAATACGGCTATATCTTTTAGTATCTCTGAAGAAGAAGTGCATAAGGAACTTAAAAATGTAGTTCACCCTACTATTCTTGAGCATGAAGTTTTGATTCCGGTTTATATCGAGAAAAAAACAATTATTTCTGAAAATATTGTCAAACTAGACAACATATCTCCGAGCATATTTGCTCCACCACCTAACGTAGCATAATACTTCCGATTATTTCGAACTTTAGCCGCATTTCTATTGAGATGGGGTAAATCTTTAATGAATAATTTTTTTAGTATTATATTATGACAAAAAAAATCAATCTTTTTGCCAACCTTAAATCTGATTTTGCTTCAGGTTTAGTGGTTTTCTTGGTGGCTCTTCCGTTGTGTTTAGGTATTGCAATGGCTTCTGGAGCACCATTATTTTCTGGAATTATTGCTGGTGTTGTGGGTGGTATTGTTGTAGGATATTTAAGCCAGTCGCATATTAGTGTATCAGGTCCAGCTGCTGGGTTAACAGCTATCATTTTAACCGCAATTACCGATTTAGGAGCTTTCGATGTATTTTTAATGTCTGTTTTTATTGCTGGATTAATTCAATTAGCATTAGGATTTTTAAAGGCAGGAAGTATATCAAACTATTTTCCGACAAACGTGATCGAGGGAATGTTAGCAGGTATCGGAATTATTATCATCCTAAAACAAATACCGCACGCTTTTGGTTATGATGCAGATTTCGAAGGAGATCAGGCTTTTGTTCAAAACGATGGAAGTAATTCATTTTCATTTTTGTTTGACGTCTTAAATCATATTCACTTAGGGGCTGTAGTAGTTTCTGCAGTTTCATTGGTAATCTTGCTGGCTTGGGAAAAAGTTCCTTTCTTAAAAAGAATAAAACTAGTTCCTGGAGCTTTGGTTGCTGTAATTGCAGGAGTTGTTTTAAACGAAATATTTGTATCTACAGGAAGCACTTTGGCAATTGCGAAAGAACATTTGGTTTCTTTGCCAGTTCCAAAATCTTTTGATGACTTTAAATCAATTATAATTACCCCAGACTTTACTGCTGTTACAAATCCGCAAGTTTGGGTAGTTGCTATTACAATTGCCATTGTCGCTTCTATTGAAACTCTTTTATGTATAGAAGCTTCTGATAGAATGGATGTGCAAAAACGTTATACAAACACCAACGTAGAATTAAGAGCGCAAGGTGTTGGTAATATGATAAGTTCTCTTTTAGGAGGTTTGCCAATGACTTCTGTGGTTGTAAGATCTTCTGCAAATAATAATGCAGGTGCAAAATCTAAAATGTCTGCTATTATTCATGGTGTACTTTTATTAATAAGTGTATTGTCTATACCGGCAATTCTAAACAAGATTCCATTGGCAACATTGGCGACTGTTTTGATTTTGGTCGGATATAAATTAGCTAAACCAGCAACCTTTATGCATTTCTGGGAAAAGGGGAAATACCAGTTTGTACCTTTCATTGCAACTTTGGTCTTTGTTGTTGCGACAGATTTGCTAAAAGGTGTTGCGTTGGGAATTATCATCAGTATTATTTTTGTTCTAAGAGGAAACTTGAAAAGAGCTTATGTTTTCAAGAAAGAAGAATATGAAGACGGTGATATTATTCATATCGATTTAGCGCAAGAAGTTTCGTTTTTAAATAAAGCTGCGATTAAACAAACATTGAATCATATTCCTGAAAATTCTAAAGTGATTATCAATGCTCATGATACAGAGTACATCGCGCATGATGTTTTAGATTTAATTCGTGAATTTAAAGAGACGAGAGCTGTTGATGAAAATATTAAAGTGAAGCTTAAAGGTTTCAAAGAAGCTTACGAATTGGAAAATACGCCAGAAAATAGTAATCATGTTACGATTGAACACTATTATGATGTGGCAAAAAGAGAACTGGTTCAAAGAGAGGTTGTTAAAAGCGAATAATTAAAATAAGGTGTTTTTAAGGCAGAAGAAATCTCAAATTTTAGGTAACTTTACATCAAGTTCATTTTTTGAGACTATTATAAATTAGAAATCACCACACAAAAAAATAAAAAAAATGAGAAAATTTTATGAGCAGTTATTAGAAAATAATAAAAAGTGGGTTGAAACTTCATTGGCAAAAGATCCTAATTATTTTGCTGATTTAGCAAAAGGACAATCACCGCCTTTATTATGGATTGGATGTTCTGATAGCCGTGTTCCTGCAAACGAAATTGTCGGTGCAAAACCGGGAGAAGTTTTCGTTCACCGTAACATTGCCAATATGGTTGTGCATTCTGATATGAACATGTTAAGTGTATTAGATTATGCTGTAAATGTTTTGAAAATTAAACATATTATTGTGTGCGGACATTATGGATGCGGAGGTGTAAAAGCTGCAATGGGACATCAGTCTGTTGGAATTATCGATAACTGGTTACGTCATATTAAAGATGAATACCGTCTGCACGATAAATATTTGAATTCTATTGAAAACGAAGAAGAGCGTTTTAATGCTTTTGTTGAAATTAATACTAAAGAGCAAGTTTACAACTTAGCAAAAACATCTATTGTACAAAATGCTTGGAAAAATGGCCAAGATTTAATGCTTCACGGATGGGTTTACGGATTAAATTCAGGTTTTGTAACCGATTTAGATGTAAACATCGCTTCGAATGATGAACTAGACGAAGTTTACCAATTAGATCTTTAATAGATAGAAATAGAAATCGCCCTCAAAAGGGCGATTTTTTTTATTCGTTTTCGTCTAAATTCTCATTAAATGCCGATGGCAGCATTGTTGGGATAAACTTAATCAGTATTGGTAAAAGTAAACTTCCTCCAGGAAGTAAAAATATGGTTAGCGATGGAATGGTTTTACAAATGTCCAAAAGCTGTTTTTTTACTTTCTTCTTTTCCTTTGCATCTAAATCTCTCGTTGTAGAATAGGCGAGTAGCACCATCAATTCTTTACTCTGTACAATTTCCTTAATCAATCGGTTTTTGTTTCGTATGATTAGTTTGACTACACTATGTGTCATTTGGTCATAAAAGTGCTTAACAGGATTCGAATAATTAAAGTATGGAATCTTCTTTTTATGTGTTGTGATAAAAGTATTGGTTGTATCCATGCTTTTCGTTACAAAATCATCAGAAACTCCCATTGTTGACCCTAAGGCATATAAAAAATACGATTCTTCATTTTCTACAACACCATCACTCCATAAAGCCATTCCAGCCATGTCAATTAGATAATAATGCTCTAATTCATTTTTAAAATAATCAAGCTGTAAAGTTTCTAAAGTTTCAACAGTAACTTTTGAAAATTTGGAATAGCGTATAGAAGCTTCAAAAAGTTTGATTAAAAGATCGTCGTGCTGTGATTTTACAGTTTTAGTTTTTAAAGCCAAACCAACAATTCCGAGAACCGTTTCTTCAATTCTTTTTAAATATTTTTCAGGAATTTCTCCATGCTCCAAATATTGTCTAAAGGCCAAAACATCAATAAACAATAACGCATTGGTTACCAAATGTGAGAAGTTTTTGCTGATAATGCTATCATTGGTTTGAACTCTCTGGTCAATAATGTTTTCTAGAGATAGAGAAGGAGTATCTTTTGGCAATAAAATTTTAAATAAATTAAATCCTTCTGGATTCATTTGCTTGTAGAACTTTAAAGCTTCAGAAATAAAATTTTTAGGTTCCGAATTTCTTTTCTCTAAGCAAAAAACATGATATAGAGTATTAAGTAAAGCGACTTTTGAAATTTCGGTTTTAAACCAGCCTTTTATCGGAATAGGAACTTGCGAATCTATAGCGATAATATGTCCGTAAATAAATCCCGTTTCTCTTACTTTATAGTAAAACGAATCTACAGTTTCAAAAGGAATAGCTTCTGAAAACTTCTGTTCACTAAAAAATTTATCGATCCAGCCTGGTGCTGATGGGTTAATCATGGACTTTATTTTGCTGATGCAAAGCTATGTCTTTTTCTTGTTTTAGGATTCATTTTAAAATGAAATAACCGCTAGATTTTGTTAAAAATAGCGGTTATTATGATTTTTCTTATTTGATGATTCCTGCGCAGGCAACTCTTCCTCCAGCATTTCCAGTTGGCTGAGTTGTAAAATCGTCTGTTCCGGCATGCACAATTAAACCTTTGCCAAGAACATCTTTATTAGAATCTCCACATCCAACGCACCATTCGTCAGTAGTTAAAGTGATAGATCCGTTACCTTTTGCATCAGCGGTAAAGTTTCCAATATCACCTTTATGATATTCCCCAACTCCCCATTTTCCATGTTTTTTGAAAGTTGGATTCCAGTGTCCTCCAGCAGAACTTCCGTCTGCAGAACTACAATCTGCTTTTTCATGAATGTGAATTGCGTGAACTCCAGGTTCTAATCCAGTAATTTTTGCTGTAAAAGTTACTTTACCATTTTTCTCAACAAAAGTAGCAGTTCCGGCTACTTTGCTGTTGCTTTTTGGTTCTAATGCAACAGTCAGAGTTTTAGCGTCATTTGATTTGTTATTTGTTTTACAGCCAATGATTAAGGCTGTAATTATAGCGAAAGAAACAATTAGTTTTTTCATATCTACGGGCATTTTTAGTTAAAGATTAAGTAAATTTAACATAAAATAACGGAATTGATTAACTCTAAAAGTTAAAAAAAAGTCAAACTATACGTTATAATTTGATATTGATTGAGTTAAAAATCGAAAATATTGTTTAAATTCGTATAGGTTTTTAACGAATAATTTCTGAAAACCATTTATCTAATTCGCTCACATTTAATCCTTAATGTTATGATGAAAAAGATTATTACCCTCGTTTTTTTTAGTTCGTTTTTAATTTCCTGCAAATGCGCAAAAACGGATGCAGTTTCTAAGCTTGATGGAAATTGGGAACTGAATTACATTTCTGGACCACGAATTGCTTTTGATGGATTATATCCAAATAAAAAACCAACCATACAATTTGATACCAAAACAAATCAGATTTCTGGTAACGCAAGCTGTAATTCATACACAGGAAAATTGGTTGTTGATGGCAACAAAATTGATTTTACGCAACCAATGGCAGTAACAAAAATGATGTGTCTGGATGGATTGCAAGGTGAACAAACTTATTTGAGTACGCTTCAAAAAATAACTTCTTACGATGTAACTGATGATGGTAAGACCTTGAATTTTATTTCTGGAGATATTGCCATGATGCGTTTTACTAAAAAATAGTGTTATGAAAACTACGATGTCTGTTTTACTGTTTTTGATTGTAATTAACTTTTCGGTTTATGGACAGGAAAAAACAAAAAAAGAACTTAAGCAAGAAAGAGAACTCAAGAAACAAAATGAAATTAAAGCGCTTATAGATAGTCGGAATTTTGTTTTTGAAGCTCAAAAAACAACGCCTCAAGGCGGGAGATTAATTCAGCTAGATTATAATACTTATTTTTTAAAGTTTAAAGTTGATAGCACAACTTGCGATCTTCCCTTTTTTGGACGTGGTTATAATGTAGGCTATAATACCGATGGAGGTATAAAATTTGAAGGGAAGCCGCAGAATATTAGAGTCGAAAGTAAAAAGAATAATACCATTCTAAAGGCAACAGTAAGAGGTAAAAGTGATGTCTACGATTTAACCTTTTCTATATTCTATAATGGTAGTACAACACTTTCTGTGAGTAGCAATAATAGAGGTCCAATTAGTTATGATGGAGTAATATATGCTCCAAAAACAGCAGAGAAACAATGATTTAATTCAATACTAAACTTGTCACAAATTCGTCTGAATATATGGTAAGAATCTTTCTTTGGTTATTAAAGTGGCAGTTTTCGATTTTATTTTTCTTTTTTGGTGTGTTCAGCGTATTTGGTCAGGATTTGGAACCCAGAGTGTATGCAAATGTTCCTAAAGGTTTAAATGTAATTGCTGCAGGTTATGTTTTTATGAACGGAAATGTGCTGACAGATCCTTCTCTACCCATAAAAGATTTTACGCTTCAAAGCCACAATATGGCTGTAAATTATATCAGAACTTTTGGTATGGCAGATAAACTGGCTCGTATACAGGTAGCGCTACCTTTTACGTTTATGGATGGATCTGCTGTAATTAGTGATCAGCTGGTTACTGGCTCAAGAACTGGTTTTGCAGATATGAAAGTGCGTTTCGGAATTAATTTGCTAGGTTCTCCTGCACTTGATAAATCTGAATTTAGAAGTTTTGAGCAAAAAACAATTCTTGGAGTCAGTTTGGTTACTTCAGTTCCAACAGGAAGATATTATGGCGATAAACAAGTAAACATTGGAACAAATCGCTGGGCTTTTAAACCCGAAATAGGGGTATCGAAACGGTTTGCTCATGTTTATGCCGAAGCCTATGGCGGGATGTGGTTTTATACGGATAATAATGATTATTTAGGAAAAAAATTAGAGCAAAAACCAACCTATAGCCTTCAGGCGCATGCAAGCTATTATTTTAAAAACCAAATGTGGGTTGGCTTCAATACGACTTGGTTTTTTGGAGGTCGAACTATTACTGATGGAGTTTCAGATGATAGCCAGATTGATAACTGGCGAGTAGGAGGAACTTTTTCTACTCCAATTGCCAAAGGGCAGTCGGTCAGATTTCAATATCATATCGGAGCTTATACCAACAACGGACTAAATTATTATGCCTTATCAGCAGTTTATCAATATTCTTTCTTTTAAAATATTGATTATAATTTAATGTGTTTAAAATCAGTATATTTGAGTATGCATATATTTTTAAAAACAAATTTAAAATTGAAACTATGAAAAAATTAAGTCTTATTCTTATCATGGCAGTAGCCTCATTTTCATCTTATGCGCAGTCTTCTTACAAAGAAGATTTAGAAGTAGTACAAAGTGTGTATGGAAAATCTAAAGCCGAATTGGTAAAACAGTACATGAATTTATCTGATGCACAAGCTACAGCCTTTGCTAAAGTTTATGATAATTATGAAACGTCGCGAAAGGCTTTAGGTCAGACAAAGTTTCAATTGATAAATGATTATGCGGCTAATTACGAAACTTTAACCGATGCTAAAGCTGATGAATTGGCAAAAGCAACATTAAAGAACCATATTGATTATGAAAAGCTTTATTCTAAAACATATAATCAGGCAAAAAAGGCTATTGGTTCTATAAATGCAGCGAAGTTTATTCAGCTTGAGGTATATCTTCAAACCATAATTAGAAGCGAAATTTTAGAAGCAATTCCGTTTATTGGGGAATTAGATAAGAATAAGGTACAGTAAAAAATATCTTTATTGAAAAAAGGCAGTTATAAATATATAACTGCCTTTTTTTGTTTGTTAAATATCCGATTTATCCTCTGATTCTTTTGAGTTAATTTGCTTGATGTAAATGTCTTGTTGAGGAAATGGAATTTCGATCTTGTTTTCTCTAAAAGCTTTATCAATCGAAATTATTAGATCACTTTTTACATCATTTGCCATGCTGATATGGTTTACCCAAAATTTAATTATAATATCAATTGAACTAGAATTAAATTCTTTAAACCAAATAATAGGAGCGGGATTTTGTAAAACTAAAGAATGATTTTTTAGTATTTCATTTAATAAATTTTTCACTTCTTCTAGATTAGAACCGTAGGCTACGCCAATGGAAATATCGGTTCTTTTTTTATTATTTGATAAAGTCCAATTAGTTAAGTGTTGGCTTAATAAATCGCCATTTGGTATAATTACGTCGGCACCGTCAAATGTGGCAACAACGCTGCTTCTTATTCCAATTGATTTCATTTTTACAGTCTGACCACCAATATCTATAGTATCGTCAATATTGACAGGCTTTTCAAAAGCAATAATAAGTCCGCTTACCAAATTATTAACTAATGTTTGAAGACCAAACCCGATTCCGACTCCTAATGCACTAATGATGATTGTTAAGCGGTCAACAGGAATTCCAGAAGAGATAAAAGCAAGGCTAATTCCAATGCTAAAAATGATAATCTGAATTAATATTAGCCAGCTTCCCAGCTTGTTTTTTTTGTTTGTATCAGAAGTGCCAATTGAATTGCTTGTGAGAAAAGCGACAATTTTTGCTATAACTACCGAAATAAAAATAATAAAGAAGAAAATTACAATGCTGTCGTAAGAATAATTAATATCGCCAATGGTTCTGCGCTCGTAGAAAAAATCAATTACAGGATCGAGTATTGTATGGAAAAAATAAGAGTTTTTTCCGACTGTTATAATCCAGCTTATAAGGAATAATATATTTTGAGTTCTATTAAAAGTAATGTGTTCCAGTTTATTTATTGCAAGTTGGCCTTCTTCGTTTCTTTCGCGTATAAGATTCGAATAATTTATAATGTCAGCCAGTAATCGATAAGCGTTTGAAAACAGATAATACATTAAAACGGTTATGATTCCGTTTACCATCAGCAATTTTCCTAAGTTATAATTTTGGCCAATTACAATAAAGAGCACAGAAGCGGTTTCAAAAACGATTAATGCATACAAACTGTATTTGAAAAGAGGATTTAGGTGATTTTTATTGTTTTTTAAATTGTAAATGCTAAACAGTGTAGATGCAATGGCTAAAATCAGAATGAGAAAAACCTCTTTTACCGAATGGATTAAAATATTATTGTCGTATAAAGTAAGAAGGAATAGTAAAACAAAGACTCTCCAAATAAATTTATCCTTGGCGTTGAAAAACTCTTTGTTGACTACGTTGAGGGCAATGATTGAAATAAGCCAAATTAAAGCAGTAAAAGCAAAAGGTGGATAAACAAAGAAAAAATTAAACAGCGTAAAGGAAATTAATATAGCGCAGGCTACAGGATGTTTAAAAATACGCTTAGAAAATTCAATCTGATTGTAGATGCCTTCATGTTTGTATTTGTTTTTGAGAAACAAAAGATAAACAATCAATGCAATTGCAAGCAATAGCATTAAGGTAAGAGTATTAAAATGATTTGATATGAAAAAGGCTAATATTACAAATTCTTTAAAAAAGGAATAAAAAAAGGAATCATAAAAAGACATTTTGTTGGAACTGGTTTTAAAAACTTGTCCGTCAGAATGGAACAGATTTTCAAATTCATTTTTTCTGATATTATCAGTTTCAATTATATCATTTTGTAAATCATATTTAAATTTACTGGCAAGAATCTGTAGTTTACTGATGCTGTCTAATGCGTTTTTAAATCTTACATTTAATTTTTTAACCTGAGAATTCATTTCAGAATAACGTTCATAATACAATGATTTTCTTAAAGAATCTTTCGGTAATATAAAAAGCGCTTTTTTTATGGTGAGAGAATCAATGGTACTTTGTATTTGACTCAGTTCTAAATTGTTTTTTTGGATTTTTTCGAGCTGAAGATCAACTCTTGTCTGCAATTCTGTTAGCATAACAGAGGTAACTGTAATGTTTCTCAGGGTCTGAAAATCATTTTTATTTTTGATTATACCATCAATTGCAGTTTTTTTTAATTTGATGACATAATCTAATTCTGAGGTAAAACCTTTATAGTCAATTCCAGTTTTTAGAATAAGATCGGCACTTTGGATATTTTTTGCAATGGCATCAAACAATAAAGCACGCTGTCTATGGGTTTGATTTTCTTTAAAAAGATCATTGCTGTTGGTTTCATCTAATTTCAGTAAATTTTCTATTTTACCTTTGTTTAAGCCAATAGAATCTTTAGTTAAATTGGATTGTGAATGAGTGGTGAAATTATGTAGAAGGCATATTGTAATAAAGACTTTTAAAGTCAGTTTTTGTGCAGTATTCTTTAGATGGAAAAAAACATAACGCGTTTTATTGAAAAATGTCATAATGTTTTGGTTTTTAAAGTCCTATCAAAAATACTACAAAAAAAAACAACCTGAAAAAAAGTTGTTCAGGTTGTTTTTTAAAATCTTATTTTTCAGTTTTGACTTTGTAAATCTCATTTACCATTCCGTCGCGGAAACTATCTAAAGTAAGTTCCCAAAACATAATTCCGCCTAATTTTTTTGCTTTTGCGTATTCAGCTTTTGCTTTGATCGATTTTAAATCATCTGATGTTGCAAAAGTTTTCGTGGAAGCGTTGTACCAATATGGTGCTTGAGCTTTTTCATCATAAAAATATTTCCAGCCGTTTGCTTCTGTGTAGGTTGTAGCGTAGTTTTTAAAATCAACACCTTGAAAGTGTTCTCCAGCTTGATATAATCCGTTATTGATGTTTTCTACGTTTTTCCATTGTCTAGTATAAAATGCGCCTCCAATTACTAGTTTTTCAGCAGGAACACCAGCTTTTAATAAAAATTCAACAGCTCTATCAGTAGATTCTTCTTTCGGATTTGTGCTGTATAATGGAGTGTGATGTCCTGTAACTTTTGAATATCCGTTTACTAAATCGTAACTCATAATATTGATGCGGTTTACATAAGGAGCAACAGCTTTCCAGTCGATAGACTCGTCTAAACATTTTTGAAAACCTCCAGCTGCAAAACTTAGTTCATATTTTTTTCCTAATGTTGAACGTAAAATTTTAAGAAGTTCTGTAAAATTAGGTTTATCAGCAGCTTGATATAAATGACCTGGAAGTCCTTCAATTGATGGATACTCCCAATCTAAATCTAAACCATCAACTTTAAAATAGTCACTTACTTCTTTTACAGATTTTGCAAATTTTAAGCGCCCTTCTGCAGTAGAAAAAGCTTCTGAACAAGGTTCGCAACCTCCCCAGCCACCAAGTGATAAAACAATCTTAAGTTGCGGATTTTTCGCTTTTAGCGAAACTAAATGTTTGATTGTAAGAGAATCTTTTGCTGAATCGACACTTAGTTTGCCTTCTTTTAAATGACAAAAACTAAAAATAATCTGGTTCAATTTTCCAACTTCGTATTGATCAATAAGTTGAGAATCGCCAGTGTAATAGGCAATAATGTCCATTTTTTTATTCTTTTGTGCGAAAGTAACACTGATACAAAAGCACAATAAAAATGATGCAATTAGGTTAGTTTGTTTCATTATTTTGTTTTTTATAGTTTTTAGAACGCTAAATATAATGTAATACATTTGATGTTTAACTATTCTCCATGAGTCGAAAAGCTAATTTTAACAAATATTTTGCAAATAACTGCAAAAATATTGCGTCTTATAAGAAATGCCTTTCGTTGAAAATTATAAAAAAATAAACCCGCACAGTTTCGGACTTGCGCGGGTTTATAACAAATTAAAAGCTAAAAACTATCTTTATATTAGAAGCAGTAAGTATCTTCTGCTACTAATTTTGCTGCGATTTTTTCTCTTAATGCGACAACGTTTGGCAAGTTTGTGTATTTTGTAAAACGTTTCAATCCCATTAACATCATTCTTTGTTCGTCACCTTCAGCGAAAGAAGCGATTCCTTCTTTTCCTCTTAAGTTTACGATATCTACAGCTTTGTATAAGTATAATTTTGCCATAGCGATTTGCTCCTGAACTTTATCTTCGCCTTGAGCTTTTGCTAATTTTTCAGTTCTCAAAATTGTACTTTCAGCCATGTAGATCTCGATCAAGATATCAGAAGCTGCCATTAATAATTGTTGGTGAGCATCTAGTTCTGGACCGTATTTTTGAACAGCGCTTCCTGCTACCATTAAGAAAACTTTCTTAAGGTTAGCAATAATTCCTTTTTCTTCAGAGAATAATTCAGAGAAATCTGGAGTATCAAAAGATGGAATTCCCATTAATTCTTCTTGAACTTTCATTGCTGGTCCAAGTAAATCAACGTGTCCTTTCATTGCTTTTTTGATCAACATACCTACAGAAAGCATTCTGTTGATTTCGTTTGTACCTTCGTAAATACGAGCGATACGAGCATCTCTCCAAGCACTTTCCATTGGAGTGTCTTCAGAGAATCCCATTCCACCAAAAATCTGGATTCCTTCGTCAGAACAAGATTGAACGTCCTCAGAAACCGCTACTTTCAAGATAGAACACTCGATAGCATATTCTTCAACACCTTTCAATTCAGCTTCTTGATGAGAAGTTCCTTCTGCTTCACGAGCAGCGATTCTGTCTTCGATATCTTTTGCAGCACGGTAAGAAGCACTTTCTCCAGCGTAAGCATTAGTTGCCATTTCAGCTAATTTAGAACGGATAGCTCCAAAAGAGGAGATAGAAGTATTGAACTGAATTCTTTCGTTAGCATATTTTACAGCTCCAGAAGTAACTCTTCTTTGAGCATCAAGACATGCTGCAGCTAGTTTAATACGACCAACATTCAAAGCATTCATTGCAATTTTGAAACCGTTTCCTCTTTCAGATAACATGTTTTCAACTGGAACTTTTGTTTCGTTGAAGAAAACTTGACGAGTAGAAGAAGCACGGATTCCTAATTTATGTTCTTCTTCATTCATAGAAATTCCGTTAGACGGATCATTTTCTACGATGAAACCTGTTATGTTTTTATCATCTCCAATACGAGCAAAAACGATGAAAACGCTGCAGAAACCTGCATTCGAAATCCACATTTTTTGTCCTGTAATAGAGTAGTATTTTCCATCATCAGATAAAACTGCTTTTGTTTTTCCTGAGTTAGCATCAGATCCTGCACCTGGCTCAGTTAAGCAATAAGCTCCAAACCATTCTCCAGAAGCCAATTTAGGAACATATTTTTTCTTTTGTTCTTCAGTACCATAAAGCGTAATTGGCATAGTTCCAATACCTGTATGAGCACCAAAAGCAGTTGAGAACGATCCTGTAGCGCCAGAAATGTAATCACAAACTAACATTGTAGATACGAATCCCATTCCTAATCCGCCGTATTCCTCAGGAACCGCAACCCCTAGAAGTCCAAGTTCACCAGCTTTACGCATAGATGATTCAGTATAGGCATAATCTTTTTTCTCAAAACGATCTTTGTGTGCCCATAATTCTTTGTCTACGAACTCTTTTACAGAGTCACGCATCATTAACTGCTCTTCAGAGAAATCTTCTGGTGTGAAGATGTCCTCGCATTTTGTTTCTTTAACTAAAAACTGACCACCACGAGTCACGTTTTTTTGGATTGTATCTGCCATTTTGTTTTTGTTTAGATTAAAAGATGCAAGAGTCAAGAAGAAAGATTGTTGTCTAACTTGTTGATGAAACCTGTGGTCATCTTTTGAAATTCAATTATTTTGTTTTCTATTTCTTCTGTTTTTATTTTAGATAGATAATCATTTTGAAAAGCTATCAATAATTGTGTTTGTAATTCAAATGACGAACCTAAACTAATATTTAAATAATGCTGAAAGTGTTTATTCCCTCTGTTTGAACCTTCGGCAATATTAGAAGGCATTGAAACAGAGCATCGATTCATTTGACTTACTAAACTATACGTTTCTGATTTTGGAAAAGTGGCAGTCAGTTTATAGATATCATTTGTAATTTCCATAGCTAAAATCCAAATTTTCAAATTCTTAAAATTGTGTCTCATGTTTTTTGAGGCAAGATAAGAAGAAAAATTAAAAGTAAGTTTTTTACTACTTTTATGAAATGTATTTTCAGAATATCTTCATTCCAACATTAAGTCTTGCTTCTTGCTTCTTTCCTCTTAAAAACACTCTATAATACCTCGTAAACCCCCGCAGAACCTTGCCCAGTCCCCACACACATCGAAACGATTCCGTATTTATTACCTCTGCGTTTCATTTCGTCGAATAACTGAACAGAAAGTTTAGCTCCTGTACATCCTAGAGGGTGTCCCAAAGCGATCGCTCCACCATTTACGTTTACGATTTCTGGATTTATGTTTAATTCGCGAGTTACTGCTAAAGCTTGTGAAGCAAAAGCCTCGTTTAATTCAATTAACTCGATATCGTTTAATGTCAATCCCGCTTGTTTCAAGGCTTTCGGAATTGCTTTTACCGGACCAATACCCATAATTCTTGGCTCAACACCAGAAGAAGCAAAGTTTACCAAACGTGCGATTGGCTCAAGGTTTAATTCTTTTACCATTTCTTCGCTCATAATTAAAACGAATGCAGCACCGTCGCTCATTTGAGAAGAGTTACCAGCAGTTACACTTCCGTCAGCAGCGAAAACTGGTCTTAAACCTGCTAAAGCTTCTTTAG